>JAFXKJ010000079.1 GCA_017531765.1 Clostridia bacterium
CGCTTCGGGAAGTCCAAGCTCCTTAGCGCTTTCCACACAGGCACGTGTTATGACCGCCGCCATTGGATATGCCGCACCGATATCCTCGCTTGCAATTACCATAAGACGTCTGCAGGGAGAGATCAGGTCTCCGCCTTCAAGCAGTCTTGCAAGGTAGAACACAGCACCGTCGGGGTCTGAGCCACGAATGGATTTCTGAAGTCCCGAGAGAAGGTCGTAATGTGTGTCACCGTCACGGTCAAAGCTTCCCATGGAAACGGACGGAAGAAGATTTGCTACGTCTTCTCTGTCGATCAGATCCCCCTCACAACAGTTAAGGGCAAGTTCAAGTGTGTTCACCGAACGTCTGACATCCCCCGCCGAAACATCTGCTATGAAACGGATAGCATCGGGAGTGAATCTGTCCGAAACTCCGAGACGTTCAGATACGGCAAGAAGACGCTTCTCAATGTCACGGGAGGAAACCTTTTTGAATTCAAATACAGCGCATCTTGAGAGAAGTGCGTCATATATATAGTAATAGGGATTCTCCGTTGTGGAAGCGATAAGAGTTATGCTTCCGTCCTCGATATACTGAAGAAGAGACTGCTGCTGCTTTTTATTAAAATACTGTATCTCGTCAAGATAGAGGACAACGCCGCCCATTCTTCCGATGCCGCTTGCCGCAGATGCAACCTCTCTCACGTCAGCAAGTGAAGCGGTGGTTGCATTAAGGCGGTACAGTTCCCTGCCCGAGCCCTCTGCAAGGATAGTGGCGGCAGTGGTTTTTCCTGTACCGGGAGGACCGTAGAATATTACGGAAGAAAGCTTGCCGCTTTCAGCCATCTTTCTGAGTATGCCGTTTTTACCTACAAGCTTTTCCTGCCCCGCCATCTCATCAAAGGACGACGGACGTAGCTTATCGGCGGCAGGCGTGTTAAAATTGTTGTTCATATCGTTATATCCTAAAATAATACTTTACATTTTGTTACGGAAGGAACAGCTATGACAGTGAAGACCAAATATGTTGGGAAAGGAAAGGTCAACCTCTGTTTGCCCGTTTTTTCAGCGGACGAAACTGCGGAAGCCGAGCTTATGAACTACTTTTACGACAGTCTCGGTGAGATAATTACGGCTTTTGCAGACACCTCGCCTCACATCAGAAGATACAGTGTAAGCTTCATGGCTTCAGATGAAAGCGGAAAAATTGAGATTAAACTGAATTTGTGCGCACGCGTTCTTGATAACTTCGGTTCAGTAATTCTGCAAAAGCGGGAGATAGTCACAATTTGGCGTGGGTGCAAGCTGACGATAACTAAGCTTTAAGAAAAACCAAGCTATACTATTGTATATTGTACCTGTTATCGGTGTTTTTGTCAATAGATAGATGAAATTTCGTATTTTTCAAAAAAACTATTGCAATATTTCAGGAACAGTGATATAATATGAAATTATATAAAAGCACATTAAAAAATTAATGAAAGGCATATATCATGGACTTCATTCTGAAAAACATTGATAAATTTATTGTTTTTTTCACTTTGACAGGAGCAGTGTTGGCACTCCTGTTCGCTCTGTTCACAGCACGAAAGGTTCTCAAATTCTCAGAAGGATCTGACTTGATGAAAAAGATTTCCGCATCTATCAGAGCGGGGGCTAACGCTTATCTTAAGCGTCAGTACATCGTCGTCAGTATGTTCTTCCTCGTAATGTTTATCGTTCTCGGAGGAATGGCTTTCCTTGGACTTCTTACTCCGTACGTTCCCTTTGCATTCCTTACGGGCGGTATTTTCTCAGCACTTTCCGGATTTATCGGCATGAAAATCGCCACTCTCTCAAATGCAAGAACAGCGAATGCCTGCCGTGACGGCTTAAACCGCGGTCTCCGCGTTGCGTTTTCTGCGGGAAGTGTCATGGGATTTACTGTGGTAGGTCTCGGTCTTCTCGATATTTCCATCTGGTTCTTTATTCTTAAATTCGCTTTTAAGCTGGGCGCATCCGAGATAACAAGCGCAATGCTTACCTTCGGTATGGGTGCTTCATCCATGGCGCTTTTTGCAAGAGTAGGCGGCGGTATATTCACAAAGGCCGCTGACGTGGGCGCTGACCTCGTTGGTAAGGTTGAAGCGGGAATTCCCGAGGATGACCCGAGAAACCCTGCAGTAATCGCTGACAACGTGGGTGACAATGTAGGTGACGTTGCGGGAATGGGTGCAGACCTCTACGAATCCTACGTTGGTTCCATTATCTCAGCCTGCGCTCTCGGAGTTGCGGCATTCAACGGAAGCTTCAAAGCCATGGCGCTTCCTCTGATCCTTTCAACTGTCGGTGTTATCTTCTCGATTTTCGGTACGTTCCTTGTCAGAACAAAAGAAGGTGCAACTCAGCGTCAGCTTCTGAAGGCGCTCTCAAGAGGTACAAACTTCTCCGCCATACTCATCGCTATTGTTTCTCTTCCCCTTGTATACTTTGTACTCGGCAAGTCTGATTGGACTATTTATTTCGCAATTCTTTCAGGTCTTGTTGCGGGCGTACTTATCGGACAATCAACCGAGCACTTTACCTCTGACAGCTACAAGCCTACAAAACATCTTGCATCAACCTCGGAAACAGGTACTGCTACCATCATCATCGACGGTCTCTCCGTAGGTATGCGCTCTACATTTATTCCCATTATTATCATCGGTCTTTGCGTTCTTGTTGCTTACTACGTATCAGGCGGCGCGGGAGATGCCGCTAAGGGACTTTACGGTATCGCTCTTGCGGCGGTGGGTATGCTCTCCACCCTTGGTATCACCCTCGCTACAGACGCTTACGGTCCCGTTGCAGATAATGCAGGCGGTATTGCCGAAATGTCAGGTCTTGAAAAGGAAGTAAGAGAAAGAACCGATGCTCTTGACTCCCTGGGCAACACTACTGCCGCAACAGGTAAAGGCTTTGCAATCGGTTCTGCGGCTCTGACAGCTCTTGCACTTATGGTTTCTTACATCGACAAGGTTAAATCGATTCCCGGCGGAGCTGAAAAGATCGCTAATCTCAGCATTACGAATCCTACTGTTCTTATCGGACTTTTCGTTGGTGCGTGTCTGCCGTTCCTTTTCGCATCTCTCACCATGAGCGCGGTAGGTCGTGCGGCTCAAAGCGTGGTAATCGAGGTTCGCCGTCAGTTCAAACAGATCAAAGGTCTTATGGAAGGTAAAGCAGAAGCTGATTACGCTTCCTGCGTTGACCTCTGTACAAAAGCAAGTCTTCGTGAAATGATCGTTCCCACAATTATTGCGGTGGTCGTTCCCATAGTTCTCGGTATCGTTCTCGGTTGCTCGGGCGTAGTGGGAATGCTTGCGGGAGCTACCGCATCGGGATTCCTTATGGCTGTATTTATGTCAAACTCAGGCGGTGCTTGGGATAATGCAAAGAAGTACATCGAAAGCGGCGTATACGGCGGTAAAGGTTCTGAAAACCACAAGTCTGCGGTTGTTGGTGATACCGTCGGCGACCCCTTCAAGGACACATCAGGTCCTGCAATCAATATTCTGATAAAGCTTCTTTCCATGGTATCCATCGTATTTGCGGCAATAGTCGTAAACTGCTCCATCCTTTAATATTAGAAATAAAAGAGGCAGCTTCTCATTTTATGAAGCTGTCTCTTTTATTTATCACTATGAAAACACCGTAAAATCGGGTGATCCGATTTTACGGTGTTTTTGACTTAATTAAATTATTCGTTTACGCTGCCGTTATCGGTGTTGTCTGTCTCTGCAGGAGCAGCTGCATTTTCTTCACTGTTCATAGCACCGATGTCGTAATCGCAATCCTTTTCTTCCTGAACGGGTGCGCTGTTATTTTCTTCCTGAACGGGTGCAGTGGGAACAGTTTCCTGAACAGGTACGGTGTAACCCATATTCATAGCAGGTGCGGGACCGTTTACAACAGCGGGAACAGCCTTGCGTTCTTTTCTGTTCTTGAGCATCTTACCGACGATACAACCAACGAGAATGAGAACAAGAGATACAGCGAAGGTAATGATTGCTGTTGTTGAGAGAGTGGAAACGATCATATCAAACAGTGGCTCAGCTGCCTTTTCAATGTCGAACTCCGCCTTGAGCAAATTCAGAGTGAATACTGTAAGACCTATAAGCGCTGCACTTGCAATTCCGGAAGAACCGATCCACTTAAGTCCGCCAAGGTACTTGTGTCTGAGGAGGTAAAGAAGAGCCGCAATTACAACTGTTACAATGATCATAGTAACAGCTAAGCTTCCGCCGAGGACGTATTTAAGGATATCCATGGTTTCGGAATCAACATCCTCAAAAATCTCGCCTGTAGTGGGCATTTCTGCTGCAAACTCTTCACTGATCTCATCGATTTCATCAAGAATTGCATCTTCTACTTCGGACTTAGTCATATCGGTATCCATGTTATCAACGTAAAGCTCTGCAATTTCATCTACGTTCTTCTTAATGAACTTTTTAATGAATTTCTTATCAATCAGATTCTGATCGGAATCCTCAAACAGATTTTCGGAAAGCTCTTCGCTGAAATCGGCTAAAGCATCCTCAAAAATGTCGGAGTCAACGATATCATCAATAAAATCATCGTTTATGCCTTCGATGTCCATCTCTTTGACAGCTTCGTCAATAAGTGAGTCTACCGTATCTTCATTTTCAAAAATCATATCTACGAGATTTGAAGGATTAAGGAAAGAAGTTAAGGCGGTTACTGACAATGTTGCCAGAGTGGAGAATGTAAGAACGATACATAATATCACTGCTCCTATAACGCTAAAAACATTTGCTACTGTACTTTTATACATAACGTACTCCTTTTTCAACTTCGGTTGAATAAAAATTTACAGTAATATTTTAGCATAAAGAGGATGAAATTTCAAGATTTACTAATAAATTTTCCCTCGTTTTTTTATAAACTTATCAGTTATTCAGACTTATTATCCAGTGCTTTGACAAATTTTGACGGATAATAAAACACCACGCTTCCAACATCATCGCCGTAGGCAAGATATTCCCTTGAAGCACCGTTTACCTTGAGGGTATCCACCACCCTTGCGTGAAGCATCAAAACATGGACACTTCTTCCCTTTCCTCCCGTATCGGGAAGCTGATACCTTTTTTCTTTTCCTTCAAGATTGTAGCTTGACGTGGAATATACGACTTACTTTTTCATTGCGCGGTGTATTGAAACATAACGAATGTCGTCCCCTCCGGAAAACCTTTTTATCCGTCCTACCTTCACGGCGATGAAAAACCTCGTGCTTTTCACCAGTTTCTTTAGTTTCTCAATCATTTTTTACTCCTTTCGGGATTTATGACTTGAGGGAAATTTCAGACCGAATCCCCTCTCTATGTTGATTTCAAATAATTAAAACTAATAGCTATCCCAATTTTAACATATATTGAGATAGCTATTACTATGTTATCAAAAAAACATACGAGTTGACTTTGTGTCAACGGTTTAACATTCTTTTAAAACCGCCGGAATAATAAAATACCATAGAATTGAACTTTGCATTGTTTTCTAAAGTATCACGATTATTGCCCTTTATAAGACGTACTACTAAATTGGGTGATTGAATGAAAAACACATTAGTATCTTTACTCGATGAAAAAACAGAGAAATCAAAGTCTTTCACCAGTTTTATTTTTTTTGTCTTTTTATACATTACCGTGTATTGAGTACTAGTAACATCTATGAGATATTTTGACGGTCGAATTATATCAACGTAATGGATACAGAAAGTATCACGCGGAGTTGTGATTTTAATGTCTTCAACAACGGCAAGTCCCTTGAGCGAAGCAAAAGGAGAACGAACTATTTTGAACTTGTACTTGTTTTTTCTGCAAATACGTAGTAAAGAGTAGTATGTACGAACTTTAAGAAAAGTGTACATTAATATGGGCCAAACAAAGATTATAAATAACGCTATTGCTGAGAAAAGAATAAAATAAATGATTACAATTCGCCAATACAATTCAATAAAAAGCTTAATATTCCAAATCGGATAAACGACCATTAATAAAGGCAAAGGCCACAGCACAAAAATGACTACACATATAAATGGTAAACATAACAAGAAAGAAGTGAATTTCCTATTCTTAAAAAGAGATTTGATTTTGTCTAACATAACGATATTCTCCTTATATTCGTGAACTTTAAAGTGTGATAATTATTTGGAATAAATAGACTTACAAATGATGAATTAGTTCTACCACTTAATTCAGAAAGTCAATTAGAAAATATACCGAACATAATAAACGTCATCTTAGATCTATATTGAATCAACTATAACTACTTACAGTTATAGTTGATTCAACTTACTATACTAAATTTTACTCGGCCTTAACCTCAGGTGCTGCTATCTCTTTTCCGAGAAATTCGGGCATCTGGATACCCGCCATTTTCATGGTCTCGTTAAGAGGAGGAATAGACTTCATCATACCTGAAAGGAAATTTGCAGTTGTAGGTGCACCGCCCTCACCGCTCATGCTGTCCCAAACAGTGATCTTATCGATCTGGAGGTTCTTGATAGCCTCAACCTGAATCTTTGTAAGCTC
>JAFXKJ010000080.1 GCA_017531765.1 Clostridia bacterium
GTCCTCGACGGTCCGTTTCGTTGAATTAAGATATATTTTGAGTCTTAAATCCTTCGTTACGGACCGTCGAGGACGCCGGTCCCTACAGTTGTTTGTGCATTTTTACCTTAGTGCAACAGCCCCTTTTCTGTTTTTTAAGATTCCAAACCAAAGATTCAGGTAGCTCCTGCAGATAACAAAATTTATGAACATCTGCAAAAAATCTGAGAAAAAGGATTCACTCGCAATTTTGCATTACGATATACGTTGTGAATATGCCATTTTCGACTGCGAAACTAACTTCTCCGTTCCACCTGGACACGATGTTTTTCATACTGAGTATCCCGAATCCGTGACCCGAAGCTTTTTTTGTCGATCTCAGATTCCCGACGTCTATATTTCCTACCACGGGATTCTTTATTATCACCACGATCTGGTCTCTATGTACTTTTATCATCAGGGTGATCTTACGTTCCTTACTCTCTTCAACCATCTCAGAGGCTTCAATAGCGTTATCCAGCGCATTGCCGAGAATTACAGCAAAATCAATGGGAGAAACCCGTATTTCCTTTATATCATGGTACTCGCTGTCGATGCAGATACCCTTGGATTTGGCTAAGTCTGTTTTATTCCACACGAGGTGATATATGAGATTACTTCCCGGGTCGGTGGGAATCTCCGTATTCTCAACCGTATTAAGCTCACAGAGGATGCATGAGCGTATATCGCTGAGATTTCCGCAATCCAAGTCGGATAAAATACCGTAAAGAAAATTCTTCTGATCGTGCTTGATCTTAAGTAGGTCCATACCGTGCTTCTCCATATCGCGATACTGCTCACCCTGCCTCTCAAGGAGCTTTTCTAAAAGCGCAAGCTTTGCTTCTTCTTCTGCCTTGCCGCGAAGCTCGGCGGACATATTCAGTATCACAACTGCCGACAGTATAACGACCACGTTGAGAATCAGCGAAACGAAGAAAATTTCCGAGAACGTTGCAATTTGCCAAAGGGATATACGGTACTTCAAAGTAAGCATTATCAAAAGCGAAATGGGAGCAACTATCACAACGTAGGACGTTACGTGCTTCAGGCTGTTAAAAATACTGTATTTCAGAATCTTTATGATGATCATAAACACAAAGAGCAATGCCTTTGACCAAACGATCCCCATTATGATCAGGCTTTTGATATATGTAGTTCCCAACTGAATATTAAATATGTACGCCACGAGGATCTCCGTAATGCAGTCGGCAAGTCCCGCCAACACGTAAGCGAAGCAGGCGAAAAGCAATCGGTTAAACCACTTGATTTTATACACAAACGACAGCGAAAATATCACCGTCAATGGGATTAACACACTTAAAAATCCGCCCGTGACGTAAAGCTCCGACATACATAAAAGCCCTGTCGCCGAAAACAGAAACATACCGTAACGCCACGCCGAAAAGCTTCCCTCGGAGGATATTGAAAAGAGATATACCGAAGCAAGCACGTTAAAAATCGAATTGAGAAAAGCACTTATCACATCAAAAGCGTTCATCTTGTAAATTTCTCCACATATTTCATATAGGCAAGAGATACTTCGTTCCTTTTTCGCACACTCATCATAACACTTCTTCCGTCGGTCAGGATCACCTCATCCTTACCGATGAATTTTATTTTGTCAATATTCACGGCATACCCCTGATGCACTCTGCAAAAACCGTAGTCGCGAAGTGCATCGTAAACGTCCGATATCTTCTCTTTTACAGTATAGTCTTCGTCGATCATGTGATATATTACATGGCGTCCAATACACTCTACATAATAAATGTCCGCTATCGGCAGTCTTGCACTTCCCTGCTTCGTCTTCACCACGTGATATTTTCGCATCAGACCTATCCTTGACGCCGCCCGTTCAAGAACTTCCGAAATTCTCGAGGTGTCGCACGGCTTCAACAGGTAGTGAAACGCCTCACATTCGTAGGCATCGAGAGCAAACTCGGGATGGCTCGTCAGGAATATTATCACCAGATCCTTGTTATCATTTCGCAAACGTTTCCCTGTCTCGATCCCGTCAAGTCCCGGCATATCTACGTCAAGGAATACCACATCAAAAAAAGCATTGCCGTTAATTGACGAAAGAAGCTTCTCCCCCGACTCAAAGAGTGATACCTCACTGCATTTGCCGATCTCGGTCTGCATGAGAGCGTCACGCAGACACTCTCTGTCTCTTTTTACGTCGTCACATATAGCTATTCTCATGAACATCTCCATTCGTAACATATTTTCATAATACAATCCACCGATTATATTGTAACATAAAATTATCAAAAAATAAAGGAAATATATTTAACAATTACGTTCAAAAAGTCTACACTTATGTAAAACCGGTTGATATTACGGCAGTTATATGATAACATTTAAGTGGAAATTTCCAAACCACAGAAAGGCGAAAGAAAAAATGAAAAATCCATTATCGATAATGAAATCACGCTTTACCGACATTCCCATCCACCGCAGGTACAAATACGGCATACTGTCGTGTCTGGCTATCGTAACTCTCGTAGTAGTTACGGTGATTGCGGCAATCGACGTCAAAGAGGAGGAGATCATAACTGCAGAGGACCCCATCGAAAGCTATGATAAAGTAACTGTTATCCCATTGGTGTTGGAAGACGAGGAAACTGAAGAGGACTACTTCGAGGACGAATGGGAAAGCGAGTGGGACGACAATACCGAAAGCGAAGCAGATTCGGTTACAGAGTGAGGGTACAATGCTGACACGTTCATTTATCAGAGGTGTACCGTTCATCTTGATCTCTTGGGTGTATATGCTGCGCACATTTTCCGTGGGCAGAGATGTCTACAAGTTCATTGGTGTAACCGAATATCTCTTTCCCATACTGCTCATTCTTCTCTGCTCGTTCATTCTCAGCGACAAAACGGAAATTGAGCTTGCCCTTGTCAGCGGTACTCCCACGTCAAAGCTTTTCTTTTCAAAGCTGCTACCGATCATGGTATACACAGTAATACCTATCGTAACGTTTCTCTTTATCCTGCCGTTTACACCTGACGCGGAAGCGGACTCTTCCCTTGTGAACATAAACAGTCCGATTCCGGAATATGTCCCCGAAAATTACTTGTTTTACGTAATAATATCAATTCTCGTTACGTACATATTCTTTTTCGCTCTGTATTCTCTCGTCAGAGTGCTGACACGCAATTGTTATCTCACGATTTTCATAAGCTTCGCTTCGGGAATAGGTCTGAGAAGCTTCAGCGCAATGATCGTTGCAGGAAGACTGCCGTTGAGAGCTTGTCTGTTTGACCCGCTTCTCGGTACATATTTCATCGGTAATACAGTACCCGATATGTACGCGGAAAAATACGCCGAGCTTACATCCATGACAAATATGTGGACTCAAAACAGAGTGTTGCTAATCGGTATCAGCGCGGTTATATTCTTCGTGACATATCTGATCCTACGCCGAGAAAAGCTCCACTGCGGAATCGGCGAATAAAGTATTAACAAAGAGGAGAAACACCAATGAAAAAACTAATATCAGCAATACTGGCGGTAGTTATGCTGCTTTCGGCAATTACTACTGTCTCCGCCGCTTCATTTGGCGATGTGAAAAAGTCTGATTGGTTTTACGACAGCGTAAACTACGTGTCCGACAAGGGCATCATGCAAGGCACCGGAAAGAACGTTTTCTCACCGAACACCACGCTTTCCCGCGCTATGGCTGTAACGCTTCTTTTCAGAATTGCGGGAACTCCCTCTGTATCGGGAGTGAAGCTCCCCTTCGGTGACGTTAAAAACGGTCAGTGGTACACCGATGCTGTAAAATGGGCGTACGACAAGGGAGTCGTAAACGGTAAGTCAAACACCGTTTTCGGGACGAACGATAATATTACAAGAGCTGAGTTTGTAACAATTCTTTATAGGTATTCCACTTCAAAGAACTACAAGCTGCCCGTAAGCCGTACGGATACCTTTGCAGATGCAGGCGAGATACCCGAATGGGCATTTATGGCGGCTTGGACGCTGTACCGTGCTGAGATAATCAACGGTAAAAGCGGAGGTTTTTTCGATGCTAACGCTAACATGAGCCGTGCGGAAGCCGCAGCTATGATCGAGCGCTTCATGAAAGCCCCGAAGGATGGCAAAAATGATGACACCCCCGATTCACAGCCGTCTGTGGACAACCCCGACATCCCCACAACCGGTAATATCGTTGTAAAAGAAAAGAAATACGATTACAACGGTGCGAACGTTATGATCCTCAACGTGGAGAATCAGACGGATAAAAATATAAA
>JAFXKJ010000081.1 GCA_017531765.1 Clostridia bacterium
AGGCGATCATCGACGATACGAAAGCACAGATCAAAGCCGAAAAAGCGCAGAAATCAAACTAAGGCAATGCCGTCCCCTCGGGGACGGCATTCCTGATTATGTAGAGATTCTGTCTTTGAAATATTTCTCCCAAGACTTCAAACTGACCACCTTTCTGCCGCTCTCCCAATCCTGCAGGCATCGGATGGGGATGCCCATCTGACGGGCGAAGGGCTTCTGCCCCAAGGCGAAGGATGCTCGGTATTCTTTGATCCGTTGGGCTTGTCCGCTGCAGAGGAAGCGGTTATAGCCGTCCAGCAAATCATATACGGGAATGTCGAAGATCGTTGCCAGCTTGTCCGCTGTGACCTTGTTGAAAGAATTGAGATTGCCGGTCTCCAGATTGATATATGTATTGCGGGAGATGCCCGCCATCCGTGCCACCTCCTTCTGCATTAGTCCCATACGGTGACGGCAGAAGCGCAGGCGGTCAGGGATATTGTCGATGTCCTCGTAGCTTCCGTACTGCTTGTTGAAAAGCTGGGCTTCCAAAAGCTTGCGTGGTGCCATCAGACGAAAAGTATGTATGTAAAGAAGGGCGTGTCGGAGTTTACCGTCCTCCCGGCAGGTCATAATATACACCCCATCGCCCAAAGGGTGCGAGATATGCCACTTACACCTAACCTTTTGGTTCAAAAACCCATCCGCGAGAGGGTTGCATTTTGAATACATTTTGCTCCGTAAGTTGCAAACCTTGCACCGGTTTCACACTTGAACGTATCAATCGCTTTAATTAGTCCTATCGTACCTATGGATACAAGATCTTCTTGGGAGGGGTGGGTCGAATAATACTTTCTAACTACGTGTGCAACGAGCCTTAAATTATGCGATATAAGCTTAGAGCGTGCTTCCGTATCGGATGTGTTAATATACTTTACAAACAACGCTTCCTCTTCCCTTCTATCAAGGGGAGGTGGGAACTGATTCCCCGGCACCGTACTGAGGAAAGTAAAAGACATCCCGGCTAAAATAGATAAAAAGATCTCAAACATAAATTCACCTCTTCTTTTTGAATACATGATATGTTATGAAACGGACAAGAAATATTATGCAAAATCAAAATCTAACGTTTATATTTGAAAATACTGAGCATAATATTACTGTCCGTTTACCACGGATATATTGTTCCTTTCACAAAAGGATAAAATCGAAAGGTACGAATGTATGCTCGACAGAATAGCTTTAATTCTTACAGTAGTGGGCGCATTGAACTGGGGCGGTATCGGACTGTTTAAGTTTGACACCGTAGCATGGATATGCGGTGGTCAGGATGCAGTTATCGCAAGGGTTATTTACACCGTTGTTGCACTTGCGGGACTGTGGTGCATTTCTCTCATTTTCAGACCGAGAGAAAGAACCGATTACTAAAAGACAACAGCCGAAAGTGCGACTTTCGGCTGTTGTCTTTTAGGTTATGGATTTCTTAAGATATTAACAGATAAACATTCTTCATAGTCTACGGTTAGCGAGAGTTTATCTGTGAATCCTCAAACGTTACGGATAGCCTGCTCAAGGTCATCGATAATGTCGCGAACGTCCTCGATACCTACTGAGAATCTGATAAGGCTTGGATCAACTCCGCACTCAGCAAGCTGCTTGTCTGAAAGCTGACGGTGTGTCGTGGATGCAGGGTGAAGAACGCAGGTACGCGCATCGGCAACGTGTGTAACGATAGCCGCAAGCTTCAAGGAATCCATGAACTTTGTCGCAGCCTCTCGGCCGCCCTTGAGACCGAAGGAAATTACTCCGCATGAGCCGCCCGGCATATACTTCTTTGTGATATCGTAGTATTTGTTGCCTTCAAGATCAGGGTAATTTACCCAGTCAACCATTTCGTGGCTCTGAAGATACTTTGCAACAGCCATAGCGTTCTCACAGTGGCGCTTCATTCTGAGTTCAAGGGTCTCAAGACCGAGATTAAGAAGGAATGCGTTCTGAGGAGACTGCATACTGCCGAGGTCGCGCATAAGCTGTACGTTGATCTTGGTGATGTATGCAAGCTTACCGAACTTCTCGGTGTAAGTTACACCGTGGTATGAATGGTCGGGTGTGCAAAGTCCGGGGAACTTCTCGGGGTACTTTGTCCAGTCAAAGTTTCCGCTGTCGACAACTGCGCCGCCGAGTGCAACCGCGTGACCGTCCATGTACTTTGTTGTGGAATGTGTTACGATGTCAGCACCAAACTCAATAGGACGAAGGTTAACGGGTGTGGGGAAAGTATTATCCACAATAAGAGGAACACCGATATCATGTGCCGCTTTAGCAAACACCTCAACGTCAAGAACGGTAAGAGAGGGGTTTGAGAGTGTCTCGGCGAATACAGCCTTTGTATTGGGCTTGGATGCGGCGATAATCTCATCATAAGTGGAATCGGGGGAAATAAAGGTAACGTCAATACCCATCTTACGAAGTGTTACATCGAAAAGGTTAAAGGTTCCGCCGTAGATCGCCGCAGATGAGATAACGTGACCGCCGTTTTCGCAGATATTGAAAAGTGCGTAATAGTTTGCCGCCTGACCTGAGGAAGTGAGCATACCGGCTACGCCGCCTTCAAGATCAGCGATTTTTGCCGCTGCCGCGTCACAGGTGGGGTTTGCAAGTCTTGTGTAGAAATAGCCTGCCTCCTCAAGATCGAAGAGTCTGCCCATCTGCTCGCTGGATTCGTACTTATAGGTAGTACTTTGATAGATGGGAAGCACACGCGCCTCGCCGTTTTTCGGCTGATAACCGCTTTGAATACATTTTGTACCGGTTTTGTATGCCATTTTTATTACTCCTTAATTTACATGACTCAGGCTTAATGACGCCTTACGGCGTCATTAAGCAATTATTAAAATTATTCGGGTTTATAGCTGTCCTTGAGTGAAACAACTCTGTTAAATGTGCCCTCATGCTTACTGTCAACTACGTAATAACCGAGACGAACGAACTGATACTTTGTTCCGGGTGTCATATCGGTGCCCTTCTCGATCTTAGCGCCGCTGATCTTCTGAACAGAATCGGGATTGAGATAATCGTTATAGGTCTTATCCTCGGGAATATCCTTTACGTTCTTAATGGTAAAGAGCTTGTCATAGTGCATAACGGTAACATCCTCTGCACCAACCTCGGAAAGCCAATGGATAGTTCCCTTTACCTTACGGCCGTCAACGGGATTACCGCAGCCTGTCTCAAGATCGGCAGTACAACGGATTTCGACAATGTTCCCTTCCTCGTCCTTGATGATCTCGTTGCACTTAACGATATAAGCACCCATGAGTCGTACTTCTCCGCCCTCTTTCATTCTGAAGAACTTTGGAGGCGGGTTATCGGAAAAGTCTTCGCGGTCAATGAGAATCTCGCTTGTGAAAGGAACTTTTCTCGTGCCGAGATCCGGCTCCTTGGGATGATTGGGAAGCTCGAAATACTCAACCTTATCCTCGGGATAGTTTGTGATCTTAACCTTAATGGGGTCAAGGATCGCAACTCGTCTGAGAGCAGTTCTGTTAAGCTCCTCGCGGATACAGTATTCAAGAAGCTCGTAGTCTACAAGGCTGTCTGCCTTTGCAATACCTGCGCGTCGAACGAACTCGAAGATCGCATCGGGAGTATATCCGCGGCGGCGCATACCGCAAAGTGTGGGCATTCTGGGGTCATCCCAACCGTCAACAAGATCATTCTCAACAAGGTATCTGAGGTAACGCTTACTCATAACGGTATGAGTTACGTTAAGACGTGCGAACTCGTACTGATGAGGTTTCTTCTCAAAGCCGATATTGTCTACTACCCAGTCGTAAAGAGGTCTGTGATTCTCAAATTCAAGGGAGCAGAGTGAATGTGTGATGTTTTCGGTCGCGTCCTGAATGGGGTGAGCATAGTCATAGAGAGGATAGATGCACCACTTGTCCCCCTGTCTGTGATGGTGAGCACGAACGATACGGTAGATCGCGGGGTCACGCATATTCATGTTGGGAGACGCCATATCGATCTTCGCCCTGAGAGTTTTACTTCCGTCGGGGAACTCGCCGTCTCTCATTCTGCGGAAAAGGTCAAGGTTCTCCTCGGGTGTTCTGTCTCTGTAGGGACTGTTCTTGCCGGGCTCGGTAAGAGTACCGCGGTACTCTCTCAGCTCTTCAGCGGAAAGGTCGCATACGTATGCTTTGCCGTCCATGATGAGCTTCTCAGCATACTTATAGCAATCGTCAAAGTAATCGGAACCGTAGAAGATACCGCCGTCGGGAATAGCACCGAGCCAGTGAAGATCTTCATAGATAGAATCTACGTATTCTGTATCTTCCTTGGAGGGGTTAGTGTCATCATAGCGGAGGTTAAATTTTCCGCCGTACTTACGGGATGTAAAGTAGTTGATGTAGATAGCCTTTGCGCTTCCGATGTGGAGGTATCCGTTAGGCTCGGGAGGAAAACGTGTATGAACGTGATCTTCTCTGCCCTCCGCAAGGTCAGCGTCAATTATATCGTGAATGAAATTTGAACTCATTTCTATCATAAGATTTTACCGTTTCTTTCTTCTGATTCAGATGATTTTTTTAATCCTTAATTACAATTTTTCGATCATATCGGAAATTCTCGCCTTAACTCGATTTTCACCGAGTATCTGCATCACAGAGTACATATCGGGGGAATTGAGACTGCCCGTTACAGCTACTCTGAGGAACATGGAGATATCAGCAACATTACCCTTGAACTTTGAGGGATCTGCTTTGTATTCCTTCATATTAGAGGTGTAACCGAGACTTTCACCGATATCCTTGATAGCGGCAAACCATGTGTCCGTATCGTCATCGGGATCATACCTGTCTCTGAATGCTGTAAGCGTTGCCTTGATGTCGGACTTAGAATACTTCTCATCATACTGTACATTTACGCTGAACAGTTCATCGAAGAAGAAGCCGATCAGCGGCTTTACGTCAGCAAATGTTGCGTAGTCCTTACGGGGTTTCTTGCCGCCTCTGCCTATTGCGAAAATTCTCTTGGTATACTCCGGATTGCGTGTAAGAAGCTCTGCCCATTCGGGGTCACACTCGGACGCCCAGTCGGTAACTCGGTCATAGATCTCGTCAGCGGTCATTTTTGAAAGAACATTTTTTGAAACATCATTAAGCTTTACAAAATCGAAAAGACAGCCTGAGACTGACATTTTCTTAATGTTAAGCGGGAAATCAAGATAACTCTTGTCAACATTCTGCATATGCCACTCTTCAAAGTTTGAGTTGAGAAGTGTGAGCAGATACTCCCAAACACACTCTGTGGCATATCCCATCTGACGGTAGTCGTCCATCTTTGCCCCCATGTCGCGCTTGGAGAGCTTCTTCTTGCCGCCGTTTTCATCTGCCTTGAGGATCTGGGCTGTATGCAGGTACTTAGGCATCTTAAATCCAAGATAACGGAAGAGCTGAATGTGCTTTGAAAGACTGGGAAGCCAGTCTTCACCTCTGATAACATGAGTAGTTCTCATCAAGTGATCGTCTATTGCATGAGCGAAATGATAGGTAGGAATTCCGTCAGATTTAAGAAGAACAAAATCTTCATCGTTCTCGGGAATCTCAAGATTTCCTTTTACAAGGTCGGTGAACTTGGTCTTCTTTTCAGGGTCTCCGTCCGCAAGAATACGAATAACGAAAGGATCGCCGGCCTTAAGATGCGCCTCAACTTCCTCAATGGTAAACTGACGCTGAGCGAGCATTGCAGCTTTCTTTTCCTCAGCAGCTGTATGCCAATCGGTCGCAAGGATCTCAGCTTTCTTATCAGCCTGTTGGATCTCTTCCAACTCCTCTTCGGTTGAGAAGCACGGATACGCCTTTCCCTCTGAAACGAGATACTTTGCAAAAACGTGATAAAGCTCTGCACGCTTGCTCTGCTTATAAGGCCCGTAAGCTCCTTTTTCGGAAAGTTCACCGTTATCATCGATCACAAGACCTTCGTCGTAGTTTACTCCGTAGTCTGACAGTGTTCTGATAAGAGCCTCCGCAGCACCGCTAACCTCGCGTTGACCGTCTGTATCTTCAATTCTGAGGTAAAAAACGCCTCCGCTTTGGTGAGCAAGACGCTCACAAACGACTGCCTGATACATACCGCCGAAATGAACAAATCCTGTAGGACTTGGTGCAAATCTCGTAACCTTCGCGCCCTCGGGAAGCTGTCGGGGAGGATACTTTTCCTCAAGCTCCTCGCGAGTCATAGTCACATTCGGGAAAAGAAGATCTGATAAATATTTATAGTCCATTATATACTCCATTCTTGCCGTGACGGCAATCATTTAATCTCATTAGAACTTAACAAGTCCTTTAGTGAAAGGATTTTTGCGAATCTGTGTCATCATGTCAGATGACGGTCCGTGACCGGGGTATATCCGTTCAGCGGGATAGTTTTCGTAAAGGCGTTTGATGGATTCACGAAGCTTCACACCGTTGCTTCTCGGGAAATCGTATCTTCCCACAGACATATCAAATAAGGTGTCGCCCGTAATAATTCCGCTTGACGTAACGTAGCATACGCACCCGGGCGTGTGTCCGGGAGTGTGAATGACGGTAATTTCCTCGTCACCGAGCTTTATCGAGTCTCCGTCGGAAAGAAGCACACTTGCAGGCTGAAAGACGGTTTCCGGGTAGCCGAAATAGGTGAAAAGACTGAGAGCGCTGTTTGTAAGCGTCTCACTATCATCCGTGTGGACCATGACCTCAGCCCCCGTTGCAGAACGCAACTCATCAAGGGTGTGCATATGGTCGAAATGACCGTGGGTAAGTAAAATATACTTTAATCTAAGTCCGGCATTATCGAGAGCATTCAAAATAAGTTTGGTTTCGACGGAAGGGTCCACGACAGCCGCCTCACTTCCCGAAGCAAGCAAATAACAGTTGGAGGAATATCCGTAAACGGAATTTTCCGACAAGGTAAGATTTTTAATCAGCATCTGAACTCCAAAACATACAAATCATAATTTGGAAACACTTCGCATAATATTAAACGTATAATGACATTATAACACACAAATGATTGAAAGTCTATAGCCTAAACGTGGATTTATAAGTGTAAATCCTAATTTTTTTCGTGATTATTTATTACATGGAACATGAGATACAAAGTACGACACAACATTAAACATCTTCTACCCCGAAAAAGCTTTTTGATCGCCGCATTTTTGCTGTTCTTACTTGTGTTTTCAGTGGGAATTAACCTTTATAATAACGTTTATCCTCAAAGCGCGGTAAGCATTCTTAAAGCCGATGCCACCTCGGATATCAGTATACTTTCCTCACGGATAGTTGACAAATATTTATCTGAGAATAAAAACAGTTCATATCTGAACGTCAGATATGACGCCTCTCAGAAGGTCAGCTCATACTCTGCTGACACTGTACTGCTTGAGAGGACCCGTTTTCAGATAACAGAGCTTATCGGAGATAAGCTTAAAAGGAAAAACAAAGCCAAGGTCAAAATTCCCATAGGGTCTCTTTGTCACAACACTTATCTTACGGGAAAAGGCTTCAAGATCACCCTTAATGCCGAATACCTTACTGCGGTTACCGCCGACGTTGTAACCGAGATAGAAAACGTAGGCATAAATCAGGCTCTTTACAGGGCAGTGATTATAATAAAGATCGACTGCAAAATTATAGTTTCGGGTGAAACAGAAAGTTTTACGGTGACATCCAAGCACACTTTGGACGAAAAACTCATTTTCGGCGATGTTCCACTCACATAAGTAAAGTAAATTACACTTACCGCATTATTTTTTATAACTCTGTTGATTTTATTCGAATTTTGTGATACCATATAGTTACGAATTCCAAATATTATCGACGGAGTCATAAAGAAAATGAAAATGTTCAAAACCTCTGTGAGGGGGTTCAAAAAAAGTGACGTTAACAATTACATAATCGAGCTTAACAGAGATTTTTCCGACACAAAAGTAAATCTTGAGTTGCAGATAACGGATCTTAAGGAAAACTTAAACCGTGCCGAACAGCGGCTTGAAGAATCAAAAATCAATGAAAAACGCCTTGAAGCCACTTTGGCGGAGCTTGAGACTACCAAAGCTGATAACAGCAAGCTGCAAGATGAGCTTGATTCCCTGAATGCTTCCTTAAGTGCAACAAAAGAAAAGAATTCCGAATTATGCGAAAAGCTCACCGCAGTTGAAGCTGAACGGGATGATCTTTCTCTTCAGCTTTCGCAAAAAGATGAGACTATCAAAAAGCTGGAGTCTGAGTTGGCAGGTGCAAGAGATACTGTCACCTCATGTGGTATTAAAGTCTCAGATCTTGAAGGAAGTCTGAATGAGGCATTGTCTCGCCTGAGCAGTACCGAAGAAGACCTTACCGAAGCAACCGTACGCAACTGCGAGCTTGAAGCACTGCTCAAGAAGGTAACCGAAAAGCTTGTCGCTTACGAGTCCGAGTCTGCTACAAATGCCGAACGGGAAATTATCACAAAAAAAGCAAGGAAAGCAGACTCAGCGCTGATAAATGCCGCTTCAAACGTTACGTCAACTGTTAACGGTGCTGTAATCGAAAGTGCAGAATCCTGCCTGAAGGAGTTCCAGCAATTTGCGGACAAGGTTCAGTTTACATCGAAAAATGCCATAAGTGAGCTTGCCGACGAATACAGTATGCTTGCTTCCCGTGCGGCATATTATTGCGACGTTCTTGATTTGAGCACTAAAAAAACGCTTTCCGAATTCAGAGGAAAGGCAAAAGCGATCTGTAACGATCTGAGACAGGATTCATAATCAGAAAACAAAATATGAAAAATTCAATTAACAATATCGGCAGTAAAATAAAAGCTGTGCGTCGTCAGAGAAACATGACTCAAAACGAGCTTTGCGGAACTGAGCTCACACGTAACCATCTCAGTCTGATCGAAAGCGGCAAATCTCTCCCGTCGGTCAAAACCATTTGCTATATTGCGGAACGTCTTGATATACCCGTCGGGTTTCTGTTTTCGGACGATGCCAACGAAGACGCCAGATTTGCTAACTTTTTTGTGGCAGATGAGCTTCGTGCTTTTTATTCCGACAGAGATTATAATAAGGTCATTACTGTTTGTGAAACCATTCCCGATAACATGAAAAGTGATGAGATATGCTATCTCTACGCAATGTCACTTTATGCCTATGCATTTTCATTCGCCGAGCGTTTCGATTTCACCGAAGCTTCAGCCTTAATGAAAGCGGCGTCAAAAATTCAGCAAAGGTGCTCGTATCTCTCAAAGGATTTCACCAAAGCAACTGAATATTATCAAAAGCTGTTTTCAGCGGTTACAGCCGACGTTATACCTCAAGAGCTATATGATCTTCATGAAGCATCATCTTACGTGCCTTGCGAGCTGATCCTATATCACTCTTTTCTTGCAGGTAACAAAGTCGAAAGCGGTTTTTTCACAAATTTACGTCTGCGACAACACACGGAAGCTGTTTATCTCAGGGATTCAGGAGACGTTAAACACGCCTTTGTACTGCTTTTTGAACTGTCTGAGCTTTCCTCTCTTCCCTATTACATGAAATACCGTGTGTACAACGATTTGGAATCGTGTGCAGAAGAAGTGGGAGATTACAAGGTAGCTTACTCAGCCGCCAAATTCAAGCGTGAGCTTATAAGTAAATACTAAAAGATGATAATGGGGCGTCCCATTAAGAAGATAAGTCTGCTCCCAATGATAAATATTACCGCCGCCACTGTTTGCCTATCTAACAGTGGCGGCGGTTTTTAAGACATTTTGGAGATTCAAAGCTTACGTCAGTGTATCGTCATAAATTTTGTAACCGTAATTTCGTTTTGAAACTATTATGGGAATCAGCGATATTCTGAGGGATTTTTCAACGATACTTGCAACATGAACTGCGACAGTATGCTTGTCATTGCTTTGAGGCAGACAGTACGCCGCAATCTCTTTCGCAGTACACCATTTTCCTTTGCATACCGAGATATGTCTGAGAATCAGATTTTCAGTGTATGTAAGGAGAAGAAATCTTCCCACGTACAGTGTTTTATTACCGATCTGAGAAAACCGTTTATATGTATACGACATGGGGGTTATTCCGTATTTAACGAAAAGTATGTCAGTCACCCGGTTTAATATTGCAGATTTTTCAAGCTCATAGATGGCGGCTCTCACGTTTACGATCACGACCGTTTCCGGATCAAGCTTCTTCATTTTATATTCGAATAAATAGGCGGAATCACTGAAAAAGATGTTCACCAGAGAATCGCTGATCTTTTCATATTCTTTAAGCGCACAAGGCAAATATGAATTAAGGAACATCTCTCGCAGCTCTTCCCCTCTTTTGCTGTTTCTTACATCGAAAATACAAATCATACAAATATACACTTTCACAAAACGGACACCGAAAAGTGCCCGTTTTGAACTTTTATTGTTATACATTGTGGACCTTATTTTCTTTATCGGAGTTCACTGCATCAACACCGTAAAGCTTATTCTTGCGGAACTCAAAGAACTTCGTGGCAACCTGACCGAAGAGAGCATAGGAGAGAACGTCTTCATCCTGTTCAAGATAAGGTCTTATCTCTTCTCGAAGAATGTCAAGCTCAGGCTTCAGAAGATCTGCGGGACGGCAGGTGATGGGTTCCTCGGCGCCGATGATCTTTTCTCTGAATTCGGGAGTAACTTCAACGGGAGATCTGCCGTACTCACCGCGGATCATTCCTTTGAATTCCTTTGAGACCATCTTATATCTCTCGCCAGTGATAACGTTAAGCACCGCCTGTGTTCCGACGATCTGAGACGTGGGAGTTACAAGAGGCGGGAAACCTGCGTCCTCACGAACACGCGGTACCTCTGCAAGAACCTCTTCAAATTTATCGCTCTTGCCCTGCTGCTTAAGCTGAGAAACAAGGTTAGAAAGCATTCCTCCGGGAACCTGGTAGGTAAGTCCGTTTACGTCAACCTTAAGAACCTTGGGATCGAGAAGTCCCGAGGCAATATACTTTTCTCTGATGGGAGTAAAGTAAGAGTTAATCTTGTTGAGATCGTCCATCTTAAGTCCCGTATCATACTCTGTACCTGCAAGAGTAGCCACAATAGCCTCTGTAGGCGGCTGAGACGTTCCCATTGCCATGGGGGATATTGCAGTGTCTACGATGTCAACACCCGCCTCCACAGCTTTAAGAATCGTCATAGATGCAAGACCCGTCGTATAGTGAGTATGAAGCTGTACGGGAATCTTTACCGCGCCTTTTATAGCCTTAACAAGGTCATAAGCCGCGTAAGGTGTAAGAAGACCTGACATATCCTTTATGCAGATGGAATCCGCGCCCATTTCTTCAAGCTCTTTTGCGTACTTTGCAAAAGATTCATTGGAGTGAACGGGACTTATGGTATAGCTGACAGCCGCCTGAACATGACCACCTTCCTTTTTGGTGGCGTTGATAGCGCATTTAAGGTTACGTGAATCGTTGAGGGCATCAAAAATTCTGAGAATATCAATACCGTTTGCGATGGACTTCTGAACGAAATATTCAACAACATCATCTGCATAGTGACGGTATCCGAGAATATTCTGACCTCTGAAAAGCATCTGAAGCTTAGTATTCTTAACACTGTCGCGAATCTTTCTAAGTCTTTCCCATGGGTCCTCGTTTAAGAATCTGAGGCACGAATCAAAAGTAGCACCTCCCCATGCTTCAAGGGAGTGATAACCGACACGGTCGAGGTCGGCAAGTATGGGAAGCATTTCCTCAGTGGTCATGCGTGTTGCCACAAGTGACTGATGCGAGTCTCTGAGGACTGTTTCTGTAATTTTTACTTTAGCCATAATATTACGTTTCGGTATAAGGGGGTAGATTTGCGCACCGCGCACCCTTACACGTTAATTATCAAAGAAGACCTGCGCTGTTGAGACTGAGGAATACTCCCGCCGCAACCGCAGAACCGATTACACCTGCTACGTTAGGTCCCATAGCATGCATTAAAAGGAAGTTTGACGGATTCTCTTTCTGACCGACAGTTTGGGCTACACGCGCCGCCATAGGAACAGCGGAAACTCCCGCAGAACCGATAAGAGGATTGACCTTTCCCTTTGTAAGCACGTACATAAGCTTTCCTGCCAAAAGTCCTCCGATTGTAGACAGGCAGAACGCGGTAAGCCCCAGCGCAATTATATAGAGGGTCGTGGGAGCAAGGAAGTTTTCGGCGTTTGCGGTAGCGCCTACGGATATACCGAGGAAGATAGTTACGATATTGATAAGCTCATTCTGTGCTGTCTTGGAAAGACGATCCGTAACACCTGACACATTAAGAAGGTTACCCAGCATAAGAAGTCCTACAAGAGGCGCCGCATCGGGAACGATAAGGCAAACGATAACCGTTACAACTACGGGGAACATAACCTTTTCAAGCTTAGACACGGGTCTGAGAGTAGTCATTACTACCTGTCGCTCTTTCTTGGTGGTAAGAAGCTTCATCAGGGGCGGCTGTATCATGGGAATAAGAGCCATGTAGCTGTATGCAGCAATAGCGATAGCGCCGAGAAGTGTGGGAGCCAATTCCTTAGTTACAAGAATCGCGGTAGGACCGTCGGCACCGCCTATGATACCGATAGATGCTGCGGCAGCGGGAACAAATCCGATAAGAATAGCACCTGCGTAGGCGACGGGTACGCCAAACTGAGCAGCAGCACCGAGGAATAATGACTTGGGGTTAGCGATAAGGGGTGAAAAGTCGGTCATGGCACCGATTCCGAGGAATATCAGAGAGGGGTAAATACCAAACTTTACACCGAGATACAGGAAATCAAGCAGTGAGCCTTTGGACACAACGTCTTTCACCATATCAATCATCAGAGCCTTTGAGTCATCACCGGTTTTAGTAAAAAAGTCCATGTGAAAGAGATCAGCTCCGGGAAGATTGGCAAGAAGCATACCGAAAGCAATGGGAATAAGCAGAAGGGGTTCAAAACCTTTTACTACCGCAAGGTAAAAGAGTACACCGATTATGACGTACATAACAAGCGTCTTTACCAAAAATACAGGGTCAGAAGCAAGCTCTGCTATTCCGGTAGACTGCATAAAATTTTTAATCAGTTCCAAAATTCAACACTCCAATCTTTATTGACAGTGGAGTTATGCAAGAGTAACGATAGCGTCACCCGTGTTTACTGTAGCGCCCTGAGGAGCATTTACGGCAGTAACCGTACCACCTGTGGGAGCGAAAATCTCATTCTCCATCTTCATCGCCTCAAGGATGCAAACGAGGTCATCTTTTTCGATCTTGTCACCAACCTTAACGTTCATCTTAAGGATAGTTCCGGGCATGGGAGCCTTTACCGCTTCGCCGCCTGCGGGAGCAGGAGCTGCCTTGGGGGTCGGAGCCGCCTTGGGTGCAGGTGCGGGAGCAGGTACTGATGCGGGAGCCGCGGGAGCTGCGGGGGTAGTTGCTACTTCACCGATCTCTTCTACGGTTACTGTGTATGTTACACCGTTTACGGTTACGTTATAATTTTTCATGCTGAATATACCTTTCTGAGCAAAATTTTAAGAATTCCAAGGTTTACCTGAGTTTTTTCTTTTGAAAGAAACCACTCTGAACGGAAGAACATTACCGTCTTCGGAAACAGATGCAAGATAAGCCGCAAGAGCCGCTGTAATTACTGCGACGGTTACGTCATCATCACAGCTTACCGATTCGGTAACTTCAGTGACAGGGGCAGCTGTCTCTTCCTTAACACGGGGAGCTTGTTTTTCGTTAATCTCTTTACTTTTTGAGCCCGCTTTGTTCTGGATGCCGTTGATAACCATACTGATCACAGACTGTGAAAAGAAGATTATAAATATTACCGAAAATACAAAAGCCATTAAAACGAGTATCATCTTTCCGCCGTTCTGAAGGCGCTCGGCGACACTCATTCCGTTACCGAAAGTTTTTTCGGCTGTAGCCAATAATGTGAAAGTATTCATCTTAGAGATCCTTTCTTCACTTTATCAAAGGGGCATAATGAGATGTCTTCTTGATGAAACAGCAGTACTCTTGGCACTGAGCATGGCAAGGGCTGCTCCGATACGCTGTCTAAGCTCTTCGGAGCTTATGATATCGTCAATCTCACCGGAAGCCGCAGCCTCAACGGGATTCGCAACTGCATCATCCCACTGCTTTTCAAGCTTTTCTCTTGTATTGTTTGCGCTGATCTCGTCATTGAAGAAGAACGCAACCGCAGTTTTGGCATTCATTGCGGCAATCTTTGCACTGTCAAGAGCGAAAACAATATCTGCGCCAAGTGACTTTGAACCCATAACGGTGAAAAATGATCCGTATGCTTCTCCTGTGATAACAGTGATCATTGGAGATGACACCGCACTGTATGCAGATGCAAGCTTGGCAATTTCGGATGTGAACGGGGACATTTCCGACACATCTGAGTTATCAAAGCCCTTACTGTCAACAAGAGTAATAACCGGAATATTGAAGCTGTCAAATAAAGAAACAAGTCTTGCCGCCTTGCGCGCACCCTTAGCGGAAACTTTTCCGGCGGCATTAGCTTTGTCGGTTGCAATAACACCGACAGCCACTCCGTCTACAGAAGCAAGTCCGCCAACTATCTCGTTTGCATATGTTCCGTAGAGCTCGATAAATCTTCCGTCGTCAACAAAAGCATTAATCACTGAGCTTACGTCCGACGTGTCGAACGAAACCTGTCTGTTGATATTATCGGAAGAAATGTCTGAGGGAGTACCTTCTGCATTGTTGGAGGGAAGATACTTCAAAAGCTCACGGACGTCAGTCACGGCAGAAGAGGTGTCAGAAGCAGCGAGAGCCGTTACACCCGCGTCTGAATCACTGCCGGATGCTGTATTGAATTTGGGGTTCACGGAAAGCTCAGCGCCGTCACATTTAACAACAAGATCAAACATACCGCAAATAACAGATGCGCCACCCGCAACAGAGCCGCAAACAACGGCGATCTGAGGAATAATTCCCGATGCCGAGGATACGGTCTTCATGATCTTACCGTAAGCAGCAAGAGCTCTGACTCCTTCGGGAATGAGTGCACCTGCTGATTCAAAAAAGCCGACAACCGGTGCACCGTTCTGAATCGCAAGTCTGTACAGCTCACATATTTTACGGGCGTGAGCTTCACTTACAGAACCTGAGGTGCGGGAGATATCCTGAGAAAACGCGTAAACGAGTCTGCCGTCTACAGCTCCCCACGCACAAATCACACTTTCAAATTCATAGCTGTCTTTTGTGTCAAATTCCGAATTTCTGCGTCTTACGTACGCACCGATCTCGGAAAAAGTACCTGCATCGAAGAGCTTTTCAAGTCGTTCTCTTGCACAGGACTGTGAATTCTTTCCGTTGTCTTCTGCAAGCAACGCACGGAGCTCAGACGCGTTTTTTGTTCCGATTTTATCTTGAACGCGAGAAAAAGACTCAAGGTTAAATTTGTCCATGAATGTCCTCCTAAATATATAGTTTTGATAACGAATCCGCGCAAATATAATCTCAATACACCATTATCAGTATAATCAAAAACATTACGCCTAATTATAATTATGATACAACAAATTTATGAAAATTTCAACAATCCGTGAAAATGTTTACAGTCTTTTAATATTTCCCGAAAACACGAAACATATGAAAATACAAAATAAAATATTTCCCTGTAATTTTTGATAACTCAGATTATTTTATGACATTTTATGGTATAATAATAAGCACAGTATTTCCCAAACGGAGTAAGACATGATAATTGATTTCCACACCCATGCTTTTCCCGACAAAATCGCACGAAGAGCTCTTGATTCACTGAAAATTAAAATCAACGTAGAACCAAACACTGAGGGTACGACTGCCTCCCTTGCCGAAAACATGAAAGCCTGGGGCATCGATTATTCCGTCGTTTGCAATATTGCGACAAATCCTGCTCAAACGTTTAACGTAAACAGCTTCGCAATAGATACTTTCCGCAAAATGCCAACCCTATTCACCCTCGGAAGTATTCACCCGGAGTATGAGGGTATTGAAAACGAACTTCAAAGGCTGAAAGACAACGGGATCAAAGGAATTAAAATTCACCCTGATTATATGGGGCACGACATTGACGAAAACTGCTTTGACGAGACATTCGATCTTTGCGCGGAGATGGGACTTTTTGTTATTACTCACGCGGGATTTGACGTATGTTCTCCTGATCATATCCATGCCACACCCGATATGATCCTGAGGGTATTAAAAAAGCACCAAAGACTTAAGCTTGTTGCCGCCCATTTCGGTGCCAATATGATGTTTGATGAGGTTCTCTGCAAGCTGTGCGGCAAGGAGCTGTGGATCGACACTTCCCTTGCGTACATCGAAAACGTTGATAAAAATGCTCTCATAAATATCATGAAAAATCATGATCCCGAAAGGATACTTTACGGAAGCGACTGTCCGTGGTGTCCTCCCGATGAAAACGTAAAATTCATCGAAAGCTTCGGTTTAGGTAGTGAAGTAAACGAAAAGATCTTTGAAAAGAACGCGAGAAAACTGCTGTTTGAATAAAAAGAACTGTCGTATATCAGGGCATATAATAGACTGATACACGACAGTTCTTTTTATTTTTCAAGGTACTCCATCAATTCATCCATTGCAAGAACATACCCCGCAAATCCGTGACCTGCGATAGTTTTTACGGCGATAAGTGACACGTATGAAATGCGCCTGAACTCTTCCCTTTCGTTCACGTCGGAGATATGTACCTCCACTGTGGGGATTGAGACTGCTTTGAGAGCATCAAGGATCGCAACACTTGTATGGGTATACGCCGCAGGGTTAATTATGATACCGTCAAACTTTCCGTATGCTTCCTGGATTTTATCAACGATCACGCCCTCGTGATTTGATTGAAAAATTTCGAAATCCAATCTTCTGCTGACCGCAGCATCGGTTATACACCGTACAAGATCATCATAAGTCTCACTTCCATAGATTTCAGGCTCACGAATGCCCAGCATATTAAGATTAGGTCCGTTGATTATTAAAAACTTCATTTGTACTCATTCCCCGCTTCTGATATGCCAAAGAAGCTGACAATTAAACTTGTCAGCTCCTTGTTTTATCGGTAAATTACTTTGTGATGGTGATCTTGTTGATTACGCCTGCCTTATCGGGATCGATACCGCGAACGATGGTCATCTTACAAGCGAGAAGCTGGAAAACAAGAACACTTACGAAGGGAGTTGTAAGCTCACAGCCGGTATCGGGAATGATAACGGGAGTCACACCATCGGGAACGTTATCGGCGTCATCGGTAATAAAGATAATATCAGCTTTAACGTTCTTAAGTTTTTCTGTGATCTCAAGCTGGTCTGCAAATGTCATGCCCTTAGGAGCTACTACAAATGCCATATCGCCTTCATGGAGCTGAGCAATGGGACCGTGATGGAAGTCAGATGTGGGGTATCCCTTCATTTTGATCTTATTGGTCTCAAGCATCTTAAGAGCCCCCTCAAGTGCGATACAGTAAGAGATACCGCGGCCGAGAATAACAGCACCGGGCATATTCTGATACTTTTCAGCAAGGGAGTCGATCTGAGAGTCAAGGCCTTCGATAAGTTCAGCAACCTTAGAGGATACGTTCTTAAGGCTTGCAAGGAAATCGTCATTATCTGCCCACTTAGCGGCAAGAAGAGCGAGGATCATCATCTGAGATGTGAAAGTCTTTGTAGCAGCGATGCTGTACTCAACACCTGCGCCGCAGAAGAGGTGGTATTCAGCTTCCTTTGCCATGGGGGACTCTGTATCATTGGTAACAGCAACGGTAACTGCGCCGTCAGCCTTTGCACTCTTGAGAACTTCAAGAACGTCCTCAGCCTTACCGGACTGAGATACACCTACAACGAGGTATTTTGAAAGATCAATGTGTGCACCGTACTTTGTAAATACTGAAGGGGTTCCCAGCGTACAAGGGAGACCTGCAAGAATACCGAAGAGATACTGCGCATAGATACAAGCATGGTCGGATGTACCGCGAGCCGCGAAGTAGATACCTGCAACACCTTTAGCCTTTGCAGCCTTTACGATTTCGGTTGCCACTGCCTCATTTTCGCCGATAACGGAAGCAAGAATGGAAGGCTGCTCTCTGATTTCAAGTTCAAGATTTATCATATTGTAACACCGCTTTCTATTGAATTTTAATTAGAGTTATTGTTTGTTTCGTCGGAATAATACTGATCAAGACCCTTTGCAAGAGAAAGTGCAAAGCTGTCCTGCCAAGCTTCATCAAGCATCTTGGCCGCATCGCCTTCGTTGGTTACATAACCCATTTCAATAAGAGATGCGGGAAAATGGGTGTATCTGATAACGTAATATGGGAAGATTTTTGCATTTGCTTTCCATTCGGGAAAGTCTGAGGTCAACTGCCCCGCCAGGGTCATTGCGATTTCCACATCACCGTATGTATTCTTTACACTGTCTTCAACGTAATAAACTTCAGCTCCGTAAACCTCGGGCATCTCGAATGAATTACAGTGAATTGCGATGTAATAGTCGATCTTATCGGCAATACTGTTGGCATAAGCAGTTCTTTCTTCGGGACGGAATCTGTTATTCCCATCATCATTAGGTGCTATGGGGAAGGTTTTACCGTCGTGAAGCATAATTACGTCAAAGCCGTAGGTTTCAAGGTGAACCTTTAGTTTTTTTGCAACCGAAAGAGTTATGTCCTTTTCAAGAACGTCACCAAGAAGTTCACTTGAAGTGCCTCCGTCTTCAAAGCCATGACCTGGGTCAACGCAAACGGTTATTCCCTTCCTCGGAATTTCGGGAGCAGGCGGTTCGGTTTCAACCTCATCACTGTGGGAAGTCTTATCCCTGACTACACCTTTCATAGGCTCATGGGAATTATCCTTTGACACTCCGCAGGATGAAAGAAGCAGGCAAAGTGCCATGCAGATCACCACAGCTTTGAGATATGACCTCAATACAAGTTGCCTTGCAGAATAAGTTGCGTTGGAATCAGCGTTATCCTTAAAGAAGGATTTTTTATCTCTTAGCGAGAACATCTGCTTCATACTTCTTTACCTCAGCAACCCAGGATTCTCTCTGCGGTACGTTCTGAGTTTCACAGTATTTATCCCAAACAGCCGCGAAAGGAAGAGTCTTGAGTTCTTCAAGGTATGCAAGACGGGATGTATAGTCACCATCAAGCTCAAACTTCTTAAGAATTGCAGTGGGTTCAAGCTTTGCAAGAAGGAGAGCCTTCTGCATATTACGTGCACCGATTGCCCAGCAAGCAATTCTGTTGATGCTTGCGTCAAAATAGTCAAGTCCGATATGTACTCTGTCTTCAAATCCGCCGCGAACGATTTCGGAAGCGATCGCCTTGGTTTCGTCGTCAAGGATCACAACGTGGTCACTGTCCCAACGAACAGGACGTGAAACGTGGAGGAGAATTCCCTTCGCAAACTGAAGAGTTGAGCTGATCTTATCGGATACAACTTCTGTGGGATGGAAGTGACCCGTGTCGAGGGTTACAAGTTTATCGTGCTTGATAGCACATCCGAGGCAGAACTCACCTGAACCGATAGTACAGCTTTCAGCACCGATACCGAATACCTTACTCTCGATGGAATCGAGATTATATTTGGGATCGGTATACTGTGAAAATATCTCGTCATAGGACTTCGCGAGAGTAGCTCTGTACTCAGCCTTGCAAACGGGAATATCCTTGAAGCCGTCGGGAGTCCACTGATTATTGCAGGAAACCATGCCCAGCTCACGTCCGAAATACTCGGAGATCTTACATGAACGCTTACCGTGCTCTACCCAGAACTGTCTGATGTCTTCATTCTGATTACTGAGAGTGAAGCCGTCAGCTGAAAGAGGATGTGAGAAGTATGTGGGGTTGAAGTCAAGACCGTAGCCGTTCTTCTTTGCCCAATCAACCCAAGTTTCGAAGTGCTTAGGCTCGATCTCGTTTCTGTCGACCTTCTGTCCCTGATTGTCAAGGTAGATAGCGTGGATACTTACCTTTTTCTTACCGGGGATGAGAGAAGCGGCAAAATCGAAGTCTGCCTTGAGTTCATCTATAGTGGTAGCCTTACCGGGATAGTTACCCGTTGTCTGAATACCGCCTGTGAGTACGCCGTCGGGATTTTCAAAGCCTACGACGTCGTCACCCTGCCAGCACTGAATGGACACGGGGATCTGTGCGGTTTCAGCAATAGCACGATCGGTATCAACGCCAAGCTCTGCGTAGATCTCTTTTGCTATTTCGTACATCTTATTTGTGTTCATAGTTTTTGTCTCCTATGTTAAAATCAATTTTCGCCAATGAGACTGAGGAATTTTGCATACGCATCATCCCACTGCGGTTTCATTGCTGTGTTGGGAGCATATTCCTTTCTGTCGAAGGAGTTGCCGATAGCAAGTCTTGCGTCACTGAGACCGCCAAGCTCGCCTGCCGCTATAGCCTGCATTGCAATATTACCGAGGGCTGTAGCCTCGACGGGACCTGCGACAACCATTCTACCCGATGCATCAGCGGCAAACTGAGAAAGCATTTCTTCCTTTGTACCGCCGCCAACTATATTGATGGTACTATACTTTCTACCCGTCATCTCTTCAAGCTTTTCTGCTGTCCAGCGGTACCTGAGAGAGAGGCTTTCGAAGATACATCTTACGATCTCGCCTGCATTCTCGGGAACGTGCTGACCCGTAGTCTTACAGTATTCTCTGATTCTGCCGGGCATATCTCCAGCGGGAGAGAAGAGCGCATCATCGGGATTGATGATGGACTGAAGAGGCTTTGATGCCTTTGCCATGTCGGAAAGATCGTCGAAGGAATAGTTAAGTCCCTCTCTCTTCCACTGACGGCGGGACTCCTGAAGAAGCCACAGACCCATGATATTCTTAAGAACACGGATAGTACCGAACACACCGCCTTCGTTTGTGAAGTCGTACTTCAGAGACTCGGGAGTAATTACGGGTTCGGGACTTTCGATACCCATAAGTGACCATGTACCGCTTGAAATATAGAGGAAGTCACTGTCCTTTGCGGGAACGGAAAGAACAGCACTTGCCGTATCGTGGGAAGCTACCTTAACGACACTCGCACCTGTCTTACCCGTTTCTCCGTCTACAAACGGAATAAGCTTTCCGAGTGTTGTACCGGGAGACACGATGTCACAGAAAAGAGATTCTTTGATTCCGCACTTTTTGAGGAGATCTGTTGCAAGTGTTCTCTTCTTGGCATCAAGGAGAGCACCTGTAGACATGATCGTGTACTCACTGAGCTTTTCACCTGTGAGGAGGTATCCGAGAAGGTCGGGCATATTGAGCATCTTATCGGCATTCTCAACAAGCCATGGACGGTTCTTAATATCCGCTACCATCTGATAGACGGTATTGAAATTCATGGACTGAATTCCCGTAATACCGTAAAGCTCATTCCAGGGAATGATGTTTTCGAACATATACCCGGGAATGCTGTCCGTTCTTGAATCTCTGTAGTGATAGGGATTTGAAAGGAGAGCGCCTGTCTTATCGAGGTAACCGTAGTCAACACCCCAAGTGTCGATGCCGAGAGTATCAACTCCGCCCTCGTTGAGAGAGCACTGAAGGATCGCTGCCTTGATCTCGTGAAGAAGTCTGAGGGTATCCCATGTAAATCCGGTGGGAGTCATAACGGGATCGTTGGAAAAGCGGTGTACTTCCTTAAGGGAGATCTTACTTCCGTCGTAAGAGCCGAGAATACCGCGTCCGCTTGATGCACCGAGGTCAATGGCAAGTAGTTTCTTTGAAGCCATAATCTATCATACCTTTCTGGAGTTATTGAATTATTATCTAAGCTACATTATAACAGATTCTGTCGTTATTTGCAAGTGATGCAATGAAAATAAGCTGAAAATTACTTGAGCTCGATTACGGTAACTCCGTAATCGCCCTCTCCGTACTGACCTGCTCTGAAGCTTTTTACACGTCTGTCGGACTTAAGCATTTTCCAGATAGCGTTTCTCAGCGCCCCTGTTCCCTTTCCGTGGATAACAGTTACGCTTTTGATGCCCGCTACGTTTGCTTCATCAAGATACTTGTCCACCATAAAGCAGCCGTCGTCTCCCATCATGCCGCGAATGTCAAGCTCAGGCTTGAAAGCCTTGGATACTGTAGCTTTATAGGTAGACTGAGGGTCTTTTTTCTTCTGTCCCGGCTTATCTTCAACAAGTTTAAGGTCCTTGATGTTTGCTCTCGACCTTGCGGCTCCGAGTCTGACGGAAACGTTACCGTTTTTGTCCGGGTCTTCAAGAAGCACGCCCGCAACGCCGAGGTTACGATGAATAACATTGTCTCCTTTCTTAAGGGGACGGGGCAGAACGTAGCCGTCGTCTTCCCTCTCCATAATGGGGTTGAGCTTATCGTCATATTCGCGCATCCTTTGACGAAGATCCTTTTTAAGTTCGCCGGTCTTGTCGTAATCCTTTGCCTTCCTTGCCGCGTCAAGCTCAGCAAATACAAATTCACTTGTTGCTCTCGCGCCGCTGAGAAGCTGCTGCGCCTTTTCTATCATTCCTGCACTTTGCTTCTCTGCGTTGGCAAGACGATGTTCAAGTTCAGCCTCTTTTTCCTTTTTGAAAGCTTCAAATTCGCTTTTCAGCCGTTTAACTTCTTCCTTTTCACGTTCAAGCTCGCCTCTTGTACCCTCAAGCTTTTCAATTACGTTCTCAAAGCTTCTTGAGTTATCCCCAATGAAGCTGTTGGCACGTTCAACGATGTGTGACGGCAGACCGAGCTTTTCAGAAATGGCAAAGCCATTTGATTTTCCGGGAGTTCCGATGATAAGTCTGTAGGTAGGACGAAGAGTTGTAACGTCAAATTCACAGGACGCGTTCATTACGTCGCGGGTCTCAATAGCGTAAGCCTTAAGCTCTGCATAGTGGGTCGTTGCAATGCAAAGAATTCCCCAGATACGTACTTCTTCAAGAATTGCGGTAGCAAGCGCCGCACCTTCAACGGGGTCTGTACCTGAACCGAGCTCGTCAAAGAGAACGAGAGAATTTTCAGTCATATTCTCAAGGACACCGACGATTCTCTTCATGTGGGACGAGAACGTGGAAAGCGATTGTTCGATGCTCTGTTCGTCACCGATCTCAGCGAATACGTCATCGAAAATACAAACGGTGGAATCGTCATCCGTCGGAATATGGAGTCCGCACTGAGCCATGACCGCAAGGAGTCCCGTCGTTTTCAGCGTAACCGTCTTACCTCCCGTATTGGGACCGGTAATAACGAGCATACTGTACTCACCGCCTAAGGTTACAGTGATGGGGACTACAGTTTTAGGATCCAGCAAGGGGTGGCGAGCACGCTTAAGTTTCAGTGTGCGCTTGTCCGTAATATGCGGCTCAGTGGCTTTCATAATAATAGAAAGATCGGCACCTGCAAATATCAGGTCAAGTTCTATGATATTTCTGTAATTATTCTTTAGCGACTGTGAGATGTCTCCTACCTCGGCAGACAGCTCATAAAGTATACGCTCGACTTCATGCGCCTCGCGGGCTTCAAGAGTACGAAGCTCGTTATTTGCTTCCACTACGGCCATAGGTTCGATAAACAAGGTTGAGCCTGTCTGGGACGTATCGTGTATAAGTCCCTTTACTTCATTTCTGTACTCGCTTTTTACGGGAATAACAAATCTTCCGCCACGAGTTGTCACGATATTTTCCTGAAGATACTTAGAATCTCCCGAGGTATATTTCTGAAGCATATCACGGATCTTTATATGTGTCTGACGTATTTTTCGTCTAATATCGGAAAGCTCACTGCTTGCGTTATCAGCCATAGTATCTTCGGAAATTATCGCGGTGGTTATCTTATCTTCAAGATATTTATTGGGAATCAGTCTGTCAAATATTTCGGCAAGCTCGGGACAGTCGTCCTCAGACCCGCCGATATAACCGCCGAGAGTTCTTGCACACCGTAAAACCGTCGCGCAGTGCAAAAGATCGCGCATTGACAGCGCCGCGCCTTTCGATGCCCTCTCAGCGGGAGAGATCACGTCACAAACCCCGTAAAAGGATGGCTGTCCCTTGATCTCGGCAAGGCGTCTCGCCTGAGTCGTAAGGTTTTGACGTTTTTTTACTTTATCGATATCCGTATCCGGTGTAAGAGCTCTTGCAAGCTCACGTCCGCCCTCAGTCTGAGCGCACGAGGCAAGTTTTTCAAGGATCTTATCGAATTCAAGGATATTAAGAGATTTTTTATTCATAGGTTATACCGTTGATTTTTATATTTTTATAATACTTAAGTGATGTAAACGAATGTTCTAAATGTGAAATAAGATACGTTTCGGCAAAGTGTGACAGTATCGCAAGCTCATCGGGCGGCAGACTGAATGACAGATACTTTGAGACCTGTGAGCTCTCAATAAATCGTAGTGCTGCTATGACTGTCGGTGTGATCTTCACGGTGATTTCCGCTGTACCGTCGGGATCAAGCCCATCTTTCTTTATGAGAGACTGACACTTCACGCATCTTGGATGACCGTTCATAACGTCAAACAAAATATCGTAAGAACCTACTTCTGTGCCGCAAATTCCGCACTCTTCAAGTATGGGAGTAAAGCCAGCCTGACAAGCCGCACGGAACTCAAATGCTGCTCTGATCAGCTCAATATCAAGATGCTTCTTATTGGCAAGGGCGTAGAGAGTATTGAGCATAAGCCTGAGAAGCTCGGGATCGCTTACGTTTTCAAGGGCAAGATCGCAAGCCACGTCGCACATATATCCCGCAAGGGACAGCTTTTCAATATCGTAGCGTATGTTAAAAAAGCACTCTTCCATATCACTGTCGGCAATGTAGAAGTATTTCTTTGACTTTTTGAAAACGAAGTTACTGTAGGAAAACAGCTGTGCCGAGGTCATGTGACGGCTTCTGAGACTTTGTACACCCTTTCCCGTAACGAGAAGCTTTCCGTATTCGGGAGTCAGAACGGTAAGCAGCTTGTCCGCTTCACCTACGGATTGTTCGCGGATCACAAGACCCATGGTTTTGATTTCTTCCATAAACGTCTGTCCGAGAAAGCTCAGTCGAGGTCCTTGGGATTATAGCCGAATGAGTTAAGCACAAAATCGCTGTCGCGCCACTTTTCCTTGACCTTTACCCAAAGGTTGATATAGACCTGAACACCGAAGAACTCTTCAAGGTCTTCCCTCGCGAAGGAACCGATCTTTTTAAGTGTCTCACCGTTTTTGCCGATGATGATTCCCTTGTGTGAAGCCTTCTCGCAGAAGATCTCAGCTCTGATGTTCAGCATATTCTTCTTTTCCTTGAACTCTTCGATCACGATGGCAGTACCGTGTGGAACTTCATCGTTCAGTACACGGAGAAGCTTCTCTCTGATGATCTCTGAGGCGATCTGTCTCTCAGGCTGATCGGTAATGGAGTCATCCTCAAACATCCACTCGGATTCATAAAGGAACTGTTCTGCCTCTTCCAGTACAAATTCAACGTTCTTTCCGCTGATTGCCGCAGTGGGAACAACCGCATCGAAATCGTGAAGCTCAGCATAGCCTGAAATGGTCTCGGCAAGCTTCTCGGCACTTGTCATATCGATCTTGTTAAGAACGAGAATGGACGGAAGACCTGCCTGTTTGATCTGCTCAATGAGGCTTTTTTCAACGCTTCCCGCAGGATGTGCGGCATCTGCAATAAGTATCGCCGCATCTGCACTTCTGACTGTACTTCTTACGGATTTCATCATGTAGTCGCCGAGACGGTTCTTCGACTTATGCACACCGGGGGTATCAAGGAACACAAACTGATTCTCGCCACGGGTAAGAATACCTGCAATTCTGTTACGGGTAGTCTGAGGCTTGGGAGATACTATGGAAACCTTCTCCCCGAGGAGACTGTTCATGAGAGTGGACTTTCCCACGTTAGGTCTGCCGATGATTGATATATAAGCTGTTTTAGTCATATTTCTTTTTTCCTTTACTTAATCTCTTGTAATTCCGATCTCATTCATGATCTCGTTTTGAATGGCAAACATTTCTTTTTCATCTTCCTCTGAGGTCTCGTGATCGTATCCGAGGAGGTGAAGCATGGAGTGGACCGTTAAGAATGCACACTCTCTCTTAAATGAGTGACCGAATTCCCTTGATTGCTCGTCAGCCCTCTCAAGGGACAATACAATGTCACCAAGCTCGGCACATTCTCCTTCAAATGGTACGTCTCCCTCTGCAAAGGTATACATGGGGAAAGAGAGAACGTCGGTTGCGCTGTCCTTTTCACGGTGCTCAAGATTGAGCTCTCTGATACCCTCGTTATCGGTAAACGTTACCGAAATCTCAGTGTCATATCCGACACCCTCATGTCTCAAAGTTCCCTTGACTGCTTTTTTTATGATACTCTTAAGCTTAAGGGTTATCTTGAATTTATCCTGCTCGTTTTGAAATAGAATTTTCGTTTTCACGTCACACCTCAATCATTTTCACGTCCCCGAGACGGGCGGTAGGCTTTTGCGTTCTTTGAGTTTTCTGCTTTTTTCACGGCACGCTCACGGTCGTATTTATCGTAGGCTATGATGATCTTCTGTACAAGTCTGTGGCGTACAACGTCGCGCTCGGAAAATTCGTGAATTCCGATGTCATCAATTCCACGTAATATCTTAACAGCCGAAGCAAGACCGCTTTTCTGCCCGAAGGGGAGGTCGGTCTGAGTAAGGTCACCCGTTACCACTATCTTTGAGCCGTTACCGAGACGGGTAAGGAACATTTTCATCTGCTCGGGAGTGGTATTTTGCGCTTCGTCAAGAATAATAAAGGAGTCGTCAAGGGTTCTTCCGCGCATATACGCAAGGGGAGCAATTTCTATTGTCATCTTTTCTATAAGTCTTGCCACGTTTTCGGCTCCCATCATGTCGTAGAGGGCATCGTAAAGAGGACGGAGATAGGGGTCGATCTTACTTTGAAGGTCTCCCGGAAGGAATCCAAGCCTCTCCCCCGCTTCGACGGCGGGACGGGTCAGAATGATCCTTGAAATTTCATGAGCGCGGAGTGCTTTAACCGCCATCATTACCGCAAGATAGGTCTTACCCGTACCTGCAGGTCCAACGCCCAGCACCACAGTGTTTTTCTTTATGAGATCAATATACTTTTTCTGACCGACAGTTTTAGCCTTTATGGGCTTACCCTTGGCATTAACGAACACACAGTCGTCGTCATATGACACAAGCTCTGACGTTCTTCCGTCAGAAACCATACCGATGAGGTAGTCAACACTCTGTTCGGTAAGCTCTTCACCAATGGAGGCGACCTTTTTCATATACTTCAGTGCGTCCGCGGCTTTACCGACAGAGTCTTCATTACCTTCAACCATGATGGCATCTCCCCTGCCCTGAGGATCCTGTCTGTTGTAGATACGAACACCGAATTCGCTCTCAAGCTTTGAGGTATTACGGTCAAAGCTGCCGAATATTTTTTTCGTGACTTCAGAGTCACTGACTATTATTGTTTTCTGAGCCATTTATTTTCCTTTCACCTTGTTCTGCCGTTGGGTCAGGTGGGACCTCCGTCGTAAATTCCACCGTCTCGGCAATATCGGTTATACAAAGCAATTCCATTTTCAGAGTGACACCGCCGTCCGAAATATCGCATATCTGCTTTACGCGGACGATCTCGCAGGTTTCCAGAATGTCGTCAAGATCACTCCTTAACTCTCTTATACCCGCGCTGACTGCAGCATCAACATCAAGCACGGCTTCGGAGTTTCTGTACTCTCTGTAGGTAACTTTATCCACCCACACAGGCATGGGGATAACGCCAAAGAGATAAAACCTTTCACTCTCTACTATTTTATCATAAGTTGTGTACTCAATTCCATAGTTTAGCGAAAGATTTATTGATTTTTTGAAAATTTTTACTGATTTTTTTGTCATCTCTTCCCCTGTATATACTTTTTTTGTGGTTTTCAAGGGGATGCTGACATCTACGATACGTGAAACGTATGCCAAAGCTTCACCCTTGGCGTACTCAAAGCGTACCCCGCCTTCTCTTAAAGGAACAACTCCGCTGATCAAAAGATCTCCCTTTTTGACTACGTCTCCGTTATTGACACTCACCTCACCCGCCTCTGTCTTAATGAGCATTATCTGACCGTTTTCGGCGGCTACAATGTTTGAGCCTACGTTTTCAGTCTTACCGCCGCTTCCGCCCGGTCTCAGCTCACGTACCTGTACCATGGCGCAGTTACCCGTCATGTTTACCGATATCCAGGAAATATTCTCGGAACGCACGAGAAAATCACTGTTTAGCTTATCAAAATCAAGCTCTCTAAAGTCGTCCCCGTAAGAGCATCCAAGCTCCTCAAGCAAGGAGATTATTTCACCGTCACTTACCTTCTCGTTTCCTTTGATTTCGATGTTCCAGATGATCCTTCCCGACATGACAGTCACAACGATAAAGAATAATACCCCGACGACAATACCCGGTCTCCTGAGAAGGCTGAAAAGTATATGCGGTAAGCCTCTCACCGCACCAACGGTTACGTCGAATTCTTCCTTTTCAAGTTCTTTTTTGATCTTTCCGAACTCTTTGACAGGCAACACATAAACATTTCGTCCCTCTCTGTCTTTTTTGACCTTATGACACTGAACGGCGAAACGTCTCATAAGCTCCGAAAGCTTCGGAGAGCATTCACCCCAAGACGTAACTTTGACCCAACCGCAAATAAAAAGAAACAGTCTTTTAATCATTGTCCGTGAACCTCACACTTTCAATTTGTCCCATCACGGATATCGCCCCTGCGGTAAAATCGGACAAGATCAGATTTCTGCCTTCAAAAATGATATTTTGCTTTACCGTAGCAAGCTTTACGGTATCCGTTGAATAGTCGAGGACCTTTGTACACCCGTAAGCCGTAGCCTCGAAGTTACCTTTGATCTCAAGTGACGGGATATTACCGAACGTATCACAGGGAAAGTCAAGAGACTTTGCAAGCCGTGTCAGGAATCCCGCCGTTTTTTTACTGTTATGAGACAATAAAACACTTCCTCTCGCATAATTATTACCGTACAACAATCATATGAGGAAAGGTGAGGATAAATAACTTGACAAACCATGTAAAAGCGTTGGGCAAGCGTCAAAATTCCAACAGGCAGAAAGTAAAACTACTGATAGCCGTATTGGCAATGGTACTTTTATTCGTTATATTGATGCGCTCTGAAAAATTAAGCGAAACGATATATTCCAGCTTGAGCGAAACGGCAAAAAAAGTAATTCCCGCACTGTTCCCGATGATGGTGCTTGCGCGGTTTATGACGAATTACGGACTTGTTGATTTTTACGAGAAAATTTCGGCAGGCGTCGTAAAGCGTCTTTTCGGCGTAAGCAGAAAAGCATCATGCGCTGTGATCCTTGGCTTTTTGAGCAGTTTTCCCATTGGAGCCGCAACTGTTTGTGAATTATATAATAGCGGTGAGCTGACAAAGGAAGAAGCCGAAAATTCACTTGGACCTGCCCACAATACCGGACCTGCATTCCCCGTATGTGTGATAGGTGCGGCTGTTTTGGGGAGTGTATCATACGGTACATTTTTATACTTTATCCAGATCATATCAGCGGTCATTGCTTCAAAGCTTTTAATACCTAAGTCGGCAAAGCAAAGCACATCGGTCTTAGCTCCTCATGGAAAGGTTGACTGCAGCTTTTCATCTGCACTGACGGACGCCATATGTTCGTCCGCTGTGGGATGCTTAAATATAGTCGCATTCGTTCAATTCGGCAGACTTTTGAGCGAATTGGTCTACGTTTTGTTAAATAAAAACAGTATAGCCTTACTTCTTACAGCATCAGTCATCGAGTTTTCCTCAGGCTCGGTACTTTCAGCAGATGCCGGAGGTATTATGGGCTTAACTTTATGTTCATTCTCAATCTGTTTCGGCGGAATGACATCTCTTCTTCAAGCTTCAAGCTATACTTCAAAAGCAAGACTTTCAATAAAAAAATGCTTCATTTTCAAATTACTCCAGGGAATTCTGTCTTCGCTTTTGTCATTTTTAGTATTTTTCCTAATGTTTTGGTGAAAAAAGGTGAAAAAAAACGTAAAAGGAGAAAAAACAGGAGAAACTAATCTTGATTTATTGGCAAGAATATTATATAATTATACTGTGTGTCCGAATCCGAATGGGTACACAAGTCTGTTTTCAAAGGAGCTTCCTTCACGTAATGAAGATCAGAAACAAAGACAATATTGAAGTTTTTTGCAAATATTGCGAAAGAGCTACCCCTCTTGTTACCGAAGGTAAGCTCGTTTGCTCAAAAATGGGTGTTGTGTCTGAGGATTATAAATGTCGAAAGTTCATTTACGACCCTCTCAAAAGGGCACCAAAAATACTGAACATTGACACATCAGGGCTTGAATTTCCGAGTTTTGACGACAACCGTGAAGAGTAATACATTAGAAAAATAAATTTTCGGAGGATACGAAATTGATTATAGCACTTGAAGAAGCAAAGCATACCCTTATAAATTTCCGTGATAATATTACAGAGCTTGGTTCCGCCCTCAGGATCGAAGAGCTTAAGCTTCAGCTTGAAGAGCTTGAGAAAAAAACCCTTGATGCCGATTTTTGGAACGATCAGACAAATTCCGGAAAGATTCTCAGACAGGTAAAACAGTTAAAAGATAAGATCGAAGCATATGAAAACCTCGTAGGTAAGCTTGAAGACACAATTACTCTTGCGGAGCTTGCTATTGAAGAGAACGATGAAAGCCTTACTGATGAGGTTCTCTCCGAGCTTGAGGCGATTCAGGCAGAAGAAGAAAAGCAGAGGATCGAAATTCTCCTTTCGGGTGAATACGATAAAAACAACGCCATCGTCAGCTTCCATCCCGGTGCAGGCGGTACTGAGGCTCAGGACTGGGCGCTCATGCTTTACAGAATGTACACACGTTGGGGTGAAAAGCACGGATATACGGTTAAGCTCATCGACTGGCTTGACGGTGAAGAAGCGGGTCTTAAGTCTGCTACAATTACCATCGAAGGAACCAACGCTTACGGTTATCTCAAGAGCGAAAACGGCGTACACAGACTTGTAAGAGTATCTCCCTTCGACTCATCGGGACGCCGCCACACTTCCTTTGCATCTGTTGAGGTTATGCCCGAATTTGAGGACGATAACACAATCGAGCTTCGTGACGAGGACCTTGAGATCACAGCACACCGTTCAAGCGGTGCGGGCGGTCAGCACGTAAACAAGACTGACTCCGCGATCCGTATCACTCACCTTCCCACAGGTATCGTTGTTGGCTGTCAGACAGAGCGAAGCCAGCTTCAGAATAAGGAAACCGCGCTTAAAATGCTTAAAAGCAAGCTCATGGAGATCAAGCAAAGAGAAAAGCTTGAGAAGATCGACGACATTAAGGGTGTTAAGACCAATATCGAGTGGGGTGCGCAGATCCGTTCTTACGTATTCATGCCCTATACTCTTGCAAAGGACACAAGAACAGGTTATGAAGACGGTAACATTCAGGCGGTAATGGACGGCGAGATCGACGGATTCATCAACGCATATCTTAAGGCAAACGCAGGTAAGCAGGACTGATGAAAAAAGAAGCTTCACGCCAAGGTGAGTCCGTTATCTTCGAAGGCATGACGTCCATTAATGCCGTGTTGAAGGCTTCTGCCGAAAATAATCCGAGGCGCATCGTTAAGGTGTTTTTTGACAAAAGCAAAACGCAGACGAAGAGACGGGAGTTGGCATTTTTACGCCGCGCGGCACTTGATCATTCCTTTGAGATCGTTTTAGCGGACAAGGATTATATAGATTCTGTTGCAGTCGGAACATCCCACGGCGGTATTATCGCTGAATGTACAGAAAGAGCCATTCCCCGTCTTACAGCTGAATCGGAAATCAAAAAAAACGGCTTCTACGTTATGCTTGAAGGCATCGAAGACCCATACAACTTTGGTTACGCTCTCCGCACACTTTACGCGGCGGGGGTCAGCGGTATTATACTCCCCGAACGAAACTGGAGCAGTGCGGCGGGGGTTGTTTGCAGATCATCTGCGGGCGCGTCCGAGCTTCTTCCCGCCTACGTTTCCACCCCCCTTGAGGCTTGCGCGATCTTCAAGGACAAGTGTTACACGGTCGTCTCGGCGGGTATCAGAGATTCTGTTTCCGTGTTTGATGCGGAGCTTAAATATCCCGTATTTCTGATCGTGGGCGGCGAAAAGAGAGGAATCTCCTCCGCTGTGCTTGACAAGTCTGACGTTGTGGTCAGGATCGACTACGGAAGAGAGTTTAACGGTTCCCTTTCCGCAGCATCGGCGGCATCGGTGCTTGCTTACGAGATATTCAGACAGAACAGGTAAAATTCATACAGCTCAAGTTATTTGTAACTTGGGCTGTTTTGTCATTGTTCGGATGACCCGACTCACATCAGCACGGAAAATCGGGACACTTTCTTGAAATTTTGATAAAATACATTCAGACAAGGAACTACTGGAGATTGTTATGAACTGGATCAATGGAATGCAAAAAGCTATCGACTATATCGAAGATCATCTGACGGAGACGATAGATTACGAAAAGGTCGCATCGCAAAGTTTTTCATCAAGCTATCATTTTCAGCGTGTGTTCAGCATACTGTGCGGGTTTACCGTTGGCGAGTATATAAGATGCCGCAGGCTTTCTCTTGCAGGTGCTGAGATTGCATCGGGAAACACTAAAATTATAGATGCCGCGTTGAAGTACGGCTATGAAAGTCCGGACAGCTTTGCGAAAGCATTTCAAAGATTCCACGGAATATTGCCGTCGCAGGCAAAGAACGGCGGTGCAAAGCTCAAAACATACTCCCGACTTGTACTGAAATTTTCACTTGAAGGTGGTACAGTTATGAATTACAGAATTGAAGAAAAAGACGAATTCATCTTAACCGGTTACAAACGGCATTTTGAAGGAATTCCCGGAGAACGCGGGGAACAGGAAAAGGATATGTATGTTTCAACACGACCTTTACAATACGTGCTTGGTTATTTGTCCGGTGATATTGAAACTGATTATAACATCGTCACAAATATTGATGACAGTGGATATGACTTTTATATTGCTAACACTCTTACCGAATACTACAGAAACAACCTATATAAAGAATGTGTGCTCGGAGAAGAATTTGCAAAAGAGCTTGAACACATTACGATTCCGAAATGCACTTATGCAGTGTTCGAAACAGAAAGATGTACGTATCCTACGCTTGTTTTTCTTGAACTCAGACGTAAGATTGCATCCGAATGGCTTCCTACATCGGGGTATCAGTTGAAAAAAGCTCCTGAAATCGTGGTTTCTCATTGGTACAGGGGTGAGAAAAGCGATGAACGCTATCGCGAACTTTGGATCCCGATAGAAAAAGTTTGAGTTACAATACTTTGATTAGCTAAACAAAATAGGGGTTGTCGCATTTAGAAAAATAATCAAAAATTGCAAAAAATGCAAAAGGAGACGTAGGGGACGGCGCCCCGACGTCCCGAAACGAAGGATTACAGACATGAAATATGTCTTAGTCCACCGAAACGGGACGTCGAAGGCGCCGTCCCCTACAATTTTTGTGTATTTTTGCGTTAGTGCGACTGCACCTTTTCTTGTTTATAATCGTTCTGAAAGTTCAACTACGTTTTATGATACTTACTGAATTCTTAAGAATCTTATCAAAGCATTTACTTTCTTTTACATCATCTATTGACAGAATTGCTTTTGGAGCTTCCGAAAATTCCGACAAATGTCTTTGGAACCATTGAACGTCCCACCATTTTCCCAGCTTATAACCGACATTTTCAAACACACCGATCGATTTGAATTCTAAGAATGAGTGAAAGGCTTCGCTTTTTTCATTAGGATACGTAACTGCAGCACAGGCAGTCTGATAACCTTGTAGTTTCAAAATTTCGATCAAGCACGTATACAAAGCTGTGGCAATCCTGCACCTGTGATATTTAGGAGCAATATAAACCGAAAAATCTACTGACCACGCATATGCCGCCCGTTCTCTGTGTTTAGATGCGTATGCATAACCTATGATATGGCCATCATTTTCACAAACAAGCCACGGAAAACACTTTAGTATTTTGCTGATCCTTTGAGAAAATTCAGCTACACTCGGAATTTCAGTTTCAAAAGTGATGGCAGTACCTATGATGTAGTCTTTATAAATATCAAGGATCGCTTCGCAATCACCCGGTTCTGCAAGACGAATTGTGAATTTGCTATTCATAAAAATTACCGATTTACTTCAAAATATCAGCAATATAAGCCTTCGTCTTCTTTTCTGTCTTCGCTGAAATATACTTATTAGTGTCGCCGAGCATGATGTATTCGCCGTTATCGTCGCATTTTACGGGATAGAGTGAATATACCGCAAGGGCGTTTGTCTTAAGCTCAAGAGTAATGTCGCTGTCACGCTTAACTCTTGCGAATGACTTGGTGAAGTATTCGTACGCTATGTAATCTGTGTCTTCATTCATATCGGGAACTACGGAAAGGTTCATGGTTTCCGTCCAGTCCTCGTTTGTGAAGTTATAGACCGCAAGGGCAAAGTTCTCTCCGCACTGATTCCATACCTTGAAAATGGGATTGTACTCGTATACGCAGTCGAGTGTGGGATATGCACCGTGATCGCACAGCTCGTGTTCACCGTTGTCACCTACAGCATGGCTTACAAGCTCCGCGTTACAGGGACCGGGGTCGCTGAGGTAGTTAGGACCGTCATGAATGGCTCTGAGAACTGCGTTATGTTCTCCCGTGTACTCGTCTGACGACCACCACATATCAAAGTCAGCGTAGTACATCATATCGTGCCAGATAGAGCCCCAAACGTTTACGACAACAAACTCACGTGTGGATTCATATGGCCACTTGGAATTCACGTCAAAGTCGTGACTGTTACGGGATGCGGCAGAAAGAGGACGGGAGTAAACGTTTTCGATATCCATGCCCATGCAGTTAAGCACGTTTCCGGGGAAATGCTTTGCGGCGGCGCGTTCAATCATACCGTGCATAAGGCGGCACGCCTCAACAGTGGGCATCTCGCCTTCTATAACGTGCTGATAACCGCTTTGGCTGTCCACCTTGACAAATTCTATACCGCATTCCTCAAGGTAAGTGAAAAACTTATCGAAGAATTCATATCCCTTATTGTCGTAAAGGCTGGGGATCCAATGTCCCGATCTTGTACGCATGAGCATATCCTTCATTTCGTGATACGCTTCACTACCCTCGGAAAGACCGCGCCAATATGCACACATGGCGATCCACACACCGACATGCTTTACACCGTAGTCATTTTTGATCCTATCAACGAGATACTTAAGTCCGTTAGGGAATTTTGCCTTATCAACGGTCATTGAAAGAAGATACTGTCCCGTGTAATTCTGCCAGCCGTCGTCGATGAGCACCCAATTAAGGGGAACTCCTGCCGCCTTATATTCGTCAAGCTTCTTAAAGATCTTCTCTTCCGAAATATCAAGCTCATATGTGTTAAAGGTACAGTAACCAAGCCCCTTGAAAATATCGGAAAGCACTCTTTCTCTCTTGAGAGGAACTCTGATACCGCCGTTTGCACGGGCAAACTCATAATTCTTCTTTATCGCCTTAAAGGGATCCTCAGCGCGGGAAACGGAAAGGAATGTGCCGTGAAGATCCTGGCACCCGCAGGCGTTTACGCTTAGATGGAAGCCTTGACCATCAAATGCACAGCAGAAGATGTCACCCTGAAGTCCGAGAATGTTATAATGAGTATCTCCGTACTTCAGAAGCGCTGTATGAGTACGGTTTCCAAGCTCCTTGAAGCTGTGGCAAACAGCAGGCTCAAGGCAACAGGTATACTGATGATAGAAGCTTCTGATAACCTCAGGTTCAACTCCGCCGCCGATAGCAAAATTTACGCAGTTTTCGGGCTGAAGATGTGTGAATGAGCCATGCTCCGCCTTACAGTCGATACAGAAGATGATACTGTCAGTCTCGGACTTTGCGGTAATGCGAAAGTAGTCATAGCCGGATACACGGAAGGAAAATACGATCTCATCTCCCTCTGCATCAACCTCATAACCACCGATATCAAAACTATGGTTTCTGGTACAAACAACGTTACCCTTAAATTTATTAACTATGTTATTAAGAACAAAATTCAAAATGTCGTTCATAATGCCAACTCCTATTCTCTTTTTTGAATAATAAACTTTACTTGATCACGATAGCTCTCTCGGGATTCTTCAGAAAATCGTCGTGAAGCTCACCGTCGGGATAACCGAGAATGCAGTTACCGACACCGTACACTTCTCCGTCAATTCCCCATTCAGCAAGAAGAGCCTTTCCCTCTTCGCTTTCAAAGGTTTCACGCGCTCTGTGGATCCAGCATGAACCGAGTCCGATGGAATAAGCCGCGAGAAGCATATTGCCAAGAACAAGGCTTCCGTCTTCAAGGGATGTTCTGCTTGATTTCTTAGCTAACACAACAACAACTGTAGGCGCGCCGTAAAACGGATCGGAATCAACACCCATAACAGCGGCATTCAGTCTTGAAAGCTTATCGATTGTTTCACGGTCCTGAACAGCAATAATAAGTGTAGGCTGAAGATTTCTTCCCGAAGGTGCCGCAAGACCTGCATCGACAACAGCTCTCAGTTCCTCATCCTTGATCTGCTCTTTCTTAAAGCTGCGGCAGCTTTTGCGGGCAAGCATGGTTTCAAGTGTTTCGTTCATAACAATTTCTCCTTAATCTTCAAAAGGTTTAATCAGCTTTTTCATATCTATAACAAGTCGGTCTATGGGCACTGTTGTGCCACATTCGAAGGCTACGAATTTTTTGTATCCCGCATCCTTAAGGGAAGAAAGAACGTTATAATAATTTATCTCCCCCGTACCCGGCTGATTTCTGCCCGGATTATCCGCAATGTGCACGTGACCGACCAAGCTTAAGTTTTCCGTAACATTGCAAGTGACGTTACCCTCAGTCACCTGCTGATGGTACACGTCAAAAACAATACGAACGGCAGGAGAATCTATGGCACGTACAAGATCAAAGGCATCCTTGCTTGTGTTGAGGAAATAGCCTTTATGATCAACAATTCGGTTAAGCGGTTCAACGCAAAGCACCACGTTTTCGTCTTCTGCGATCTTTGCCGCTTCCCTCAGAGTATCTATGCAGTTTTCAAATTGTTTTTCCCGTGGCACGTCACATCTTTCGTTGCCCGTTATCATTATGATATTGGGCGTTCCGAGACGTTTTGCGGCGGCAACAGTTTCACGGACAGCTTTTATAACGTGCGGCTTTGCATCCTCAAAAACCATACCGTGACGCCATGTTGCAAGTCTGTTTGACTCTTCATCTTCACTTGCAAAAAACAGCGCAGTATTCGTAACTCCGTATTCCTTTAGTATTGCTGAAGCCTCGGAAAGGTCCAAATCACGCCAGCCAAGCCGTTCAAATGCATTGAAAGAAGCATCACGCACCTGTTTTACAACGTCAACATAATCGCCACGAAACCAATCTGACGATGCGGCAAACTTCATCACGAATCCCCCTTATATCATTTTGCGCACAAGATCACACTACAGAGAGTATATCAAAAAACACCAATTTTGTCAATAAAATTAAATTATATTTATAAAAAATAAGAGCTGTCGAAGGCTGATCTAATGTGCCCCCTGTCAAGTAGACAGACTAA
>JAFXKJ010000082.1 GCA_017531765.1 Clostridia bacterium
AATTTTCATTCCTTGGATAATGAAACTTTGCAAAATATTGTTTTGTCTATTAACTTAAGACCCAAAAAATGCTTGGGGTGGCTCTCTCCTTTTGAAGCATTTTTTAGTGTTGCACTTGCTTGACAATCTGCCCCTTGGCTTGCCCGCATCCATACTCATTCGGCACCTGATATTTAACTTGACAACTCCCGCAAATCCATTGTATACTACATATATGAATATCTTTCCGAAGGAACACAGCGTAAAAGCCGCAAAAACTATAGATTTTTTGCAGTCCGGAGCTGAATGGAGATCGTTATGATAATAAACACATCCGTTTCCGTGGGTGCAAAGACACCCTTCAGAATGATCCACGTATCCGACACACACTTCACTCTTGCCGACAGCCGCGACAACAGTGATAAAAACAGAATCGCAACCAAGCGAAGACACATCTTCCCTCATTCAGAGGCAGTTCGTGATACCGCTGTCCGCCTCTCAGGCGAGCTTGGCTGTCCCATCATTCACACAGGGGATCACTACGACTTCCTTTCACACCCGAATCTCGAGGAAGTCCACCGTTTCGTCACCGAAAACGACGTTTTATACGCCGCGGGAAACCACGACTTCAGCCACTATCTCGGTGAGGAGACCGAGAACGAGGAATATAAGCTGCGAAGCTACCGCGAGGTGCAGTCTCTCCACAAAAACAACATCCGAACGGACTCCCGCGTGATATGCGGTGTCAATTTCGTTGTCCTCGACGACAGCTACTTTCAATTTCACCCTGACCACGTCAAGTTTCTCCTTGGCGAAGCGGAAAAGGGACTTCCAATGGTGCTTCTCTACCACAAGCCCGTAGCCTGCCGAGAGCTTCTTGCCTTTGCCGAGGAAAAGGGACGCGTCGGCTGTCTCGTATGTCCGCCCGAGTCCTGCTTTGACGGCAAGGATGAAGAATGGATCGCTGAACGCCGACCTGATGAAGTAACTCTCGAGGTCGCAGAGCTGATCAATTCGCTCCCGCAGGTCAAGTGCATCATAAACGGGCATATGCACGAGAATTTCACCTGTCTCACCGACACGGGAGTACCGCTGATCCTCACCGCAAACGATACCGTTAGGGTAATTGAGTTTACCTGACAGACGGTAAGTTGCACGAAAACTATTGCCTAAAGCGCGAAAAAGTGATATACTGTAAGGGTAGAGTAAAACCAAACGTCACGTATGAAAGTGTACTTATATGGATTATATATTCGATTCTCTGAGAGCGTGGGCGCAGATCGACCTTGACGCTATCAGAAAAAACCACACGAAAGTCAAGGCTCTCCTTCCCGAGGGAGTCAAAGTTGCCGCCGTTATCAAGGCTGACGCCTACGGACACGGTGCGGGGCGAATCGCACGTCTTCTTGAGCACGACACGGACTATTTTGCCGTTGCCATGACCGACGAGGCTGAGGCACTCCGCCGCGACGGTATCAGAACTCCAATTCTCGTTCTCGCCCACACCCCCGCAGGAGATCTTCCGAGGCTTGCCAGATTCAATATCGAGACCTCCGTTTCCACTATGGAGGAGGCGCTTGAGATCTCCGAGTTCGCATCC
>JAFXKJ010000014.1 GCA_017531765.1 Clostridia bacterium
AGAATTGAAATGAAGACTAAAAAAGCTACTAAGACCAACGCAAAATCAAGGATTATTTTCTTTTTCGTCCTGACAGCATACAATCTGCTGTTGGGTGTATATCTGAAAGACTTTCTCGTACTTTCACCGATGCTGGTGACGTTCTATTTGCTGTCAGCATTGCCGACCTTATTTTTCGTCCTGAAAATACGGTCAACGCCTATGCGTGCAATCGAAGCATACTCTTAAAGTATATCGGCATAGTTTCAACTCTCATTCAAATTAACTTCAACAAATGTTGAACTTCGTCGGAGGAATAAGTATTTTTTCATTTTATCATTGCATTCAAAATACTCCTAAAAAAGCAAAAAAAAAAAAACGACTGCATTCGGCAGCTGCAGTCGGCATTAAAAATCTTAGTCTTCTCTAACGAAAACAAGCATATTGAAGGTTACTGTAGTTCCCTTGTCACCCATGAGAGAGCTGAGACAGCCTGCGTTCTTGTGAACGGGAATCTCCTGAATACAATCAAGCTTCCAACCGCCAATTGCCTCTCTGTCAATGATAGCGGCGTACTGCTTTACAGCGTCCGCATAGGATTCCTTGTGAGAAATTGTGAGGCCAACGGGGCCTGCTACTGTTTTATACTGAGCCATAATAAACTCCTCCTGTATATTGATTTTTATTTTCACGCAATGCAAATCCCCCACTACCGACGGGCAATTCACACGTATTGTACATCTCGATTCCGCTGTTTTCCGTCTCACCGTCCTCACGGATAATCAACACCGCCGTTGGGAGGATGACACCTAAACAGTCTTTTTATTCCAAGGTAAACGCCCTTTACGGAACCGTACTTTTCGATCGCCAGAAGCATATACTCAGAACAGCTCGGCTCAAACAGGCACGAGCGACGGATCCTCTCGGGGGCAAGCTTCTGATAAAGCAAAACAAAGTCCACACATATGCCCTTGAAATTGACCGCCAACCAAACGATTCCAAGCGCAACGGGCACCAAAACGGCGAACGGGGTCCCGATCTTCAGGTACCTTAACAGGGCAACTGCGGCAAAGCAAAGCACAACGTATGTGATAATCAGGATCAGATGCTTCAGCAGCGTTCGCCACACACTGATGCTCGGTCTCGTCAAAGTCCTTTGCCCCTCAGTAGAGCTTGCCTCCTCAAGAAGCCTGATTGCCTTCAGTATACTTTCTTCCTTTGATTCACTTACCGTTTCTTCGTAGTTTTTGTTGTCCATATTGCTCTTTCCAAGCCGCCTTGATTTTGCCTTGTAACGCCCGATAACAAATCGGCTTGTGTTGATTATAGCACACGCATAGGCAAATTTCAAGATTTTTTAAGAAATATTTCATTATTTTGTCGAATTTTCGCATTATTTCAATAATTTTGTGGTATAATTGTCTCGTATAGCAGCAAAACGCAAAGCCAATATATGCAAAAGCACGAAACACGCAAAGGAGACATTATTATGAAACGAATTTTAAGTATTATTTTGATGCTGGCACTGATCCTGCCGTCAGTCACGGGGATTCTTTCGTCGATCCAGGTCAGGGCTGCCGAGTATAGTGAAGACGATATCAGCCGCATGAGAACTGAAGCCAACACTTATGAAAACATCTCGAAAAAAGTTGATACCAATGTCTTTGACTGGAAAAACTCTGACCGTTTGATCCTTTTGAATGCTCAGGACGGTGCAAACGGCATGGGACATTCAGGCCTTTTGCTGTTAGACAACAAAAACAGAGGTCTTTTTTTCAGCTATTATCCCATCGACAGTTCATTGCCTGCAGCATTATATTGCGATGGCGATGTTCGAATGAAGTATTTAAGCCAACAGGATATCCGCGATTTCTGGACAACGGGTAATATTGATGACGCCGTTTCTTCGGCAAGACCGGAAGAAACCATCACCGACGGCGGTTATAATCGCGGAATAATCAAAAACCTTTATAACCCGGGCGAATCTGTTTACGAAAAGATGCTTAATATATTTTCCAATCCCGGGAAATATATGCTTATGGGACATCAATGCGACGATACGGCATTGTCTGTTTTCTGCGAAACAGAACTTGAATTTTTGTATATTTGGGGTAGTACATTCACCAACCCCGCACCTAACGTTACTTATAATCATCTCGTTTCCATTTCGGATAATGAAAGATACAACATCTTGCCCGATTTTTTGATTAACCAACGCTTGTCAGGTAATTTGACCTCTCCGGGGGAATATTCAAACCAACACGCAATGGCATTTGCAAGAGCTGCAGCTTGCAATATTGATTTTCCGTCAGAATTTGCTCTCTCGAGCGAAGGGGTCATGCCCGACGGAAGGAAATACAAGAAGTATTATTTCAAGGACCAAGACGTATTTGCAAACGAAAACATAATCACCTCGCCGGGAGACTTGAGCACACGGTACCTGATTTGTGTTGGAGACGTTTATGTGGAAGAAATGTATCTTTTGTTTGCTAAAGCGGGCAGTGATGTCAATGGCGGACAGCATGATGAAATATACAAGCGTGTTACACTTGACGCAGATATTGTACAACTTCCGGTTGTGCCATCATTACCTCTATCTCCAAAGAACCCGATCGAAATAATCAACGGAATATATTATATCTGGTCCTATCGACTGGATTATTCCGGTGGTTCTATGGCTACAATAGGTTACAATGTTTGTAATGCTGTTGGTGGCTATTGCACTGCTGCCGACGAAGCTATAGACGATGACTACATTTATTGGGATGCCGGTGAAAACCGTATTTTGAATAAAGATCAGTGGCGCGAAGAAATACATTATAACGAAAGATTTTCTTTGAATGATGATCACAATCTGCCGCAGAACATTCCTGATGCTATAAAACAAGGCTTTGAAAAACTCCCCTCCGATGAAGCAAAATATCATCAGTTAAATCCCGATCTTAATGAATTTGATTACGGGTCCTGCATCAAGTTCGTACACAAAGACGGTCGTGAAGCAATATACAGAGTTGACACCTATTCAAAGGATTACGATAACGATATCTCAAAAAACCGGGCTTCATCAACTCTGCTGACTCTGGAATCTTATCCCGCTATCGGTCCCACCTTCAACTATTCCCCAAATGATTCTGCAGGATCTATAGCATGGTGGAAACTACTTAAAAGAGCCGCCTCTTTCGTAGGATCAAAAATATCCGCAAACTCAATAGCACATTACTACTTTGATATGCTTCCGTACTACTGTTGGGGAAATACACCCGATTCGTCTATTCATACTCACGTAATTGAAATCGACGAGGAAGTACAGTCAAGTTGTAAGTCATACGGACTCAGTGAAGGTTCTCACTGTGCTGTATGCGGAGAAGTATTGACACCTCAAAAATTCACAACCTTGTCAGAACACAAATACGTAAACGGTGTATGCAGCGTGTGCGGTGTTGAAGAAGTAGTACGGTATACAGTAATCGTTCTCGATACCTCAAGTACCTCAAAGTTTTATTGGAACAATTCATTTATTTATGAAGCCGATACCGCAATCAATTACGTTAAAGATGCTTCAAAGAAATTTGTAGATACCCTCTCAAAGGATAATGCAAAAAATCACATTGCAGTAGTATCTTTCAATAAAACAGCGGAAGTTGTCTCAGAGTTCACCACAGACATCGCTTCGATTAAAGGAAAAATCAGTGATCTTGATACATATTCTGAAACACGCGATATCTCAGCAGGACTTAAAGCAGCCAACGACTTACTGTCAAGCATCACCGATGAAGATGCAGTAAAGAACGTAGTGCTGTGTACTACCGGTATGACCAACGAAGGCGATTACAACTACGATGGAGCTTTTGATAACTCAGTTGTAGGAAACACTTGGGTCAGAAGGGACAACAATGTCAAGCTGTACGCATACGCAAATGTTGCTATCGCTACGGCAGATGAATTAAAGCAGCAGGCAAATCTCTACGTACTGGGACTTTTCCAAACCATGGAAGGTATGCCCGAAAAGGCAAAATCCGTGGTTGATCTCTTCAGACTGACAGCGAAACGTATTGCCGGCTCCGAGGATATGTTCTACGATATTCTTGACACCAACAATATCGCCTTTAAGTTTGGCGAGGTAGTTGAAGATATCACCGATATTGATACCGACGGTGACGGACTGTACGACAGCTGGGAGCTTTACGGTGTTGACACTGACAGCGACGGTGTAATAGATCTTCGTCTTGACTTGATGGGCGCAGACCCGACCGTTCCCGATATTTTCGTCGAAGTGGACTGGATGGTAAACCAAAAAAAGACTCTCGGAACCATTACCATTCAAAAAGAGCAAAGTCTCGCTCCGCCTGCTGCGGCAATGTATCTGGTTTATGAGTCGTTCAAAGCAAAAGGAATTAATCTTCACATAGATGCAGGTCCTACTTCCGTTGATTACGTTACAGGAAAACAATGGGGCAATTTATCCGGAGGTAATGTACTTCCATATATAGATCTGCTTAACCTTGACGGTACCGAAAAAGGTTCACTATCTGAATGGGCAAATCATGCCGAAGCGTATTTCTCCATAAACAGACGAAACGTTTTCAAGTACTGTATGTTCATCAACCAATTTCAGTATCATTATTTTGACAATAAAGAAAACAAATGGGTCACATCCAACAAAACCATCTCAGGTATATCAAATAATATTCCGGGACAATATTTCATCGTGGCAAATCAAAAATGGATACGCGACACAGGAAACACCGGTGTAGCGGGAACGTTCATGCATGAGCTCGGACACACACTCGGCTTAAGCCATGGCGGCTTTGATGATGAGGGAAATAACAATCATGATCAATACAAACCCAATTATCTTAGTATTATGAACTACCTCTTCCAGACAACGGGTCTGGTTGGCACAAGCGAGGTAAATTATTCGGAATACGACCTGCCCGATCTTAACGAAAACTCATTAAATGAAAAAGACGGTGTTGATCCCAAAGGACAAACTGCAGGAACGGGGCTCGGTACAAAAATCGCAAAGGAACTCGGAAAGAAATTCCCAAACCCCATTATTCCCGCTGCAAAAATCGGTATTGATTTTAACAGCTCGAATAAAATCGAAAATGGAACAGTTTCCTCAGACATCAATAATGACGGCAAAAAAACCGTTCTGACAAGCTCCACAGACTGGGATCATCTGATTTTCAACGGTAACAATGTAGGAAGTAAAGCTCAAGTGATTGACATCCAGGGATCGGCATTCGGAGAAGATAATTGTCCATTCATTGAGACATTTACTCTCGAAGAAGCACTGAAAAATGACGTGCTGACTCCTGCAGGCACGGGTGTTCTTGAAGATCTTGGTCCGTACAATCTGTTCACCGGCTTCAAGAATCAGAATGTTTATCTGAGAGTGTCAAACCCCACCGCGACCGAAACAAAATACACATTGACCTTAAGTGAAAGTGCAGTAACCGAAGCAAAGACGATAGAGGTTACCGTCCCAGGTTCCGTTGATACTATCAGCTACGTGGATGTTACCATTCCGATCATCAATTCGGATGTTGAGGGTACGTATCAGATATATGTATCAATGGTCTCTGACTTAGGAGTAACAAGTGATATTTACATCCCGATCAGCATTCAAAGCATTACGGCGGAAGAGTTAACTGAGCTGTATGAAACACTTTCGGAATACGAATCCGAAATCCCCTACAATATTCTTGAAGAATACGAAAATGCTCTTGAAGATTGTGCCGTCAAAGGTCATGTAAAGGGCGACAACTGGATAATCATCAAAGAGCCTGACGTAGGCATTGCGGGCGAAAAGGGTAACGTCTGCGAAGAATGCGGCGAGGTCATTGAAACTGTTGCGATCGATCCTTTGAGTGAAGAAAAAGATAAAGGGGAAGAAACCGAAAAAGACGATAAAGCCGAAAGCGACGGCAAAAAGGACTCCTACACGGATAATCTACCTTCCTTCGCCGTAATAATCGTATTTTTCGCAATTGTTGCGGTCCTTCTCATCGGCACCGTGGTGGTGCTGATCATCGTACTGAAGCGCAGGTCAAAGTAGGTCAGCACAACCTTAGCTGCCTACGCAAATCAACGTGTATTCGGAAAATGAGCAAAAAAAAATCCGCAGATTCGAGTTTCGAATCTGCGGATTTTTATGTACTTATTGCGGATTTCAGTACTTTTACTTCGCGAAATCAATAGCTCTGCTTTCGCGGATAAGGTGAACCTTGATCTGTCCGGGATACTCAAGCTCGCTTTCGATGCGCTTGACAATATCACGTGCAACAAGGATCATTGAGTCGTCGTCAACGCTCTCGGGCTTGACCATGATACGTATCTCACGTCCTGCCTGGATCGCAAAGGATTTCTCAACACAGTCGAAATCGTTAGCGATCTCCTCAAGCTTTGCAAGTCTCTTGATGTAGTTCTCAAGATTCTCGCGTCTTGCGCCGGGACGCGCTGCGGAGATTGCGTCAGCCGCCTGAACGATCATAGCGATGAGAGTCTTGGGCTCAACGTCGCCGTGGTGAGCTTCAATAGCGTGGATGATCTCCTGAGATTCCTTATGCTTACGGGCAACGTCAACACCGAGCTGTACGTGAGAGCCTTCAACCTCCTGAGTGAGAGCCTTACCGATGTCGTGGAGAAGACCTGCGCGCTTTGCTATCATGCTGTCTGCACCAAGCTCGTCAGCAAGCATACCGGAGAGGAGGGATACCTCAATAGAGTGCTTCAGAACGTTCTGACCGTAGCTTGTACGGTACTTGAGACGTCCGAGAAGCTTGATCATATCGGGAGAGAAGCCGTGAACGCCTGTCTCGAATGTAGCACGGTCACCCGCCTGCTTGATTGCATTTTCAACCTCGCGGCGAGCCTTTTCAACCATTTCCTCGATTCTCGCGGGATGGATGCGTCCGTCCTGAATTAGCTTTTCAAGAGCGATACGTGCGATCTCACGTCTGACGGGATCGAAGCAGGAGATGGTAATGGTCTCGGGAGTGTCGTCGATAATAAGATCAACACCGACGAGAGTTTCGATGGTTCTGATGTTGCGGCCTTCACGTCCGATGATGCGGCCCTTCATTTCCTCGCTGGGGAGCTGTACCGCAGATACCGTGATCTCAGCTACGTGGTCGGCAGCGCACCTCTGGATTGCAAGAGAAAGCACCTCACGCGCCTTTTCGTCTGCATCTTCCTTGAACTGCTCTTCAAGCTGCACGAGCTTCATAGCCTTTTCGTGTCGGATCTCTTCCTCAAGAGTGTTGAGAAGAAGCGCCTTTGCCTGATCCGCGGTCATGCCGGAGATTTTCTGGAGGGTCTTCTGCTGTTCGTCACGGAGAGCTGTGGTCTCTGCCACTCTCTCGTCAGCTTCCTTGATCTTTTCAGCGAGAATTTCGTCTTTTTTCTCAAGCGCTTCGCTCTTGCGGTCGAGAGTTTCTTCTTTCTGAGTCACGCGTCTTTCCTGACGGGTCAACTCAGCGCGGCGTTCCTTGACCTCACGGTCGAACTCGTTTTTGGAGCTGAGTATTTCTTCCTTAGCTTCAAGCAATGTTTCTTTTTTCTTTGATTCGGCTGCTTTTATTGCGTCTTCAAGAATTTTCTTTGCCTGCGCCTCTGCAGAGCCGATCTCCGCCTCGGCAGTGCGCTTACGGATAATATATCCGATTAAAAGTCCGATCGCGAGAGCTGCAACACCGACAATAACGGGAATAATAAAATCCATGTCGTTTGCACCTCTTTCAGTATTGTTTCGAGTATTCGTACAAAGCAACTCTGCCTGTGGCAGACCTGCAACTGTGCTATATCATATCTTAAACGGCACACTATTCCGCTTATAGCGCGCCGGATAATACACACACATTATATTATATAATTTTCCTGCTGTCTTGTCAAGAGGTAAAGCCGTAATTGCACAAAAAAAGAACTAAAGATCGTTGTAAGTTCAACATTTATGTATATATTCGGGTATACCGTAATGCGAAAATCCGTTTTATTCCTTAATTCTATTGAAATCGACTTTCATATATGGTATACTAAACACGATCCAAGGAAAGGAACGGTATAATCAAAATGGATAATCTCAGTGATTTTTTTGAAAAATTCGCAAAAAAGGAAAAAAAGCCGCGGCGTGTCATCGGAAAATCCTCCCCCGCGGTATCCGTCATCATAAGCCTCGCGATAACGCTTCTTCTCGGTGGGATCTACTTCTACCTTGAGCTTCCCGCCATCAATCTTATGAACGAAGAATTTTATGTCACCCTCATAGTGCTTGCCGTAATTTTCACGGTTTGTATGAGTATCTTTTCGCATCGCGAACCCGTGACGGGGTCTACCGTCAAATCAAAGGTATTCAAGCATCTTTTCAGACAGCCGGTAGCGGCGGTGATAATAATAATCTGCGTTCTCACCCTTATCGTCGGCTCTCTTATCGGATTTCCTCTTTTCAGAGCGAAGGATTACTCGAACATTCTCACCACCACTCCCGGTGATTTTGCAGCAGACGTAAGCGAGATCGACTGGAATCAGATCCCCCTTCTTGACTCCGACTCCGCAAACAGACTTGCCAACAGGAAATTAGGTGAGCTCAGCGATCTTGTCAGCCAGTTCACAGTCAGCGAGGACTCCGCACAGATCAACTACAAAAACGCTCCCGTAAGAGTAACGTATCTTGATTACTCGGATTTCTTCAAGTGGATGAACAACCAAAACGAGGGCGTTCCCGCATATATCACCATCGATATGCGCTCCCAGGAGGTAGATGTGGTCCGCCTGGATAAGCCAATGAAGTATTCTCCCTCCGAGTATTTCGGTCGCGACCTTATGCGCCATCTCCGTTTCAGCTATCCCACATATATGTTCGACGACGTTAATTTCGAGATCGACGACGAGGGCACGCCCTACTGGGTAGCATCCGTTATGACAAAGACCATCGGTCTTTTCGGCGGCAAGGATATAAAGGGCGCAGTGCTTCTGAATGCCATCACCGGCGAGAGCGAATACTACGAGGTTGGAAACATCCCCACGTGGGTAGACAGAGTATATGACGCTGACCTGCTTATTGAGCAGTACGACTACACGGGACTTTACAAAAACGGATTTTTCAACTCTCTCTTCAACCAGACGGGTTGCACCGCAACCACCGAAGGCTACAACTACATCGCGCTTAACGACGACGTGTGGATGTACACGGGTATCACCTCCGTCACAAGTGACGAGGGTAACCTGGGATTCATTCTTGTAAATCAGCGGACCAAGGAAGCCAAATACTACACCTGCGCAGGTGCCGAGGAATTCTCCGCAAGAGATTCGGCAGAGGGCGCGGTACAGCAGTACGGCTATGTTTCCACCTTCCCCCTTCTTCTTAACATCTCCGATCAGCCCACCTACTTCATGGCACTGAAGGACAGCGCGGGACTTGTCAAGATGTACGCTATGGTAAACGTACAGCAGTATCAGATAGTGGCAACGGGATATTCTCTTAACGAGTGTCAGGAGAAGTATCACAAGCTTCTTGAGGATAATGGAATTGCCGAGGGCGAAAAAGAGGAAGACGAAGCAGGCAAGAAGGAAAAGCTCACTCTCAGCGGCACGCTCATTGACCTGAGGCAGGCGAACATCGACGGAAATACGGTGTATTATCTGATGCTTGAAGGCTCTGAGGCTTACTTCACCGTCAGCGCGAAGAAATTCCCCGATGCTCCTCTCCTTGACGTTGGAGACTCGGTTACGGTGGAATACTATGAGGCTGAGAACAAAAACATTATTACGGCAGAAAAAATGACCTTTGAGAACGTAAATTCTCAGGCAAAGTAAAAAAAGCAGCGAGGTGTCGGAAAACCGACACCTCGTGCTTTTTACCATTCTCCCGCATACTCATCAAGAGTTGCGGCGATTTTTTTGAATCTTTCCGTGTCTCTCACAAAGTCAAACCACTCAAGCTTCAGGGTGTTCTTCATGAGCTCGGCATCGTTTTCCGATCTGTTCGTGCTGAACATTACGGATGGCTTTCCGCGGACGGCAATTGATGTGTGCTCGTAGTCGATCGTTTCAGACGAAAAGATCTTTATAAATTCCACTGCGTGATATGCCCGACTTTCCAGATGGTACAGAGTTTTCTCAGCATCCTTCATTTCCGCATAATACTTTGCAAGCCATGCGTGGGCGCCTGAAAGCCTCACATGATAGAACCCGAAATCTCCGTTTTCAAATACCGTATGATATATTGCGATTATCTTTTCGAAAATCTCCGCTGATTCACTGTCCGTATATCTGCGCTTACCGTTGTCATCCTCAGGATTCATCCACATATCCCCGCCCGTCAAAATATCAAGCGCTTTGCAGACGAGGTCCCGCATACTTGCTATTCGCCGACTTCCCTTGTAAACGTGAGTTGCAAGCATTTCTTTTGAAACGTATATACTGCATGACTCATCAAGAAGCTTTTCAGCCCGCGTGGGATCTAAGTCAGCGTATACCATACATAACTTTTGCACCGCGCCGTGTCTGAAGTCTGATTTAGTGCACCTCTCCAGAATCTTTTCACATATCACAACAACCCTGTCACGGTGAAGCTTTCTCTCTTCCTCAGTTTCTCCGTCAAGCATAAGACGGAAATGGTATACTGCTGCGGCATCCATCAGCTCAAAGCTGCCGGGATGTTTTCGACATCCTTCTGCCAAAACATCAAGTGCTTTCCTTGTGAAGCCTTTGTTACCGAATTTTCTTGCTTCTTCAATTATCCTCTCAATTTCAGCGCTTTTCTCCGCAAGGTCAACTTCCAAAAGCTCGTTTGCGGATATTTCGAGAACAGAACATAAAGCAGGGACAAGGGCAATGTCGGGCATGGTCTTTCCCGTTTCCCAAAGGCTGACTGCCGAAGTACTGACACCCACCGTCTCGGCAAGATTCTCCTGAGTCATGCCCTTTAACTGCCTGCTGCATTTTATCTTAGATGCTAAATTCATATTTACCTCGTTAATTGATTTATTCCGAAAGCGCTTTCCTTGTGTTCATTATATCATAGAAATAACGGCATTTCAACACAGCAGGTCTCAAGTCTTTTTTTGAGCGCGGCTCAAAAAAATCGAGTCTTGAAAAGCTTTCGGCGAAACCTATTGAAAAAGTATACACATCCGTGCTATAATTACCATAATAAAACTTCCAAGCAGGAGATTAGCGTGAAAGTTCAAACAGTTTTAAACGAAACTGCAGCTATTTCACGCGTAAACAAACACTAAAAATCAATAGGTCGATTTTTGTCTGCTGCGCAGACACGTGTTTGTTTCATTATCATTTTGTGCAGCCATAGGCTGAATGGAGATTTATATGAAATACCTTTGTCATACAGGGGACAGACCCTTTACCATCTTAAACGTCACCGATATTCACGCGAAGCTCGACTATTTCACCGAAGGAAACCTTGAGGGAGACATACTCCGTCACACGGTGAAAGAGCTGACGGAGAGATGCCGTCCCGATCTTATCACCTTTACGGGTGACATGACCACCGACGACGACCGTGAGATCTACCGACTCCTCGCAGAGTACATCGACAGCTTCGACATCCCGTGGGCGCCCGTTCTCGGAAACCACGACAATCAGCTTGGAGACACCGAGGCACGTGCCATAGGAGAGATTCTCATGTCTCAGAAAAACTGTCTCTTTGATGTGGGTGACCCTGTCCTCGGTTGCGGAAATTATACCGTCGGCGTAAAAAAGAACGGCAAACCGCTAATGGGACTTCTCTTCATGGACACCCACGACACCTTCGACGTCCCAATGTGCGACAGAACACGTTCCTCCTGGGGGGAGATCACAAAATCTCAGGAAGCATGGTACCGTGAAAAAGTCGCGGAAATGAAAAAAGAAGGTTTCGATAGCAGCCTTCTATTCGTTCACGTTCCTCTCTATCAGTACACATCGGCGGCAGAGGAAATTTTCACCTGTGATTTGGAAAGCAGTGAAGAGGCTTACTTCGACTACCCCGAAAGCTACATCAAAAAAAACGATGCGTTTCTGTTCGGCATCAATTACGAGGGTCCCAGTGCACCGCTGAGGGACAATGGATTCTTTGACGTTCTTGCCGTCGAGGATCACACCCGCCACGTTCTGTGCGGTCACAACCACGTGAATACATCCTCAGTAAATTACCGAGGAATCAGACTAACCTACGGACTCAAAACGGGCGTTGGCTCCTACCGCAGAGATCACCTTAACGGCGGCACCGTAATTGAAATCACAGACGGCGGATTTAACGTACGACACGAATATGTGAATGCAGACGCCTGCAAAGACAAGTGAGAATGTTTACTGTAAATAAAGATAAAAACAAGGATTTCACCGTGCTGAACATCGCTGACCCGCAGATAGACTACGAGCTGTGGGACGGCAGAGCCACCTCCTTTGACACGGTAAGGTTCACCCTCGGGAAGATTATCCCAAAGGTAAAGCCCGACATGATCACCATGACGGGGGATTTTGCCGACGAGTTCGGACGGGAGCTTTACGATACGATCATCACCTACATAGACTCCTTCGGGATCCCGTGGGCACCCGTCATGGGAAACCACGACCACGAGGACGGGTGTGACCCGTACATTGTGGCTGAAATGCTCTCCGAGACGGAGCACTGCCTCTTTGAAGCTGGGGACCCTGCTCTCGGATGCGGACATTATACGGTTGCCGTTGAAGAGGACGGACGGCTTGTTACGGCGTTCATCATGATGGACAGCCACCACCGCAAGTATATCACCGATGAGAACGGGAAAGAAGTCCGCGTAAACGTGCCGTATTCCGACGGGCAATACAGATGGTATGAGTCTCAGGTTGACGCTCTGAGAAGTATAGGCTGTGAAGACTCAACTCTCGTTGTCCACTTCCCTCTTTATGAATACAAATATGCCTGGGAGGCGGCAAGAAGACCTCGGGACGGCACCTCGGGTCCGTCAGAAACAGCTTCAAGATGGAATGCGGGGTACGAGGACTCCCTTGGCACAAACTACGAGCCGGTGGAGCCCCTTGTGGAGAAAAGCCCGATGTTTGAGATCGCCAAAAGACTCGGACACACCAAAAACATCCTCTGCGCTCACGACCACGGCAACGCCTCATCCATCGTGTACGAAGGCATCCGCCTCACCTACGGACTTAAAACGGGAAGCGGCGGATATTTTGCAGGTCAGAACGGCGCTGCTGTGATAACCGTTGGAGAAAAGGGCGTAAAGTCCGTGCGGTACGAGTACGTTTCTCTTGATGGCATATAGACATTCGCCTAAAACCATCAAAAAACCACAAAAAATCTCCAAAAAACCGCCTAAAGCAGATATAACGGTCAGTAAATTTACAAAAAAGGAGGACACGGCGTGAAACGGAAGCTCACGATAGGCATCCTTGCCCACGTTGATGCGGGTAAGACCACTCTAAGCGAGGCGCTCCTGTACACCTCGGGAAAGATCCGCACCCTGGGCAGAGTGGACCACAAAAACACGTACCTTGACACCAACGTCATTGAGCGCGAGCGCGGCATCACCATATTTTCAAAGCAAGCGCGTTTTTCCACCGAAAGCTGTGACTACATCCTCCTTGACACCCCCGGGCACGTGGACTTCTCCGCGGAGACCGAGCGTACTCTTTCTCTCCTTGACTACGCAGTACTTGTCATCAGCGCTCCCGAGGGCGTGCAGAATCATACCCGAACACTTTGGCAGCTTCTTGAGCATTACGCCGTACCCACCTTTATTTTCGTCAACAAATGCGATATAGGAATAAAGCTGAAGGAGGATATGGTCTCAGAGCTTTCACAGGTGCTCTCTCCGTTGTGCGTAGGATTTTTGGAATCTCAGGAACGCTCGGCTTTTGAGGAAAGCTTAGCCTTCGTTCACGAGGAATTTATGAACAGCTTTATCGCAGGGGAGGGTATCGACGACGGAGACGTGGCATATCTCATCAGCCGCCGTCAGCTTTTTCCTTGCCTCTTCGGCTCGGCACTCAGGCTGGAGGGAATCGAGCATCTCCTTGATACCCTTGACAAGTACACACTCTCACCCGTATATGACACCGACGTTTTCGGCGCCAGGGTTTATAAGATAGCACGTGTCGGCGCCGCAAGACTGACATACATGAAGATAACGGGCGGACACCTCACCCCGCGGGATGAAATATGCTATCTATCCGAGGACGGTGTCCGCATCACCGAAAAGGTAAGTCAGATAAGGCTTTATTCAGGGGACAAGTTTGAGCAGACAGACTCTGCCTTGTCGGGGGAGATATGCGCCGTCATGGGGCTTTCCGCCTCATACGTCGGTCAGGGACTTGGGTTTGAGCAGGATTCGGGCAAGCCACTCCTTGAGCCGGTGCTGTCATACGCCATAAACCTCCCAACTGAGTGTGACCCGAGAGTCGTGTTCCCGAAGCTCAAAGAGCTTGAGGAGGAGGAACCGTCTCTGCACCTCATGTGGAACAGCGAGCTTTCCCAGATAGAGGTCAGACTTATGGGTGAAGTGCAGACCGAGCTGATACGCCGACTGATAGGAGACAGACTTTCCATCGACTGTACTCTCGGTGTGGGAAGAATACTGTATAAGGAAAAGGCGGCAGGTAAGGCTATCGGCATCGGTCACTTTGAGCCACTTCGCCACTACGCGGAGGTACATCTGCTGTTGGAGCCTCAGCCAAAGGGCACGGGACTGATCTTTGACACAAACGTCCCCGATGGTATGCTTGACACAAACTGGCAACGGCTCATACTGACCCACCTTTACGAAAAGGACCACCGAGGAGTTCTGACGGGCGCGGGACTTACCGACACGAAGATCACGCTTGTAGCCGGCAAGGCTCATCAGAAGCACACCGAGGGCGGAGATTTCCGCGAGGCAACGTACCGCGCAGTACGCCACGGACTGATGAAGTCGGGCTGTACTCTCCTTGAGCCGTACTACCGCTTCAGGCTTGAGGTGCCAAGCAGTCTTGTAGGCAGAGCCATGTCCGACCTGCAAGGGAAAAACGCCTGCTTTGAGGTCACATCCTCCGACACGGAATACACGGTGATATGCGGAAACGCCCCCGTTGCCACAATACACGACTATCCCCGCGAGGTCATATCCTACACTCACGGAAAAGGCAGACTGTACTGCACGTCAGACGGCTATGAGCCATGCCACAACAGTGATGAGGTAGTAGGTGCCGCAGGGTACGACCCCGAAGCAGACACGGAAAATCCGCCTCATTCCGTATTTTGCGCAAACGGGGCAGGATATACCGTCAATTGGAGCGAGGTAGACCGACATCGGCATCTTGAAGTCAGCCTGAAGGATAACGAGGAGGGCGGCGGTGCCGTGGTAATTCCCAAGGCAGCCACCCTGGCGCGCAAGTACCGTATCAGCGACGAGGAGCTTGAGGCTATAATCCTCCGTACCTACGGACCCATGGGGAGAAGACGCTACAGCGAGCCGAAACGTCATAGCGTTGAAAGCCGTGAAAAGCCAAAGAGGTCCAAGGTGGTATACACAAAAAGAAACATGGTGATCATCGACGGATACAATCTTATCTACGCGGACACAAATCTGAAGGCAACTGCCGCCTACAGTCTTGAAAAAGCCAGAGATGATCTTATGAATATGCTCAGCAGTTATGTGTCTTATACCAAAACGGAGCTTATTCTGGTCTTCGACGCATACCTTGTTCCCGACGGAAGAGGCACGGAATTTACGCACGACGGCTACAAGGTGGTGTATACCAAGGAGGGGCAGACCGCCGACACATATATTGAAAAGATAATGCACGAGCTGGGTCCCGATTACAGTATACGAATGGTAACGGGAGACAGATTGCTCCAATTTTCCGCAGTACATTCGGGAATCTCACGAGTAACTGCCAAGGAATTCTTAGATGAGCTGACCCGCATCGGCAATGAGATCGTGGAGTTTGTACGTAAGCTTGCGGAATGCAAGAGAGGCAACAAAAACGTGTAAACTTTATATTAAACCAATAAATACGAGGGACGGCACGTGCCGTCCCTCGTATTTATTGGTAAACTAAAGCTTGTCGATTAAATTTTTTCTTGCCTGCTTGTAAACTTCCTCAGTCATCTGCCCAGCTTCATATCGCTTCTTCAAAAGCTCCAGCTCCTTCTCAACCGAAAGTGAACCGGACGGAAATGTGCTTTTTATTGTTCCGCCGTTACCTGCTGTCCACGCTCTTTCACTGCTTTTGAATACATTAGCCCGCGGCACTCTCACCTCTGCAACTTCATCCGATTTGCTTTTTGCCGCCCAGACAAACAGTGCGGGAAGTCCCAAAGTGTGTAAGCCGGTAATAACAAGATAACCAAAAGTCATAACTATTGAGTCAGCTTCAGCCGAACCGATGTTTAACAGAAGCCAGTATGCGGGAAGTGCGAGCTGAAACAGTGCTTTCACCGCTATGTAAATCACTGACACGGTGATCACCGCGGGACGAGGTAGCACGGTCTGTATTGAAATCAACACCGTCACAGCGTACGCAATGTATATGAGTGCGTTTAATATACCGGCTCCACCGTTGTAAACCGTAAACAGCATCAAAACCAAGTTGATGACGGCAACCACCGTAAAGCATTTTTTTGAAGCTTTTCCCATGTGTACGGAAAAGGCACATATCAAAGCTCCGACGGCAACGAAAATTTCGTAAGTGGGGTAGCCGTAGAACCCCAGATAGTAATTAGTAAAAGAGTTATAAACGGTATCTTCGCCTAAAGACATAACTATCAAGGATAAAATTTTCAGAACGCAGGAAACGGATACGGCTGTCACTCCACCGAAGAAAAGATACCTGTCAAGCTTGGCTCCGCGATCATAAGTTTTTTTCATGATCCACCCCGTGCAGATTTACAGATTGTTGATCTTTTCGCTGAATTCCTCGGGAGTGATAACACCTTTGTCAAGAAGCTCGTATAATCTGAGCTTGCGGGGATCAATAGTAGCTCTGCTTTGATTTTTCTTGTCTTCGCTCAAGAGATACCCCAGTCTTGAAAGCTCGTATGCCTGCTTGTCGGAATTCTCAACAAGCTGTCCGAAGCCGTAAAGGACGAGCGAGCCCACCCAAGAGAGAAGACATCCCACAACGATCGTAATTAAGCCTACCAGCGAACCCGCACCGCTTATTAAGTCACTGTCGGAATAATATCCCACCTTTGATGTGGTAGATAAGATACCTATTCCCGAAAGTATGGATAAAATGATTCCTACCCACGCAAGAAATACTGCTAAACCTTTGATTTTTCCACCGATGTTGTTGTACATTTTTAGTACCTCCCAATGTAGTTTTTTGTAATTATATCACTGTTTTTGGAATATGTCAACTGTTACCGCCCAAACGGTGTTACGCAAGCTCCGCGTCCGAATCCACATTTGTACAGCAAATGATCTCCACAGCCTTTCTCTTACAGTTGATCTTGTTGCGTGCTACCTTTACTCCGTTTGTGTTTCTTACGTAGATTCCATACTCCGTATTCGGACAGTCAATTATGTTATCTTCTATAACAATATTCAACATACACTGTCCGTTCGGGCACTTAGTATCGGCAAGCACCACAATACCGCCCTGCACGTCTCCCTTCTCGCCGCATTTTACGATTCTGTTGCCGCGGATGACAACGTTCGCGGGAGATACACCCTCGTACCACTCAGCCTCCGGAGCCGCGAACACGGCGGGAGCCTCTACAGCGTGGAAAATGTTGTTCTCTATTAATACGTTTCTCGTTTTAAGCATGATACCGCGGGCATAATGAGTTCTGCTTGAGCAATTTACGATCTCAAGGGAAGGCAAACGGGTGACGTCAGCCAAAACAAGTCCCTCCGTGTTTTCAGGAAGAGCATGATCAAGCTTAACGCGGCAACACCACTCATCTCTCATGGGAGTAGACTCAACCACACGGAACGTGTCCACAAGAGTCAACGTATCCATGTCGGTCAATTCAAGAAAATCACCTACGTCGGGATAGTCAAGACTTTGCGCATGAGTTCCGTCGGGAGTTTTTTCCTGCATACAGCATTCGTCATCTGACAGACGGCGAATTATTTCATGGTAATATGCGTGAACGTTAATGAAATCGTCCCCCTGTCCCTCAAAAACACAGTTTTCAAGTCTGAGCTTTCCCTTGATGGAGGTAAAATGGGTTGCGTCTGTGTTTGTTGACACATGATGTCCCACCGACGGAACAACAGATACGTGAGACAGAGTAATATCTTCGCTTCTGTTACCCACTATACCCATTCCCGGCTGACTGTGAATGGTTATATCCTTCAGGGTTATGTTTTTTGCGTTTTCAATAAGGATCGCAGGACGGAAATGTTCCGTGTGGGCGGTATAATATTCCATTCCGTCGTGAATCTCCGCAGCATCGGCAAGAATGACCTCCCAGTGATATGGGTCTATGATCTTCCTGTCGAGCACGTACGTAGAAACCGTACGGTATTTTTCAACGTCGAAGTACCACGAGCGCAGTCTGAAGGGGGCATTTTCACCGATGGGGCACTGAGGGTCAAACTCAAAGGTACATTTTCTGCTGCCTTCCCCGTCAAGCTCTCCCACGTTTCCGATAACAGCTTTGCTGTACGGCTTACGCTTATGATCAACGGTAAAGCCGCAAACAGCAACATTTTCGCAGTCACGTATGGAAACGGGCTCCATGATTCCGTCAACAAGTAGGGTCACACCGTTTGCAATAACAGAGGTATTCCTCTGACCCGCAAAAGAGATTCCCACAGCATACTTATAGTCGGGTTTGAAGATGATCGACATGGGGTCGTCGGTCAAACCTCCATCCATCAGAGCCTTTTGAGCCTCCACCGCAAGAGGGCGGGTAATGGTATATACACCGGGTTCAACGTGCAGGACAGTTCCCGGATGCTCCCGCAAATAAGCCATTGCCGCATCAAAGGACGCGGTGTGATCATTTGTTAGAAAATCAGAAAAATAAACTGTATTACCGTTCATAAAAATCTCCATTCAGCCTATGGCTGCACAAAATGCGTGAAATAGCTGCAGTTTCGTTTAATACTGTTTGAACTTTCACGCTACTCCTCCCTTCCGTTATGTCCGTGACAGACATTTTAAGTATGTTTTCATTGTACCATTTACAATTTAGGTTGTCAAGTTTTTTACCGTCAACATTTTTAGCGAATTCACGGGCAAATTCACTCACAACAAGCCTTTTCTTTCAAACTAAAAAAAACACCTTGCCAATCACGATAAAATATGATATAATAAATTTGTATGACATTTTTGCATATAAACTTAAGGAAAAAAACACATGAAAAACTATAAAATCGGATTTATTTCCCTGGGTTGCTCCAAAAATCTCTGCGACACGGAGGTAATGCTCCACCATATCGCAAGTGCAGGTTACGTGATCACCCCCGAGGAACACGACGCTGACGTTATCATCGTCAACACCTGCGCATTTATCGAAAGCGCAAAAAAAGAATCCATTGATAACATCCTTGACGTAGCCTGGCTCAAAGAAAACAAGTCCCTGAAGGGAATCGTGGTTACGGGATGTATGGCTGAGAGATACCGCGAGGAGCTTCTTTCCGAGTTCCCCGAGATCGATGCTGTTCTCGGTGTCGGCAGTCTTGATAAGATCACCGATGCCATAGACCACGTTCTTGCAAACCATAAAAAGAAAAACGCGCCTAAGTATACCCACTTCGGCGACAAAGAGACCTGCACACTTGGCGGCGACAGAGTCATCACCACGGGCGAGACCATGGCGTACATGAAAATAGCCGAGGGCTGCTCCAACCGCTGTACCTACTGCGCTATCCCCCTCATCAGAGGCGGACTGAGAAGCCGCAGTATGGAAGAGCTCATCGCTGAAGCAAAGGACCTTGAAGCCATGGGAATCCGCGAGCTTAACATCATCGCTCAGGACACAAGCGCCTACGGGTTTGACCTTTACGGAGAATATAAGCTCCCCGAGCTTCTCAGAAGGCTCACAGAGGAAACAAATATCCCCTGGATACGTCTCCTTTACTGCTACCCCGACAAGATCACCGACGAGCTTGTCCGCGAGATCGCCGAAAACGACCGTGTTGTCAAGTATATTGACATTCCCATGCAGCACATCAGCGAGTCTGTGCTGAAGCGAATGAACCGTCACGGCGGAGCCGAGGCTGTTAAGAGTGCGGTAAAGCGTCTGAGAGAGGGTGTTCCCGGCATCGTGCTCCGTTCAACTGCAATCGTAGGCTTCCCCGGAGAAACCGAAGAGGATTTCAGAGAGCTTTGTGAGTTCATCAAGGAAGCAAGGTTCGAAAGATTCGGGGCTTTCACATACTCCAGAGAAGAGGACACTCCCGCTTACGACTTCGACGGAATTGTGGATGAGCAAACAGCTCAGGACCGTTACGACATTCTCATGCAGACTCAGCTTGAGGTCAGCGAAAGCTATAACCGCTTGAGAGTCGGCAAGGTGCTCCACGTGCTTTGCGAGGGATTTGACCCCGTATCCGAGGCTTACTTCGGCAGAAGCTATGCCGAGGCGGCTGACATCGACGGCAAGATTTGGTTCACCTCGAGCCATCCCGTCTCTGAGGGTGAAATGATCGACGTGCGTATCACAGAAGCACTTGACTACGACCTGGTCGGTGAGACCGTACTGTAAATTCCCGCCCGCGGCGTTAAAATATTATTGTAAGAAAAGGAAATTTAGCCATGGCTAAGAATAACAAGTCCAAAATGAATCTTCCCAATAAGCTGTCTCTTTTCAGAATCCTCATGGTTCCCGTATTCCTCGTGTGCTTCGCTGTTCCCTTTGAGAAGCTTTGGGGCGTTAGCGAAAACGTAATGCGAATCATTATTGCGGTGATCTTCGCTATTACCTCTCTTACCGACATGATCGACGGTAAGATCGCAAGAAAGTATAATCTCATCACCGATTTCGGCAAATTTATCGACCCCCTTGCGGACAAGTTCCTCGTTTTTGCGGCTCTTCTCGGAATCCTCACCAACGATTATTTTGCATCTCTCCGCACCATATTCATCTGGGCGGCGGCTATCGTTATTTTCCGCGAGCTTGCAGTAACCTCCATCAGACTTGTTGCGGCAGGTAAAAGCGGTCTCGTCATCGCCGCAAGCTGGCTTGGCAAGATCAAGACCGTAACTCAGATGATCTGTATCTGCACCATCCTTCTTGAGCCCGTTATTTTCGGAACACTTACCACAGTTAAGGGTTATCCTATCCTCTCCTGCGTTACCATCGCGGCAATGACCGTAATGACTCTTTGGAGCGGTATTGATTACCTTAAGACATACTGGGGCTTCCTTGACGCAGACAAGTAATTCAGTGTCGGGATATAAACGAACCTTGAATAAGCAGATCACAAGAGGCACGCTTTTTTAGGAAAGTGTGCCTCTTGTGCTTTTGTAGGTTCTATGGCACTTATCCCTACCCGCTTCGCCCGGTTATAAGCTGAACATTCGACCTATAACCTCCCACGCCGCCCTTCGTTTACTGTACGGGCGCAACGCCGTCCAGCCTCGCCACGTTACATCCATTACATCATACCCATCCCCACACATACTGCAAATGACGGTGTCACCTTTTTTTGCAAACAGTGACACCGTCATTAAACTATTGTTTTACTTTTTATTCTTCAAAATGCGGCAACCCATTATCAATATCTGCCTATCTTTGCATACTGAATGTCGAAGAAGTCGCCGACTATGCTGTAATCTCCCGTTGCAGGCTCCGTAAAATAGGGATTCTCATCGATGGTATATGACATGCTTTCTTCAAGTCTTGTTCCATACGGTAAAGCACCGTAATTACCATGGCACGTGTGAGGTTTGCCTTAGGTGTGAAAGCCCCTCCGCCCGTACCGTTCATAAGCCCGTTGTCGGTGACGTACTTTACCGAGTCATACGCCCAGTCGGCCTTGCTGACGTCGGTGAAGGGAAGCTCTTCGCCTGCCGCTGCGGGAATGGCAACAGCCATCATACCGGCGAGCATCGCAAGGGCAAGCAAAACTGAAATAAGTCTTTTTACTTTCATGCTAATATCCTCCTCAAAAGAGTTTTATGTTAAGTTTATTATAGCAAATCATTATCCGAAAGTCAGTCGATATTAACTTCAAATGAACAAAAATAACTTTCGAGGCATATCATACTACAAGGCTGAAATAGCGGTAAACGTTCTCGGCAGGCTCCCGCATTCCGCCGTCTATCCACCAACGTATCGCCGACGTGAAGGTGGAGGATATGTGATTCTCCCAGAATTCGAAGGGAAGCCCCTCGCGTCGTCTCTCCTCGAACATCGGCAGACAGCTTTTCACCATTTTGTCAAGCCCCGCTTTGAAGTACCGCCAAAATAGCTCGTTGTTCCTTCCCGAAAGGAGAGTTGTGATGCCGTTGTCATTCCTTTCGATGTGCCGCAGGAGATGGAGATAGGGAGAATCGGTATCATTACACTCAAAAATGTGTCTGTGTCCGTTTACCTCCCCCCATGTGAGATCGAAAATGTGGCAAAACAGGTCCTCACACAGCTCCTTCAGGAGATAATCCTTGGTTTCAAAATGGGCGTAAAAGGTCGCTCTGCCCACATCGGCTTTCTCGATTATCTCACCCACGGTAATACTCGAAAATTTCTTCTCCCCGAGAAGGGAAATGAATGCGGAGAATATCGCCTCTCTTGATTTTCTTTGTCTTCTGTCCATATAACCTCCCGTGGCGCATGACGGGCAAAGCCTATCATACATTTTTATAAATTTGTTCGGTAACGTACAACAGCGCGGGATTGTATGTTGTATTTTTCTCATTTCCGTCGTATGATAATGAACGTAAAGTAAGTTACCGAATATATTGTACGGTAAAATTCAAAATAAATCAAGAGAAAGGGATCAAAATGAAAGGCGAAAAAGGTATTTTAGTTGCGTTTTTGCTGAACCTTATATTTTCAGCATTTGAATTTGCGGGAGGTGTCCTCAGCGGAAGCGTTGCCATACTTTCAGATTCCGTTCACGACCTGGGAGATGCCGTTTCCATCGGAGCAGCATGGCTTTTAGAGAGAAAAAGAAGCTGTCCTCCCGACGAAAAGCATACCTACGGCTACACAAGATACTCTATGCTGGGAGGATTTATCACATCGACTATACTCCTCGTAGGCTCTGCGGTAATGATCACGAGTGCCGTCAATAAGCTGATACACCCATCCGAGGTCAAGCCGTCAGTTATGACCGTATTCGGAATTATCGGTGTATGCGTAAACATGATCGGTGTGCTTTTCACCCGCGGCGGACACTCCCTGAACCGCAGGGCAGTAAGGCTTCATATGCTTGAAGACGTCCTTGGTTGGGTTACGGTTATCGTGGGCGCGGCAGTGATCAGACTTACGGGGCTTAGCCTTGTGGATCCCGTCATTTCGATTTTCATCTCCGTATTTATTCTGATCAGCGCCATTGGAAATCTGAAAGAGATCTGCGACATTTTCCTTGAAAAAACGCCGCACGGAGTTGACGTTACATCAATTAGACATGAGCTGTGCCGCCTTGACGGTGTCGCGGACGTGCACCACATCCACGTAAGGCGCCTTGACGAGGAACAGCTTTGCGCTACCATGCACATTGTGTCGGACGGTGACGGCGCGAGAGTGAAGTCAGCGGTGCGGGAGACTCTGCGTGGACATGGAATCTCTCACGCCACCCTCGAGCTTGAAACCCGCGATGAACCCTGCGGTGAGGTGTCATGTAAGCTTGAGCCAAAGGCTCGGCACCATCATCACAATCACGGACATAGCCATTGAGAAGAGGGATACCGAAGAAAATAAACAGTCTCCCGACGGATCGTAAAAACCCGACGGGGGACTGTTTGGTAATCTTGAATTTACCGTTCTGTTTTACAGACAATTTGTAGTTTGTATTACAAATTGTATCGCCGACGCCACTTATTCCTCTGTATACAGCTCGTCGTAGTGCCAACGGATAGGATTTTCGTGAATGTAGTACAAATGGGTTTCATAATCCTTTTTATTCCGTATCACGTGTTCAATAAATGTTTTTTGCCAAATGGGTTTACCAATCTTTTTCGTGATCGATCCTTTGAACTGCTTTACCATCCGTTCCACCGTAGTATTCATCGTAAGAAATAACAACCATTATGTGTAGGTGATTCGGCATAATTACGTAAGAATACAATGACACCGCAGGATACGTTTGATTCCAACGTTCGAGCTCATCTAACACAACTTTTCCGATATTGGATAGCGGCAGATTTTGCGGGCGAACACAGTTCGCCCCTACGGAGTACCATTGAAATGTCTGCGGATCAATCAATCCGTTCCAAAAATAATTTTTTCTGTTCTCTGTACAAATGGTTAGAAAATATGCACCGGGAGAACTATAATCATAATTCTTGAGCCGTATATCTTTTCTTCTTGGTAATTCTTTTTCTTCATCCACTTACATCACCCACACTCATTATAACACAAATTTCGCCGGAAAAGAAAATCCCTTCCGGCGAAATTTGTAAATATTACTTTATCTTCTCGAAATCAGCCGCGCCGTGCTTGCACCAGGGACAGATGAAGTCGTCAGGGAGATCCTTGCCTTCGTAAACGTAGCCGCAGATCTTGCAAACGTAACCCTTCGCTTCAGCGGCAGGCTTCGGCTTTACGTTGTCGAAGTAGTAGCTGTAGGTCATACTCTCGCAGTCGGAGATGACTCTCGCCTCGGTCACATCGCAAATGAACATACCGTGTGTACCCACGTCAACGTACTGAACGACCTTCAGAGACATAAACGCGTTGATGTAGCGGGGGAGGAAAACAAGACCGTTTTCACTTCTCAGGGGTGTGCAGTCGGCAAACTTGTCAGAATTTCTGCCACTCTTGAAGCCAAAGGTCTCAAACACCTTGAAGGGAGCATCGGTGGTAAGGCAGTTTACGTTCATAATTCCCGTCTGCTTTATAACGTGATGGGAATAATTATCCTTGTTGATGGTTACCGCAATTCTGTTGGGTGTGTTCGTAACCTGAGACACGGTATTGACAATAAGACCGTTGTCGCGCTCTCCGTCGTTTGAAGTCACAACGTAAAGTCCGTAACCGATCTTGTAGAGAGCGTTCATGTCACTCTTGTCAGCGCTCTCACCCTTAGCTGCGATGTATTCGCGGCAAAGTTCATCCGCAAGGTCATCTATAGCCTTTCTGCTGTCATCGCTGAGGGCAGATTTGATGGTAACGGTAGTATCCGCAAAGGTGATGTTCTTTGACTTTTCAAGCATACCGCGCATAACCTTTGCCGCTGTAGGCGCCCATGAGCCGTTTTCAATAAACGCCACGGTGCGCTTCTGATAGCTTCTTTCGGTGAGCGCGTGGATAAAGGTGCTCATAAAGGGAAAAACGTCCGCATTATACGTTGTGGAAGCGAGCACCAGCTTGCCGTAGCGGAAAGCATCCTCAACAGCCTCAGCCATGTCAACCCTTGCAAGGTCGTTAAGCACCACCTTGGGGCATCCGTTCATTCTGAGCTTTTCGGCGAGAAGCTCAACTGCCTTTTTTGTGTTGCCGTAAACGGAGCAGTAAGCGATCATGATGCCGTCGGTTTCAACCTCATAGGATGACCAGATGTCATAAAGGTTGATGTAATATGCGAGATTTTCCGTAAGGATCGGTCCGTGGAGGGGGCAGATCTTCTGAATATCAAGTGTCGCCGCCTTTTTAAGAAGCGCCTGCACCTGCGCGCCGTACTTGCCGACGATGCCGATGTAGTAGCGGCGAGCCTCGCAAGCCCAGTCCTCATCTGCATCAAGGGCACCGAACTTACCGAATCCGTCAGCGGAGAAAAGAACCTTGTCACAACTGTCGTAGGTCACGATTACCTCAGGCCAGTGCACCATGGGAGCCGCAACGAAGGTGAGAGTGTGCTTGCCGAGATCCAGTGTGTCTCCCTCGCCAACAATAAGACGGTTGTCCTCAAATCCCGTGCCGAAGAAGCTCTTCATCATGGCGAAAGCCTTGGCAGAGGAAACTACAACTGCCTCGGGATAGGTATTGACGAAATTCATGATGTTTGCGGAGTGGTCGGGCTCCATGTGCTGTACGATAAGGTAATCGGGAGCCTTGCCGCCGGTCACGTCGCGGATGTTGTCAAGCCACTCGTGGGTGAATCGTCCGTCAACGGTGTCCATTACGGCAATCTTTTCGTCCATGATAACGTAGGAGTTGTACGCCATGCCGTTCGGCACTACGTACTGACCTTCAAAAAGGTCGATGTCGTGGTCATTAACGCCAACGTAGCGAATATCATTTGTAATAAACATAGCTTAATATTCCTTTGTGTAGATTTACTTGATGAATGGTTGGGCAAAAGTCCGACCGTTATTCATTTTCGGTCAGATTCCCACTGTCTAATTATACTATAGGAAAAATACTTTGTCAATATTTTTTCCCGTCGGTTTACAGTGTCTTAAAGCGCCAAGTGTTGCAGAATACCGCATCCCAAACATTAAAAACGAACACCGCAGCTTCCCGATTTAACGAAGATTTAACAGAAACAGTACTTTAGATATAGCTTTGCCGTATTATAATTCGGTGACGTTCTCACCGACCTTGAGAGAGTGGGCGACCACTGCTCCAACATCGCAGGCGGCATCATCGACCTCTTCCACGGGGACATGAATATGCACGAGGCTCTCGGCAAGGTAAGAGGCGGCGAGCACGGATTTGAACGTATGCACAGTGCATACGCGGAAAAATATTCGGTATAATAATTCTGCACGCAGGAAAGATGTGTTTCCCGCGTGCAGTTCTTTATGCACATGATGAAAAATCGGCGAAAAACCGTTGAAATATCATGCCTTTCATGTTATAATTACCGTAGTGTAATTTGACCGTTACAAAACAAACACACAAAAAAGCGAAAGGAAAAACACTATGACACCCGAACAGATTCTTGCCGACATCAGAAGCGACAGAGTTAAGAAAGTTATTATGGACGGAGACTACTCCGCTGAGATCGACGACCAGTACACTCTCGCCTATGCGTACGGTCACGAGAAGCTCGAGGTTCTCGGCGTAAACGCAGTTGCTCACTACGCAGAGCCCCGTTTCACAAAGACGTCTACTATCGTAAGGATCAGCCTTGGTAAAGCGGCAGAGGTTTATTGGGGACTTGGACTTTCCCCCGAGGAGCTTCCTCTCAACATGGGTCCCGAAAAGCAGATCACTCATAATAACGGTGAGGCCGTTGATTGCGCTTCCGCAAGATTTATCATTGAGATGGCACACAAGTACGACGAGCCCATCTACATCATTACAACAGGTCCCTGCTCAAGCGCAGTAAACGCTTGTCTGATGGATCCCACAATCATGGACAAGATCGTAGTAGTATGGCTGGGCGGCAACTGCCTTACAGACGATTACGTAGGCAAGCCCTTCCACGAATGGAATATGCATGCTGACTTTAAGGCATCTCAGCTTCTTCTCGATATGGATATCCCGCTTATCATGCTCCCCTGCGATCCTGTGGGCTCCGTTAAGATCGAAATGAAGAGAAGCGATATCGACGCTATCGAGGGAAGAAACACCCCCGCACAGCTTCTTAAGCAGAAGCTTCCCAGAATCGATGCCAAGGATGCAGATTTTGCAAAGCCAACTTGGAGAAAGGTAATGTGCGACTACATGGGCGTTGCGGCACTGACACTTCCCGATGCAATGCAGCTTGACATTATCCCCGCACCTAAGCTTTGCGACGACCGTTCCTACGCAATTGACGAAAGCCGCAGAAAGATCATCTGGGGTACTTACCCCGATTCCGACGCTATCGTAGCGGATGCCACAAAGGCACTTAACAACGTGGTTAAGAACTTCCCCTACGATTTCGGAGACTATATTTGATTTTGGAGACTTAAATGATAAGACTTGAAACTATTCTTGAGGACATTAAAGATCCTCGAACAAAGAAAATCATCCTCGACGGAGACTATAACGGCGAGATCGACGACCAGTACACCCTCGCCTACGCTCTCGGATGTAAGAATCTTGAGATCCTCGGCGTTTGCGCATCAGCTCAGTATGAGGAAGGATGTGCTGAGGATACCGAGGAGGTAATGCTCCGTGCTATCCGCGACGTCAAGACCACCTACGAGGCGCTCGACATCGACTACGACAAGATCCCTCTCTTTGAGGGCGCAAGAAGCCGTATTTCCGTAAATCCCGACTTGGCGCCCACAGACAGCCCCGCCGCAAGATTCATTATCGAGACGGCACACAAGTACGACGAGCCCATCTACGTTCTCGTAACGGGTCCCTGCACCAATGTTATTTCTGCCTGCCTTATGGATCCCTCCATTATGGATAAGATCGTCATCATTTGGCTGGGCGCAAACTGCACCTATGACAAGGGCGGATTCCACGAATGGAATCTCTACTCGGATTACGCTGC
>JAFXKJ010000015.1 GCA_017531765.1 Clostridia bacterium
GACGCCTTGCGAGTATTACTTCGCCACAGCTGCGTGACGAAAAATCTCCCCCTGCTGCGCAGCAGGGGGAGATGAAAGAATCTTATTCAAGTTGTAAATTCTTTTGTTTTTTAGTCTGTCTACTTGACAGGGGGCACATTAAAATGGAAGTGTGCCTCTCTCAATGATATATCATTTATCACGAATATCTGCTCATGATCTCGTTTTGACCTTCTTCGTCCATCTGAACGAATTTTGTGCTGTATCCGCCTACTCTTACGATGAGGTCCTGATGCAGCTCAGGTCTTACCTGAGCGTCCCTCATATCCTCAAGAGAAGCAGTGGTTATCTGCGCCATCTGTCCGCCGTTTTCAAGATACGTTCTGATTAGAGCCGCGATCACACCTCTCTTTTCGGGGGTATCCGTCATATTCTGAGGAATGAGAACATTAAGAGACGTGCCGCCCAGACCAAGATGGAGAGGCAGTTTGGAAACAGACTTCAGCATTGCAGTAAGTCCCGATCTATCAGCTCCGGGGCGGGGGCCCATTGTGTTACCCACAGGCTGACCTCTCTTATGTCCGTCAGGGAGAGCCCAGGTATCGTTACCGTAGCCGATTCCGCCTTCAAGCAGTGAGCAAGCTCCCATGAAAACTCCGCCTCTGACAGAACGGTACTTGCCGATCTCCGTCCAGAAGAATCGGAGCACCTTTACAGCCCAACTGTCTGCGAGGTCATGGTCGTTACCAAACTTAGGTGCATCAAGCATGATCTGTCTTATGTGCTCATAGCCCTCGTAATTGGCTTCAAGTGCACGTGAAAGCTCCTCGAGAGTCACCTTTTTATCTCTGAATACCACAGTTTCAAGTGCCGTAAAGGAGTCCGCAACAACGGCAAGGCCGCCGGTCTCAACGACACCGTAATTATATATCGCGCCGCCCGCATCAAGATTCACACCGCGGCTTGTACAGTCGTCTGTAAAGGGCGCCTTTACTAACTTCGCAAGGTTCTTGTCACGGATCATCTGACCGAGATTACAAAGGTGGGTAAAGTGCTTTGTAAAGAACTTGAGCTGTGTGGTGAACGCTTCCCATATCTCATCAATGGACTTAAAGTCGGCAAGAGTACCTGTTTCAAGCCCGTATTTTACGTTATGACGTCTGTCAAGTCCGTTATTTATGGCAAGCTCAAGAATCTTTGCAAGGTTAAAGGATCCGTCCTCACATCCGAAGTTGCTCTTACCGGGAATCTCGATCTCCTGACAGCCGAGGACGGTGTAATCCCTTGCATCCTCGGTGGAAACACCGTATTTTCTCAGACCGTCGATAACCAGAGTATCGCTGACAACAGTAGGATCGCTCATACCCTCGCTCCACATCTTTACAACAAGATCAAGAAGCGCATCGGGAGTCTCCTTACCGATTCTCACCGTTGCTCTCGGGTGCGTGTCGTGGAAAGTGCGGAGGATCTGAAGGATGAGATAAGTCAACTCATTAACAGAGCTTTCCCCGGTTTCGGGAACGACACCGCCGAGGGTTATATTATGTATACCGTGTTCACGGGTCTTCATCAGGAATGATACCATTATATCCTCGCGGGATACGGGATCGGCATCCTTCTCATAGAAGGGAAGGAAAAACCTGTCAAGTCTTCCGAGGCAGTCCACCCAGTCCCAAAGAGCATAGAACCACGAAAGCTGAGCCGCTTCAAGAAGGGTTTCGGGCACTTCGTGGGCAATCTTGCGGCAGGTTTTAGCTACAAGCTGATAACGCGACTTCAGGTATTCATCAGTCTCAGACGCGGCAAGGCGCTCCGCCTTGTCAGCATGATTCTCGGCAAACCCGGAAAGGCCGCGAACGATGATCTTTTCAGCCTTATAGAATTCAAGTTTCTTTTCATCCGCAGTATTAGCGGCATATTTGTCGATTTCTTCAATCGTTTTATCAAGTCCCTGAGTCAACAGCTTCTGATAAGACGGCACAGTATGTCCCTGGAAGTCTCCGCACCACCAAAGACCCTCGTTTGCCGCATCGAAGCCCTCCTGACCCAGGATCTCAACGCCCTTCGCGTCGAGCTCATCGTTGTTTGCGGGGTGCATTCTGCCGTAAACGGGACCGTAACGCTTCCTAATCACTTCGGCGTTTTTTATCCACTCCTCGTCTTCGCAGATCCTGTGCTCATATTCAATCAAGCCGTAGGAGAAATGCTCGGCGTTAAGTCTGTTTGGACGGACAGTTCCGACGATCAGCTCACCCGGGAGGACCGAAGGCTCTGACTGAAGCCAGCTATAAGCAATTCCCGTCGCATAAGCTTCTGAATAAGGTGCATCGGGAAGCTCCTCAAAGGCATCTATAAACGGAGTCTTACCGTCGAACGGCGCTCCTGTTCTTGTGTTTTCTCTGTCATCTCGACTGCATAGCCTCGGCACGACTTCGTCTATTACAGCCTGCACTTCGGGAGAAAATTCTAATTTGTTATCGGTGAATTCATAATTCATTTCAGTAAACCTCCATGTATAAATTTGTTAATAAAACATCTACTCAATTATTATATCACATAGGAAAGTGCTTGTCAAGGCGCGGGGGCGCTTATCCCTATCTGTTTAGTATGAATTGCAAAACAACTCACTTTTCGGATTGAATCGTCCCGTTTCGTATGTCTACAACCGCACGATTTGGTTTGTCATCGTTCGAATGACGTCTAACCCTAAAAAAAGGGACCGATGTTAAACACCGATCCCTAAATAAACACAGATTATTCTTCGTCGATCTTAGCCTCTGCAATGATCTTCTGAGTGATCGCTGCGGGAGCTTCCTCATATCTGTCAACAGTGAAATCAAATCTGCCGCGGCCCTGAGTCATAGCGCGAAGCGCGATAGTGTAGTCGGACATTTCAGCTCTCGGAACGTCAGCCTCGATTACTGTGTAACCACTCTTCTTATCCCAAGGATTCATACCGAGAACGCGACCGCGTCTCTTGTTAAGGTCACCAATGGTGTCACCAACGAGTCCGTCGGGAATAGTTACCATAAGAGTTCCGATAGGCTCAAGGATGATGGGCTTAGCCTTGGGAAGACCTTCCTTGTAAGCAAGCTTTGCAGCCAGCTTGAAGGAGATCTCGTTGGAGTCAACTGCGTGGTAAGAACCGTCGTAAAGATCTGCCGCCAGTCCAACAACGGGATAGCCCGCAAGAACACCCTTCTGCATAGCCTCAAGAAGACCCTTTTCAACTGCGGGATAGAATCCCTTCGGTACTGTACCGCCGACAACGGACTGAGTGAATGTAAGGCCGTCGCCCTCACCGCGTGAGAAGCGCATCTTAACGTGGCCGTACTGACCTGAACCGCCAGACTGCTTCTTGTGCTTTCCTTCAACGTCGGAACTGCCTTTGATAGTCTCGCGGTATGCAAGTCTGGGCTCTTCAAGAACTACGGAAGTACCGTAACGGTTCTTAAGGCGGGAAACGACGATGTCAAGGTGCATATCACCCATACCGAAGATGGTCATCTGCTTTGTCTCAGCGTTATTTACGTACTTGAGTGTGGGATCTTCCTCAAGAAGCTTGGAAATACCGCCGGAGATCTTATCTTCATCACCCTTAGCGGCAGGCTTGATTGCCTTTTCCATGTAAGGTGTGGGGAATTCGATCTTTCTGTACTCAACCGTCTCACCTGTTGTGAGAGTATCGTTTGTGTTAACGCCCGCAAGCTTGGTTACAACACCGATGTCGCCTGCATAAAGGGTGTCAACCTCTGTCTGCTTCTTGCCGCGAACGGTCATAATGTGAGCAAACTTCTCTTCCTTGCCTGTACGGCAGTTCTTAAGAACCGTATCCTTGTTAAGAACACCTGACATGACCTTGAAGTAGGACATCTTACCTACGAAGGGATCGGCAACGGTCTTGAACACGAAGATCTCGGGATCGCCATCCTGCTTAATATCGCGGGCAACGATGTCACCGTCAACGATAGTTGTCTGGTTGTTCTTCATAGCGTGATCCGGGAAGGACTCAGCGATGGAATCCATGAGCGCGTATACGCCCCACATCTTTGTGGAAGCACCGCAGTATACGGGAACGATGGAACCGTCGTAGATACCTGTGTGAAGCGCCTCAGCAACCTCCTTACGGGAGATATGCTCGCCGTTCATATATTTCTCAAGGAGCTCGTCGCTTGTGAGAGCGATGGATTCCTTAAGGTTATTTCTCCAGTAAGCCGCGATGGTCTTACGGGATTCGTCCATTTCAACTTCAACTCTCGCGCCCTTGGCATCGTATCTGAACGCGGTCATACCGATAAGGTCGATCATGGTAGTACCGTCAGCTTCCTTAATGGGAATAAGCACGGGGCAGAGAGAATTTCCGAACTCGTCGCGAAGCTCAGTAAAGATCTTGTCAAAGCTTGCTTCGGGATCGTCACACTTACTTACAAATACAGCCTTGGGAAGAACCTCGTCCTCAGCGATCTCCCACGCGATCTCCGCACCAACCTCAAGACCGCTCTTTGCATCAACAGTAATGATCATCGCGTCAGCAGCGCGGGCAGCCTGAAGAGCCTCAGCCTTAAAGTCAAGGAATCCGGGAGCGTCGAGAAGGTTGATCTTAACATCCTTCCACTCGATGGGAATGAGAGATGTGGAAAGGGAGAAACCCTTTCTGATCTCGTCCTGATCAAAGTCAGACACGGTATTACCGTCGGCAACCTTACCCATTCTGTCTATTGTCTTAGAGCCGTAAAGCATAGCCTCTGCGAGAGTGGTCTTACCGCTTCCTCCGTGTCCGAGCAGGGCAATGTTGCGGATTTTTTCTGTTTTGAAAGTGTTCATTGTTTTGTACCTCTTATTCGTGGATTTATATCGTTTGTCACATTTCACAACGGGATATGGACAAAAATGTTCTTAAATATATATCATGTATATAATTATACTACAGTAAAACTATATTTGCAAGGCATTAAGACAATTATTTCGTTGTTTACAATGTAGTATTTTAAGTACGTATTTTGTGCATTTCTACTAATTTAATTGATAATTTCACGTTTTTGTATCAAATCCGTCAAAAAAGCATTGCATTTTCACCACGAACGTACCTTTTTGACGTTCAATTATATGCCGCTTCTTTCCCGTCAATGCCGCTATCAACGTGGAATTTTGTTTTTGTTCTTTTATGAGCTCAAAAAAAGAAAAATCCCCCTGAAAAGGAGGTTCCCGGTATGCGTGGCAAGACATACCGGGATTTGAAAGGAAGTATGAAAAAGCTAAACACTCTATGTTCTGTTTTTGTTGTACATAGTATATCATATATAACATCTATTGTCAATATACTTTTGGACATTTTTCACCCAACATGACAAATTCGTCAACCACGCCAATATCAGAAAGCGTATTTTGTGCACATTCAACAAGTGCTCGGTGCAACACAAATCGGTGCCTTCCATCACATAAACATCCCATAGCTTCGCCTCACTGACGCTTCGCAGACAAAAGGGACCGTGAGGTTTCGACGCACAGTCCCTTTTAAGCTTAAGTTATCTTCTCTTCTTTGCGATCATAACGCCGCAAGCAGAGATTGCAGAAAGGGCTGCCGCAACAACCATGATGTCACCTGTGGGAGGTGCATCGGGTGTGTTGTCGGGAGTCTCGGGATCGGGAGTCACATCGGGTGTCTCGGGATCGGGAGTCTCCAAGGGAGTTACCTTTGGAGTCTCATCGGGAGTCTCGGAGGGGGTTACCACGGGTGTTTCATCGGGGGTCTTCTTTGGAGTCTCATCGGGAGTGGTTACGGGAGGCTCGGGTGTAGGACCGGGACCGGGCTCCGGCGGTAAATCGTCTGGGTCTACAAGACGGAACGTTGCCCACGTCTTCTCTGTGTTGCCTGAGTCACTTGCGTATCCGTACTGACCGAGACGAACGCCCCATGAATAAGGAATCACCCAATCGTTGGAAAGCTCATCGGCAATTCCCGCAATACCTGTAGTCAGAACAACTGCCGCTTTGAACATCTGACCACCCTGATCTTCCTTGAAAGACTCATAGAGTTCAATGATGGGGATTCTGTACTCAGCAGTTACCCAGCCGTCCTCAGAATATGTGAATTCAAAATCATCATGGCTTGCCTTGTAATCAAAATTCTGACCGTTTTGGCTTGAAAACGTGCCTGTGATCTTCTCGCCTGTAGCGGTATTCTCGGAAACTGCGTAGTAAAATCTTTGCCACTCTTCGTCGGCAGAAGATATTTCCGAGGACACAATGTTGATACCGGGGCCGTAGCCAAGGCAGTTATCAGCGATCACGAACTCGTCGGTGTCTACGTAAGCATAGTCTCCGTAGTAGTCACCGCCGGAAAGAAGCTGGTTTGCTCCGCGGCCTGCATTCCACTTAGCGGCAATATTGAGATATTTACCGTCCCAAGAGAAATACCACTGAGCAGTCTTTGCCATATTCTCCGCGTCGTCAAAGTATTCGGAAGCTTCCTCACCCACATACCACTCTGAGTAACCGTCAGTGTATTCTTCGTACTCGCCGTCGGAGATCACGCCGTCGATCACAACGGAGTCAGACTTCCTTACCGTGATTCTTGGGTTGAGGTTGTCACCGTAGTCAAAGTACGTAGCCGCAGAGGCAGCAACACTGAGAGCAGTGAGAAGAAGTGCCGAAAGCACAAGAAGAGAAAGAATCTTTTTCATTTTTAATCCTCCATTCAGCCTATAGCTGCACAAATTTTTCTGTTTTTATTATAGCATATAACCCAGGCGTTGTCAACAGTCTTCTTGGGCGTAGTATTGCCGAAGCAGCCTGACAGCAGACCCTCATGGCTTTCATACCTAAAAAGCTCCACCCGAAACAGAGTGGAGCTTTTAAGCTATGGAAAATTATCTTCTCTTCTTTGCGATCATAACGCCGCAAGCAGAGATAGCAGAAAGGGCTGCTGCAACAACCATGATGTCACCTGTGGGAGGTGCATCGGGTGTGTTGTCGGGAGTTGTAACATCAGGAGTTGTTACATCAGGAGTTGTAACGTCGGGAGTTGTAACATCAGGAGTTGTTACATCAGGAGTTGTAACATCAGGAGTTGTAACATCGGGAGTTGTAACATCGGGAGTTGTTACATCAGGAGTTGTAACGTCGGGAGTTGTTTCGTCGGGAATTGTTACATCAGGCTCATCCTTAGGAACAGACTCGTCTACAAGACGGAATGTTGCGTGTGTCTTTTCAACGTTGCTTGCATCACAAGCATAACCGAGCTGACCGAGACGAACGCCCCATGCATAAAGAGCTGCGTTTTCGCCTTCTGCAATCTCAAAGTTACCTGCAATACCTGCCTGGAGAACGATGGAAATCTTGAACATCTGACCGCTTACGTTAGGCTTGAATGTCTCAAGAAGCTCAGAGATCGGAATTCTGTACTCAACAGTAACGACAGAACCATTGAATGAGAAGTCGAAATCTTCATGAGGGGGGAAGTAATCCTGGTTCTGACCGTTCTGATCAGAGTACATACCGGTAATCTTCTCACCTGTAGCTGTATTCTCGGAAATCGCAACGAAGAGTCTGCCGAAAGCCTCATTGGTCTTGGATGCTTCAGCAGAAACAAGGTTCAAACCGGGGCCGTAAGCAAGGAAGTTGTCTGCAAAAATAAACTCGTCTGTACCGGAATAAGCGTAGTCACCGTAGTAATCGCCGCCTGCAAATGTCTGGTTTGCTCCGCCGCCTGCATCATACTGAGCAGCGATATTGAGATACTCGCCGTCCCAAGAGAAGAACCACTTGGAAGTCTTCGCCATATTCTCTGCTTCATCAAAGTGTTCAGAAGCATTCTCAGCCACATACCACTCTGTGTAGCTGTCTGTGTACTCCTCGTACTCACCTGCGGAGATCACGCCGTCGATCTTAACAGCGTTGGACTTCTTAACATTTACTCTTACATTAAGATTGTCATGATCGTAGTAAGTTGCAGCAGAAGCTGAAACCGCAAGAGTAGTGAGAAGAAGTGCGCAGAGAACGAGAAGTGAAAAAATCTTCTTCATTTTCGTTTACCTCACAAAAATATTTTTCGGCTTTTAACCGTAACAATATTATAACATCCACAGTATTACTTGTCAAGTGTTCATTAATAATTTTTCGAAAATTCAACAAATTCTCGGTGAAAGATATGGCCGACAAAACAGCGATCCCCTTGCTTCACAGACAAAGGTAAAGCAAGGGGATATTTCAGCTTTTATGAAAGCGCGAGCTTCCCGTCGTAGCCTACCACAACGCCCCAACTCTCCACCGCAGATGCAGGCTCGCTTTGTATCGCTTCTGCGATTATTTCAACCACCTGTTCGTATTCGTAAACAACGTCGTTTACGGTTGTAGTCTTTTTAGTGAGCGTTATAGTAGATCCGCTTGCAAAAAGCTCCTCTGTAAGTTCTTCCGGATTAACGGGAGACTTATAACAGTAGGTATAGTTACCCATATCTATCCATTTGGCGGTATCAACCGAAAAGCTCGGCATCTCGCTTGCCATCTGAACAACATTTCCCTTAGTATCTTGCCAATAAGACACAACTCTGAGGCGGAGATATGCGGGAATATTGCTTGTGTTTTTAACCTTCACTGAGGTTTTAACGTTATCTGAGTAGCTCTCTACCACTTGACATGACACTTGAGCCGCAACGAAATCATTATCGTAGGTCTCAGTGCTTTTGTACATAAATGCCCACACCACCGTCACTGTGGCGGCAACGAACGCAGTTACGGCGACAATGATAATAAGTGATCTTTTACTTAACGGTTTCATCATGCCACCTTACCCTTTCCCGTATACGTTCTTTTCGGGTTCACTGAATCCGTCAAGCCACGCGTCACTGTTTGAAGCGCTGTCAAAAGTGAATGTCACAGAAAGAGATGCCTCATGAGAGGCGGTTTGTTCTTCACCCGTATATCGCCAGCTCCAGCTATCCAGCTCTTTTACAGTGTACTGACCCTTGGTAGCTTCGTAGATAGTGGTTGAACCGTTACCGTTTTCGTCACAGGTTACAGTGACGTAGGTTGTAATTATATCGTTGTTCTCTTTATTTGGGCCTGTGACCTCATAAACGAACGTCTTACCGGGCTCTCCGTTTATTCTTTCGATTACAACGTTGCAGGTATCAAACTTTGCATAGAAGTGAACGGTTTCAGCATTAAGAATGTTGGCGTTGGGCTTGAATGAACCTGTTGTCTTATCGTAAACACCGTCAGCCGCGGTTACCTCCTGAGTACACGCCGCGTCCTTGTACCAACCTACAAAGGTCGCCCCGACACCGATGTGAGCAGAACATCCGACCGATTTCCCGGAATAATACTTCAGAGTTTCTGTCGGAGCATCCTCAAATACGGAGCCCACACTGTTGGATTTGATCTTACCGTTACCTATGGCGTGGTAAACGATGGTGGTCTCTTTTTCAACGTACTTGTTTTCAACTGTTACATCGGCGATTTTTGTGTCTCCCTCAAGTGTAAACGGAGCAGTGATCAAAGGAGCATCACCAACAATGTGCGTTTCAGTATAAGTTGTTGGCATTATTGATCCTATTGCTTGACCGCGAGCATAAAGTTGCACCTTAAAAGTGACCTCACTCAGTTTGAGACCGGGAATTTGCGTTGTATCTGTTTCTTCAATGATGTAAGTGTGTCCGATTTCGGGATTATCACCGATGGATACAAATGCCTTGTAATTACCCATAGGGTCACGGTTTGTGACGAGCGCACTGCCCGTTTCTCTGAAATTATACTCAGCATCACCGGAGCACAGTTCAAAATCCGCTTTATATCCTTTATCGGCAGAATCAACCATGTCCTGCATAATATTAAGCTTTTGTTCCTCTGTAAGAGAATCGGGGAAAACAAGCTCTTTTTGCACGGCAACGACCGTATCACGGAACACAATCTGCATTACGATTTCATAGTCGTCATAATTCTTACCTTTTTCGAGTAAATCCTCGGCTTCTCCGGGGTAATTTTCGACGTATAAGGAAGCATAACCGGCATATCTTACGTCATATGGATAATTACTTCCGTTGATAAGAACCATGTGAAGATAATCGTGCTCGCTCTCGGTAAAGTGATTAAAGTTTTCGAGCTTTACAGACGAATAGATAATTGCATCAAACGCTTCTTGTTTCTCTTCTATTCGTGTAAGTACAGGTTTACCATCCACAAACGTCTCTTCGTAATACTCAACAAGGCAATACTTATACTGACCTGCTTTGGAAATGTCGATCAGGTTACCTGCGTTAGGGCTTCTATTACCTGACGGAGGGTCGGACACGAAGAAAATTCTTGTTCTGTACTGTCCATCCGGTACTAAATAATCACCGCTGAGCTCTGTCCAACCATAGTTATTATTAGCACTGTAAATACCGTTGGTTCCTCCGCCCTGGTTTTGCCCAACTTCACTTGCATCGTGATACCAAACATAGTAAGAGGCTCCGTTATAAGTCACTACAACATGGTTACCGTCGCTGGTAACACCTGCTTCTTTTGCCAACGCACCAAGTTCTTGCAACTGATCCTGCGAGGTTAATTTCTGTGCATCCTCGGTAGCACCGATAACAATAAACATTCTGTTGGTAATATCGGTTGCCCAGCTCTGTTGGCGACGAGGAGCATGAGCGAATTTCCATACGATGTCCTCAGCGGGAGCTGTAATAATATCCTGATAAAGAGAACCAAACGCTTCGGCATTAAGCTCAGCAAACTGCACTCCCCCTTCTGCGTGGTCAGCAGCGTGTGTTACACCGAAATCAGTACCATCATTTGTGTTAGCCGTACCGTTTGTTACGTCACCGTACTCTATGTCTTTAGTGATATTATTAGAACCACTACCGGGAGCTGTTGTTTTCCAATAAAGCTCGGGATAACCGTTGGGGAAGAACGAATAACTTGATGTTAAAGCATTCGGGAACTCAAATCCTGCGTTGATTATCTCACTTTGATAATACACGGTATAACTGTCTTCAAGCTCTGTACCGTCTGCAAGAATTACCTTCACAGTATAGGTTGTAGGCTGATATCCAATAACATTACCATTACTGTCCTTCTTCGTTCTCGCTTCAACAAGACCGCCGTGGTCGCGGGCAATATTTACACCCTTATAGTCCGCATCATATGCCGCGGGAACTATGAACAAGCCGTCGTCGCGAGTCCATGCGAATGCCGCACCGTCAAGACCGTTAGCCACTTCTACTCCGTTTTCGTCTACAAGGGCTGCAACGATGCGTCCTGAACTGTTTACGTCATCCTTAATGTACAGACGTTTTTCACCGCTTTCAGCTTTTGGTGTAGCAATGTTGATGTAATAGGTCTGTGTATTACTACCGGTATCATATACAAGTGTAATTCGTTCGGTAGTCGTTTTAAGTGCGACAATTTTGATCCAACACGCTCTTACTTGATTATGTCCAATATTTGCAGAGTTCGTATCGTTACTATACACGTTATAATGTATTGCACCTGACGTGTCCGTTACTCTCCACGTACCATCGGTACCGTTCAAATTACAGTAATAGATCTTTTCATCACCAACAGCAAGATTTATTGTAGCTCCATTGTTGTATGTTTCTGCATTACTTACCGCTGTTGTACTTCCAACATTACTTACAACCATAATGGAAAATCCACCAATTACAGCCGTAAGCTTACCATCCATTACAACAAATATATCTTTTACGTCAATCTTGTCGCCGTGCTTGTGATGGAAACGAAATACTTTTCCATCCTCATACCCAAGCTCAGCCATGCCGATGCTGACCTCCACGGGGAAATTCTCCTCGGGCTGCCATTCGGTGCCGTCTATGTCGTTTATGATCTTTATATCAAGGGCTGTGATGATCTCCGCGGATTCTCTTATATCAAAGCCCTCTGCCATAACCGTATCTGCTGATACTACGCCAACGGTCAGTGTAACTCCCGTTTCGGGAATCTTACCCTTTACGGAAACGTTCACGGGGACTCCGTTATAGGTTACTGTTGTGCTTTTCTCAATGTTTTCAAGTCTCACAAGCTCATCAACAAACTCATTAAGCTCTGAGAGGTGCTTGTGGCTGAATTTCGCTCTGATCTCGGGAGGCACGTCCTCCAGCATTTCATAATATTCGTATGAACCCTCCGCTGTCAGAAGCTCCTCGTAGGCAAGCGTAACCTCGGTGGGGATAAGTATGAGAGACGACTCGCTGACATAACGGTAAACCTTGCCCGTGTCGGGATCGGTATACGCATTACTTTCACCGAGATCGTACCACTTTCCGCCAAACTCATCAACGATATAGTTTTCCTCTGTGATCACAATAAAATCGGGGAAATCCGCCGCGTCAAGCTCTACAAAATAGGACGTTGCGACAGTATTTTCACATACCGTTACCACCGAATCGGCAAATACAGCCTTGGGAGGCTCGATGAGCAGCGACGGTGTGTCATCTTCCCACGCCATATGAAGAACATATGGATGTTCCTCCAGAATCTCAGGAAGTGTTTCGCCCTCAAGAGCCGCTATCTTGTACCAAGTTGCATTACTTATGTCACTGTAATACACACCCTCGTTTGTATAGTAATCAACGATCTGCACCGTGATGCTTTCGTCAAACTCGTTGAGTATTATTTCAATATCGGGAAATGCCTCAGAGTAATTTTCATCCTCAGCATCGGGACCGTTTGTACACCAAATGTTGCTGTAGGACTCGGTATTAAACGCAGCCTTGGCACCGATAAACGCAGAAGGATTCGCCCACGAAGCGACGATCTGCGCCTCTGTGAAATCCTCGTACCCCATCCACTCAAGTCCGGGATATACGACCTCAGTTTCCTCTTCCTCCGCATAAGCTTCATCCTCTGCCTGAGCCACGGGAGTATCTTCGGACTGTTCAGCGTTATCTCCGCCAATTCCGGTTACCGGAGCGATCAGTATCGTCTGGGATATTATCGTCAAAGCCAAAAGCAGTCCAATCAGTTTGATTTTCATCTTGTTCTCCAATCAGTATCCTGTTTACAAAGAATCTGTGTACATGGCAAGTAACCACTTCAAAAATCCCTTTACTTACCTGCCACAGATTCCCACGCCTTCTCGGCATTTTCAAATCCGCCTGCCTGCACAGCCACAGCGCGGAGCACTATTGAGATATTCTTGCCTTTAAGAGATGCAATATCACTCTTAGTCGTAGCGTTTACAAGAACTTGTCCATCGACATCGCTGTCAACAACGGGACCTGCTATGATATCCACCCCACTAAATGAAACATTCGGTTCAAGCTCGCGGTAGTAGACATACTTCCCGTCCGTCCCGCTGAGAAATGTCCATCCCTCGGGATCACTATCGGTCTTCTTTACCACGCTCCACTGCAGCATGGTTTTTTCGCCACTCTCGTAGGTAAACGTATAATTATCGGCGGTCGTGTATTCGGTTTCGACCTCAACAAAGATATACGTTGCCGCTTCGCTTCCCGTGAAGCTGAGCTCAACGTCCTTCCTGAGTCCAACACCCGGAGTAACGATAAAGTTATTTTTGCCGTCTTTTTCGACGAAATCTCCCTCTTCCTTCAGAGTCAGATCGCCGAAAGTGATAACTCTGGCTGAATCGTCACCCGCGCCCGAGGTCGTGTACTTGGCAAAAAGTCCTCCGCACAAGTAACAGGAAAACAGCGTGAGGCAAAGCAGAACGCAGGCCGCGCACATCGGGATATTCATTTTTGCTCTCTGACGTCCGCCCATTGCTCCGCTTCACCCCTTTTTTATGAATCTTTTCCGTTTTTCAATCGCTCGATCTCTTCAATGATCTTTTGTTTTTCCTCGTCGTCTTTCTGCTTTTCCCTTCTGCGAGGGATCTCAAGAAGGGCTATCGCCGCGGCAAGCACTAAAATGATGCCTATCGGTGTTTTCAGAAAGCTGACGGCACTTCCCACAGCGGGAAGGGAAAACACGACTTTGCCCTTTAAGCTTGACGTCTTTACGGGCTCGTCAGCGGCACCGTTTGCGTCTCCCTTGGTGGTCACCGTGTCTTCGTCCATGTCGACGATCCTATGAACGACAAGGCTGTCTGCATCCTGAAAAACCACTACGTCGCGGAGACTGTAATCCTCCGTTTCCCGAACTATGATGAGGTCTCCCTTGGAGAGTTCAGGCTCCATACTGCCTGAGAGGACCACCGCCGCGCCGTAGCCGAAGGGGGTTGGAAGCTTGTTTCCCACAAGGCTGTTGGCGTTGGCGAGGTACACGTTAACGCCGAGAATTATTCCGCACAGTATGATAAGCAAAAAGCGAAGTGCACTTTTCAGACTGAATTTGCGTTTAGGACTCTGTTTCAATTTGGGGTTCCTCCTCGATGTCGTCATCTTTATCCCGTCTCTTGAAAAGCAAGAGGAACAGTATTATCACAACCGAGGTGACAGAAAGGGTGACAAGCAAAATGATGTGGGAGTTGTCACCTGTCTGGGGAGGAAGAACACCGATGTCTTCCTTGATTTCTCCGTCGTATTCCGCCTTGGTCACGATCTCAATGGTAAAGGTAATATCCTCGTCAAGTGCCATGTTGCCAAGGAGAGTGTCTCTTTCGTCGTTACCGCTTTCAAAGGGCCACTGCCAGTCTAAGGTGTAGTAGACAAACTTCCCGGCGCCAAGCTCTCCATTGTCAGCCGCGGCGTCAAGCCTCGGCACGGAAACGTAGGCTTCACCGCCCTCGGTGACCCACTTTCCGTCGTGTCTGACAAGGCGGGCAGTGATTGGGATCGTAATTCCCGCGGGCTCGATCTTGGCGTTAATATCCAAGGTATATTTAAGGGAAACGTTGCCGGTGTTTTTCAGCTTGAAGGTGTATGAATTTTCCGTTCCGGGAGCGATGAGCTTATCGCCGTCATCACTTTTAACTGTAACCTTCTGCTCGCCGTTCTCATATGAGACACGGAAAATTTCAACGTCGGTTTTGGTGCTCCAAACGGTGGCGCTGTCGGAGGCTTCAAAGCCGGGACGGGCGTCGGGTACAGGCACTTCGGGGTCATACGTATCGATCTCGGTTTCGGGAATGATAGTTTCCGTTTCCGTATCAGATTCCGTAACCGCTTCCGTTTCGGTTTCCGCCTTGGTTTCCGTGAACGAATCGGAGGGGGCTTTTTCCGTCTCATCTGTTTCGTTTATAAGAGCAATTGCGCCGCTATCGTCCATATTAAATCCGCCCATGATATTGGCGAAGGCGATTGTTGTGGCACAAGTACTTACGAGAAGTACTATGGCAAGGAGCCATATTGTACGGTGTCTTATTTTGGAGATCATTTTATACGGGCTCCTTTCGTGATGTGATGTTTAGGGTATCTGCCTTCCCCGTGGGGAAGGTTATAGCCGTAGGCTGACGGATGAGGAATATTCTTCCTCTCCATATTATGTTTATTATTGATGATGCACTTGACCGCCTCATCCACCGCTTACGCGGTCCCCCTTCCCCGTGGGGAAGGCAGATTGGAATTTCGTGTTTTTCAAAACACAAA
>JAFXKJ010000083.1 GCA_017531765.1 Clostridia bacterium
CGTCGGAGAATACCTACCTGAGGTGCGGCAAGACCGACGCCTTCGGAATCGATGAGAGTATCCTTCATGTCGTCAAGAAGGGTGAGAATTCTGGGAGAGATCTTTTCAACGGGACGGCATACCTTGCGAAGTGTATCGTCGTCTTTCTTTATTATATTCAGAAGTGCCATAACTATCCGTGATTCCTTTCAAATCAAAAATATACAAATTTATATAGAATAGGTTTTGCTTATATTGTGGTGGGGTTAAGGTCGGCGGTGACCCTAACCTGGGACATACCCTTGGCGGATGCCTTGCCCGAGCGTGAGAAGTCGCAGAGGAGAGAAGAGATAAATTCACGTGTTCTGCGGTTCAGACGGCATTTTATAACGAATCTCAGGCGGCACACGTTTTGCACCTTGTAAACGGGAGCTTCAAAGGGACCGTAGATTATCGCTTTTACGTCGGTAAATTCTTCCCTGATGTGTTCCCTTATTCTCTCTCCCATGCGGAGCGCCGCTTGGGACAGCATAGCCTCGTCGGAGCAGGCTATGGTGATCATCGCAATGTCGCAGAAGGGCGGGAAGGTAAGCTGACGGCGGAGCCTTATCTCATTTTCATAAAATGAACGGTAATTCTGCTTTGATGCAAGATTTATTATATCACTGTCCACATTAAAGCTCTGTATCACAGACATACCGCCAAGCTCGCTTCTGCCTGCTCTGCCTATTACCTGAGTGAGCATTGAGAAAGTCCTCTCGTTTGCTCTGTAGTCGTCAAGGAACAGGGAAGAGTCGGCGTTAAGGACTCCGACGGTGGTGACTTTGGGGAAATCGTGACCCTTTGTTACCATCTGCGTTCCGAGTAGAATATCGGCACTGCCGTTTCTGAAGGAGGTAAGAAGTTCTTCATAGGCAAGCTTGCCTTGAGTGGTGTCGTGGTCCATCCTTGCTATGCGAGCTGTGGGGAACAGTCTTTTAAGCTCATTTTCCGCAAGCTGAGTGCCGCATCCCATGAACATGAAGTGACTGTCGCCGCAATCGGGGCATGATGAGGGAAGCTGTGACTTGTAACCGCACATATGGCAGTGAAGGTATCCGTTGCCGCGGCGCACGTCGAGATAGGCTTCGCCCGTCTCGCTGTCGCGAGGGAGCTGTCTGCCGTTTTTCAGATGATATGTCATAGTAACAGAACAGTGGGGACATTTTACCGCCTCGCCGCAGGACCTGCATGATATAACGCTGTTGTAGCCTCTTCGGTTTAAGAAAAGGATGGTTTGGTTTCCACGCTCCAGCTCCGAGCCGATTCGGGAGATCAGAGTACGGCTGAGAGGTGTGGAGTTTCCGCTTCTCAGCTCCGTTCGCATATCGCAAAGCTCAACCGTTGGAAGCGAGGCGCCGCCGAAGCGGTTTTTCAGCTCCACGAGGGTATATTTTCCCGTTACAGCCTTATGATAGCTTGTAACAGAGGGAGTGGCTGAAGCGAGTACAAGGGTCGCGCCCGTTTCACCGCAACGGAAGCTTGCCACGTCATGGGCAAGATATTTCGGATTGGTGTCTGATTTATATGTATGCTCGTGCTCCTCGTCGATAACGATGAGACCGAGATTTTTTACGGGAGCGAATACCGCCGAGCGAGTTCCGATGACAACGTCGGCGATACCCTCGCGGATACGCCGCCACGCGTCGAATCTCTCTCCCGCGGAAAGGGCGGAGTGAATAACCGCGATCCTGTCTCCGAAGCAGGCGATGAATCTGCCCACTGTTTGGGGAGTGAGTGCGATTTCGGGGACAAGCATGATAACACCGCGCCCGTCTTCAAGGACACGGCTTATAAGCTTGAGTATAACGTTGGTCTTTCCCGATCCCGTGACTCCGTGAAGCAGTGCGGCGCGGGGGGCGGGGTCTGAGTATAGCTCGAGAAGAGTATTGAACGCAGACGTTTGGTCTTCGGAAAGGGTAAAGTTCCCTCTGTATGAGGCGATCTCTCCCTCGGACTGAGAGAAGGGATTTCTGTATACGGTCTCATGCTTCAGGGAGATGAGGGCTTTTTTCTCAAGGGCGCTGAGGGTGCTTCGCACTACTACAGGCTCAAGGGAAAGGGAAGAGCAAATATCGCTCAGGGTAATTCCGGGGGAGGTCTTGACCACCTCAAGCACCTGAGACTGACGAAGGCTCCGCATAGGAGGCGCGTCCTCGGCTAAATCCGAGGGGAATGCGGTGGTCACGGTTTTAACGTTACTGCCGCCTGCCTTCATCTCGTCGTGCTTTTGGATGAGTCCCGCCTTTATGAGCTTTGCGAGGACCTGTATCACGTCTTCGCCGAATCTTGTTCGGAGAGTTTCTCTTGACATACGTTTTACGGAGCTCACGGCGGCATAAACGAAGGCGCATTTCTCGTTTAATCCATCCAGAGCTTTCATAACTTCGCTGTCTGAGAGCTCAGATGTCACTGAATAATATTCCGCCATTTTTGAAATAGCCGCCGAGGGGAGAACACATCTGACCGCCTCGCCGAAGGTACAAAGGGTATGCTGCTTCAGAAAATTGCAAAGCTTCAAGCCTTCCTCTGAAAGGTAGGGTGGGATCACGGGGGAGGCTGAAAGAACAGGCTTCAGTTCATCGATGTCCGTTTGGTCGGAAAGCTCGCAAACCACCGCCGTGACACGTCTGTTTCCGTTACCGAACGGAACCTCCACAATGGCTCCGGGGACAACTCTCTCCGACAGCTCTGCGGGAATGTAGTAGTGATATACCTTGTCAAGGTGATATGGGGATTCCAGAATATGAACACCTGCAATGTCGCGCATGACTTGCCTCCTTTCCGTGGGGGGAACTTTGAAATTTTATTGAATAATTAAAATCCTCGCACAAAATTCCCGTGGGATTTGTGCGAAGATAATTTTTTATTCCTCTGTTGTGGATTCTTCGACTTCTGCTGCCTCGGTCTCAGCCTCGTCACAGCATACTTCACCCTTGCCCATTCCTGCGGGAAGTGTGGACTGAATGATTCTGTATTCGTCGCCGTAAAGCTCATCAATAGCGTTTTTAACTGCCTTTTCGTCTCTGTACTTAACGTTTACAACATTGGCTACGTTCTTGTCGGAGTCCTTACCGCTGTTTTTCTCAGCATATTCTCTCTGACGGATGTAATCGTCGGTGATCTCTCGCGCGCACTTAGCGGTTGCTACAACGAGAGTGTAACGGTTGATATTTTCTTTTTCAAGAAGCTTGGCAAGTGAAGGCTGTACCATAAAATTATCTCCATTCTCCGCAAAATTGCGGTGTGAATTTTCAAAAGTTGATTTGTGTTTTTTTTGTGTTTTTATATAGTATGTACCATGTACCGATATTTTATATAGTATGTTCCGATAATCGGATCTTATCCGCGGTAGATGTCAACTGTATCCTTCATGCGGCGGTATCTCAGATGCTCCGCTGCGATGATACTGCGTATATTATTTGCGCACTCTTCGGAACGGTCGGTTTCGTTGGTAACAACGTAATCGTATTTTTCGGCGAGAGCGACCTCTTCAATTGCCCGATCAAGGCGTTTGACGATAACTTCATCCGCCTCTGTGCCGCGGCCTCTGAGTCGTCTTTCAAGCTCGTCTCTGTCGGGGGCGATGAGCATCACTGTAACGGTGTCGTCCGGAAGAAGGCTCTTCACCTGCAGTGCACCGTCAACCTCGATCTCAAGAATGATATCTCTGCCCTCTGCAAGAACCTTTTCAGCCTCGCTTTTCAGCGTTCCGTAGAAGTTTCCGCAGTATTCGGTATACTCAAGGACCATGCCGTTTTCAAGAAGCTTCAAAAAATCTTCGCGGCTCATAAAATGGTAATTTACTCCGTCCGTCTCACCCGGGCGGGGAGCTCGCGTTGTGGCGGAGACTGAGTATCCAAGGGTCGGGATCATTTCCCGAAGGAGTTTAACAACTGTGCCTTTCCCGCTTCCTGCAGGACCTGATATTACGAAAATAAGTCCTTTTTTCATATAAGATCTCCATTCAGCTGATATTATATCTACATCGCCTGTATGATCAAACATTTATTCGTCGCTGTCCTTGTCGGTATCTCCGTCGTCACTGCCGTTCAGTCTTCCCGCAACCGTCTCTGCCTGAAGTGCGGAGAGGATCACATGGTCGCTGTCGGTGATGATAACACATCTTGTTTTTCTTCCGCAGGTGCAGTCAACTGCCCTGCCCGAGTCCTTTGCGTCCTGAATAAGTCTCTTGGAAGGTGCGGAATCAGAGGAAACGAGCGCGACTACACGTCCCGCGTTCAGCATATTGTTAAAGCCTACGTTAATGAATTTCATGTCGAACCACCCGTTATTCGATATTCTGTATCTGCTCGCGGATCTTTTCAAGCTCAGCTTTAACGTCAACCACGATTCGTGCGATCTCAATATCGCCCGACTTGGATGCGATGGTATTGGTCTCTCGGTTAAGCTCCTGAAGGAGGAAATCAAGCTTTCTTCCCGAGTTTTCGTCTGAGTTCAGAATCTCTCTGAAGCCCTCGAAATGGGAATTAAGCCTTACAAGCTCTTCGTCAATGGAAGCTTTGTCTGCAAATACTGCCGCTTCCGTAAGGATCCTCTGCTCAGCGATCTCAACGTCAAAATCGGAGAGAAGCTGCTTTATGCGCTTTTCAAGCTTTTCGGGGTAACGGGCAATATTGCTTTCGGAAATCTCTGCAATTTTGACTGCCCACGCTTTGATATTCTCGATCTTTCCTTCGATGTCGCGTCCGAGAACTGCACCTTCTCTTTCTCTCGCTTCAATGAAGCGGTCGATGGCAACGGAAAGTACAGCCTTGACGTCTGCCCAGTCACGCTCGGTGTCCTCTTCAGGGCGCTTCGTTCTGAAAAGATCTCTGTTCTGAGCCACGCTCATAACGGAAATGTCGTCCGCAAGTCCGAACTCATCGCGGAGGGCTTTGAGAGAGGCGATATATGACTCAGCCGCCGCACGGTCAAGGGAAACCTCAACTCCCGTTTCCTCGATCACGTCGATGCCGATGTAAACGTCAACCTTACCTCTTGTGATTCCTCTCTCGGAAACGTAGCTTTTTACCTTCTCCTCAAGATACCCGTAGGAACGGGGTAATTTTACACTGCAGTCGAGGAAACGGTTGTTTACACTTTTTATTTCTGCCGTAATATCACGGTCTCCGCGCTCGGTGAGGGCTCTGTGTCTGCCGAAAGCGGTCATACTTCTGATCATTGTTTATATTCCTTTCAAAACTGCCGAAAAATAAATTGCGACAATTCACCACGATATAATATTATTATACAATAAATTGCTCCGATTGTCAACGAAAAAAGGTATGTTTTTTTGGAGAGTTTAGTGGGAAAAGTCCTTGATTTTAAGGCGAAAATGACGAAAAAACGTAATCACGGCAAAACAGTCTCAAACTTGTGTTACGAGACAGTTTTTATTTGACAACTACCGTCGGATATGATATACTTATAGGGATAAGTCAATCATAAAGAAAGGAAGGCTATGTATGCTTTTTACAAGCAGTGAATTTATAATCTTTTTTCTTCCTCTTTTGTTTTTGATATACTTTTTGGTTCCGAAAAAATTTCTCGGTGTGCGGAATTTCGTTCTTTTCGCGTTCAGCCTCATTTTTTATGCGTGGGGCGGAGTTAAGTATCTCGCGTTGTTTGCCGTGTCTATGGCGGCGAACTACCTCGGCGGACTTGGCGTCGGACTTGCGAAAAGCAAAAACGTAAAACGTCTTTGGCTCATTCTGACCGTTGGTGTGGGTCTCGGCCTCCTCGGCGTTTTCAAATATGCGGGATTTTTTACATCCACCCTCGCTCACACGGGACTTCCCGTGAAGGTCGTTTCCTTCGTTCTCCCCATCGGAATCTCATTTTATACCTTTCAGGGACTCAGCTACGTTATCGACGTTTACAGAGGCGACGCGGCACTGCAGAAAAATCCACTGAAGGTTTGTTTGTACATTGCCCTTTTTCCTCAGCTTGTAGCCGGCCCCATTGTAAGATATACAACTGTCGAAAAAGAACTCTCGTCAAGAGAACATTCCGTTACCTTGTTTTCCGATGGTGCTGTTCGCTTCATGCTGGGCTTTGGAAAAAAGATGCTCATGGCAAATCCCATGGGCGAGGTTGCGGACAGAGTGTTTTCGCATACGGGAAGCGAGCTCCTCACAGCTCCCTCGGCGTGGGTCGGTATCATAGCCTACGCGATGCAGATATATTTCGATTTTTCCGCTTATTCCGACATGGCGATAGGCCTCGGGAAAATGTTCGGCTTCCGCTTTAACGAAAACTTCAACTACCCTTACATATCCCGAAGTATTACCGAGTTTTGGAGAAGATGGCACATTTCGCTGTCAACGTGGTTCAGGGATTACGTTTACATTCCCCTTGGAGGTAACCGCTGCTCTGTCATAAGACACATCATAAATCTTGCTATTGTGTGGTTCCTTACGGGAATGTGGCACGGTGCATCGTGGAACTTCATTCTGTGGGGAGTTTACTACGGCGTGCTTCTCATTCTCGAAAAGTACGTTTTCGGCGGAGTAACGGAGAAGCTTCCGAGAGCTTTGCGCCATGTGCTGACTCTCGCTTTGATCCTTGTTGGTTGGGTGTTCTTCAGAGCAGATTCCTTTTCTTCGGCAGTACAATACCTTTCCGCCATGGCAGGGGCAAACGGTACGTCCCCTCACGAGGCGGTGTACCTCATCATGCAGTATCTGCCCGAGTTTATTATATGCTTTATCGGTATATTCCCCGTAAAAAGGCTTCTTGAGAAAAAGTTTTCTGCAAACGCCGAACATTCTCTTTCCGCGGCTTTCTTCAAGGAATTCGCACCGAAGCTGTTCGCCCTTGGGGTATTTGCCCTGGCGTACATGAAGCTTGTGTCCGGAAGCTTCAATCCGTTCATCTATTTCCAGTTCTGAGAGGTAGGGTAACATGAAACGTGAAAATATAGCTAAGATATCATCTGTTTCGCTAAGCGTATGCTTTGTCCTCGTTCTTTTCCTTCTTGCCGCGCTGACGGTACTCAGTGCTGACGAGACCTTCAGCTTCTTTGAAAACAGAAATCTTGCAGTGATGCCGACTCTCGATATGGAGGGGATTTCGGACGGGTCGTATTTTACGGCGGTAGGCGAATTTGTTAAGGATCACGCCGCCGCGCGAGAGGTGATGCTGAAGGCATCTGCCTTAATGGATCTGAAGCTTCTTCGCCGTCCCGTTGTAAACGATATTTACGTGGGCGAGGACGTGCTTCTGCCTTATTTTGAGTACGAGACGGTGGACATGGAGAAAATTGCCGCCGACGCGGTGACTGTAGCCGAAAAGATCGAAAAAACGGCATCAATTACCGAAAGCTACGGAGGAAAATACTATTTCACCGCCATCCCTTGTCAGTATATGTGCTACGAGGACAGCTACCCGTGGTACCTTAACAGCAGGAACGAGTACCTTGATGCCTCATCGTCCGCTTTCTTCAAGGAGCTTGAAGCGAGGGGAGTGGATCTTATCGATATGATGGAGTATTACGAAGAGTCGGGACGTCCCGAGTATTTCTCATCTACCGTTGACCACCACTACGGTATCCGCGGAGCGTACGACACCTATCTTGAGATCCTCCGCAGACTTGGAGAGGATACCAACCTCAGCTTCCCAACCCTCAAGGAAGGAGATTTTGATCTGACTACACTGGAGGGCAGGTACATCGGATCCCGTTCCCGCAAGATCTTCGGACTTTGGGAATCGGATGAAAGGCTTCAGCTTATCCTGCCGAAGGATGCACCCGAATTCAAAAGATACAACAACGGTTATGCAGTTGAAGCATCCCTTTTCACCCTTCCCGAGAATGATACTGATGACGTGCTTTATACCACCTACATGGGAGGGGACGTGGCTCACACCATGATCGACACCGAAAGGGAGGAGTTGCCAAGCATTCTTATCTACGGTGAAAGCTTTACCAACGCCATTGAGACAATAATGTGGTACTCCTTTGACGAGATGCATTCTCTCGATATGCGTTATTATAAAGATATGACGGTAGACGAATTCATCGAGATCGTTCAGCCCGATGTGGTGGTCTGTGTGCGGGATTATTCCGTGCTTCTTTTGACAGATGACTATGGACTGTGAGCTAACCTGTGACATAATACGATAAAAAATTGCACTTAACTTATGCTTTAGAGCTTGTTAAGTGCATTTTTTTTTGTTTGTTTATAAAACTTGAGAATTAAAGGAAGATGTACTTTGCAATGAAGAGTACCGTAAGAATGTACATAACGGGATGGATCTCCTTGTACTTCTTAGTAAGAAGGTTAATGATAACGTAGGAGATAACACCAATGGAGATACCTTCTGCGATGCTGTAGAAAATGGGCATTGAAAGAATACAGAGATATGCGGGGATAGCTGATGCGAGATTGTTATCGTCCATCTTGATCTTCACGATATTAGAGAACATAAGGAAGCCTACTACGATAAGCGCAGGAGCAGTCGCAAATGAGGGGATAGCAGTGAAGATGGGGGCAAAGAGCATGGAAATGAGGAAGAGTGCACCGGTTACAATTGCGGCAAGACCTGTTCTGGCACCTGCGGCAACACCGGAAGCGGACTCAACGAAAGTGGTGATGGTAGATGTACCTAAAACAGCACCAACGGATGTACCTACAGCATCGGAGAGAAGAGCAGGACGGATTGCGGGGAGCTTACCGTCTTTATCAAGCATATCAGCCTTTGTGGCAACTCCGATAAGTGTTCCGAGTGTGTCGAAAAGGTCAACGAAAAGGAAAGAGAAGATTACAACAATGAAGTTTACGATGCTTACGCTACTGAAGTCGATCTTGAAGCACTGACCGAAGGTTTCGCCGAGCTTTGAAAAATCGGTGATGGCAAATGAGGGATAAACAGAATAGAATCCCGCAGCAGGATCGGGAACATAGAGACCGATAAGCTCACAGAGCATACCGAGAACCCAAGTAACAACGATACCGAGAAGGATAGAACCCTTAACACGTCTTACGTAAAGGATAGCGGTGATAAATACGCCGATCATAGCGAGAAGTGCACCGATACCTACAGTCTTGAACTTCTCGGTGAAGTTTACCATCTCAACGAGAGTGGAACCACCGACAACCAGTTTAGAGTTCTGAAGACCGATAAACGCGATAAACAGACCGATACCAACGGATACGGCGTGCTTAAGTGACATGGGGATAGAATTGAAGATAGCCTCTCTTACCTTTGTGAGAGAGAGAATGATAAAGACGATACCTTCAATGAATACTGCGAGGAGTGCCAACTGCCAAGAACAGATACCTGCACCTACTACGGAGTAAGCGAGGTATGCGTTGAGACCCATTCCTGCGGAAAGAGCAAAGGGAAGGTTTGCGTAAAGACCCATTATTACAGTTGCAATAAATGATGCGATACAAGTTGCGAGGAGCACTGCAGTGGAATCCATTCCCGCATCAGCGAGAATGCTGGGGTTAACGGCAAGGATGTACGCCATGGTCATGAACGTAGTAATACCCGCAACGATCTCGGTTTTCACATTTGATCCGCGCTCGGAAATTTTGAAAAACTTGTCCAATTTTTTATCCTCCTATGATAAAAATATTTTAATATACACTCATATTATAACATGTTTTAATGATATTTCAACAGATTTTTGCGAAATTCTACATGAAATTTCAATAATTTATGAATCAACGGAAAACTCCCCTCGGTTTTTCCGAGAGGAGCTTGGGTATAAAATTACTGCGTAGCTAAATTGTTGCTACGCAACAGCTAAATAATATTCGCCCCAAGCTGCCCGCAGGCAATTTAGCCGGCGAAGCAAATTTAGCCGGCGGAGCGAATTTAGCTGCTGCAATTAGCCCTTGATTGCAGCCTGAGTAGATAAGAAGATACAGGTGGGCTTTTTACGAACTCTTCCATTCTGTCCTATGTAACGAGGAAATCACCTCGATTTATTAACACTACGAATAAGGAGGAACTTTTCTTTCGTCATTAATTAAATTTATTTTATATTTTCAGAAATTTTTATTAATTCATTTTTTGATATCAACCCAGAAACCGTCACAGTATATATTTTATTACCGAATACTATTGTGCCATATTTATCTGTATCATTATATGATAAAAATGCATCATTCCCATTAACCACAAACTGTTCGTATTCTGAATTTTGAATATCAAGTCCTATATCAGCATTCTTACTAGAATAGAAACTAATTAGTAAATATTCTCCAGTATCTGTCATATATAAATATTCTCTGTGATCTATTTCTTCGGTACTGCTTGACAAAATATACTCCTGAGGGATATAGCCAACGACTAGTGTATTAGCATCGGGACCTTTTTCTGTCTTAGTTTGTGATTCAGATTCATCAATGTTATTTTCTGCGTAGAAATCAATATTGACATACTTATCATGCCAAGTAACCACCGTATTAGCAATAGCTGCACGTACCTCACCACTTGTCGTAAGCACACCAAACATAACTGAAATAACAGCAAGTACAATAATCGATACTCTTTTCAAGTAGACAACGGGCAATGGATTACGATACCAACGCTCTTTGACCTTGTTTCTATACTTGCGCATCATCTTCTTAGATGTAGGATACATTTTTGCAAGCTTTTCGTCGGATGGACAGGATTCATCTTCTTCGTATATTATTTGATCAAGTGCTACAGTCATTAAAGCTTCAAAAACCTTATCGTGTACTTTGTTATACATGCAAATCCTCCTTTCTGAGCGCTTCTCTTAATAATTGCTTTCCTCTGTGGATTCTCGTGCTTACCGTTTTGGGGGTAAGATCAAGTATCAACGCAATCTCTCGTTCTTTTAGTTGATGTATGAATTTAAGCGTACAAATATCTCTGTATTTATCATCAAGTGAGCGTAATGTTTTCAAGATTATGTCATATGTATTCTCTCTGATAACAATTTCTACAGGATTGTTTTCCGGTTTATCCTCTTCCATTAACAAATCCTCAAATGATACGTTTCTGTTTTCTCTTAATTTACATCTGTCCTTAGCTTTGTTTTTTGCAACAATACCACATAAGTTTTTGGCTCTGCGTTTGTCCGAAAGATCAATTATATCAATATTTTCAATTATTTTGATCATCGCATCATGAACCGCATCCTGGATTTCGTGCGTATTACCCCTCAAAACTTCTCCTGCAGTATAGCACATAAAGGAATGAAAATTCTCATAAATGAATATGACTTTTTCTCTTTCCTCATCGGTTTCTACTATTGATAAATAATAAGATATCATAATTAATTCTCCCATTTATTATTTTGAATACTTCTCATTGTTTCAACCATTACACGAAGTTCTTGTGTATTACAATCACATAAAATATCTTGAATTTCCTGCAAGAACACAGGAATTGTTGACGTTACATTATTCGCAATAATTATACTACGAATTAGGAGGAACTTTTCTTTCACAAAAGTCAAAAAAATATTATTATTTTTCTGCAACCCTGATAAGTTCTGCTTTTTCAGTGACAGCAGATATCCAAATAGTATACGTTTCATTCCATAAAATCAAAGTGCACATTCTATCTTGAGAATTGTATAGTACGTATGCAGTATTGTTTCCAAATATAGCTGCTGCAATCAAGGGCATTGCAACACAAAAAATCGCCCGGATTTCTCCGAGCGATTTTGTTGTCAGCAATTAGCCCTTGATTGCAGCCTGAGCAGCAGCGAGTCTTGCGATCGGAACTCTGAAGGGAGAGCAGGATACGTAGTCAAGACCGAGCTGGTGGCAGAACTCAACGGATGTGGGGTCACCACCGTGCTCACCGCAGATACCTACGTGGAGGTTGGGGTTTACGGGACGGCCGAGAGTGATTGCCATGTTCATGAGCTTACCAACACCGGTCTGGTCGAGACGAGCGAAAGGATCGTTCTCGAAGATCTTTGTGTCGTAGTAAGCATCAAGGAACTTACCTGCGTCGTCACGGCTGAAGCCGTAAGTCATCTGTGTAAGGTCGTTTGTACCGAAGCAGAAGAAGTCTGCGTTAGCAGCGATCTCGTCAGCTGTGAGACAAGCTCTGGGAATCTCGATCATTGTACCAACTTCGTAGTCAAGCTCAACGCCTGCAGCAGCGATCTCTGCGTTAGCAGTGTCAACAACTACGCTCTTAACGTACTTAAGCTCCTTAACGTCACCAACGAGAGGAATCATGATCTCAGGAACTACCTTCCAATCAGCATGCTTCTTCTGAACGTTGATAGCAGCGCGGATAACAGCAGAAGTCTGCATCTTTGCGATCTCGGGGTAGGTTACAGCGAGACGGCAGCCACGGTGACCCATCATGGGGTTGAACTCGTGAAGAGATGTGATGATGGTCTTGATTTCCTCAACGGTCTTGCCCTGTGCCTTAGCGAGAAGAGCGATGTCCTCATC
>JAFXKJ010000084.1 GCA_017531765.1 Clostridia bacterium
CTTTCAGCCTCGATCTGCTCCATGAATTTTACTTCATCAATACGGGAGAAGAGTACCTCGGGAGTACCGACAGACTTACCTGCTTCAAGCTTTCCGAAAGTAGAAGTCGATCCGTAACAATTGATTTCCGTACCGATCTGAGCGAAGATCTTATCAGCCGCGTCGGGAATAACGGGAGAAAGAAGAACTGCGCAAATTCTGATGGACTCAAGAAGATTATAAAGAACTGTACCCAGACGTGCTTTGTTAGCCTCATCCTTTGCGAGAGCCCAAGGAGTTGTTTCATCAATGTACTTGTTAGCTCTTCTGAGCGCTGTGAACACTTCTGAGAGGGCGTCAGCAATGTGGAAGTCATCCATGTATTCGGAATACTTCTTAACGGCTGTGAGCACTGTGGACTTAAGGTCGCAGTCAAGCTCGGTTTCCTCGTCGGGTGCGGGGATCACGCCGTCAAAGTATTTCTTTGTCATCGCAACTGTACGGTTAACGAGGTTACCAAGATTGTTTGCAAGGTCTGTGTTAAAGCGGTTAAGAATTGCATCGTAGGTAACGGAGCCGTCATTTGCATAGGGCATTTCAGCGAGAGCATAGTATCTTACGCCGTCAACACCGATCTTGTCTGCAAGCTCATCGGCATATACAACGTTACCCTTGGACTTTGACATCTTATCCTGACCGAAGTTGAACCAGGGGTGGCCGAAGATCTTCTTCGGAAGAGGAAGATCAAGAGACATAAGGAAGATGGGCCAATAGATGGAATGGAAGCGCATGATGTCTTTGCCGATAACGTGAACGTCAGCAGGCCAATTCTTTGTGAAGGACTCAGGCTGTACCTCGTTTGCGGGGTCATAACCAAGTGCTGTAATATAGTTGCAGAGAGCATCAAGCCATACGTATACCACGTGCTTGGGATCAAAGTCAACGGGAATACCCCACTTAAAGCTTGTACGGGACACGCAGAGATCCTGGAGACCGGGCTTTATAAAGTTGTTGATCATTTCCTTCTTACGGGACTCGGGCTCGATAAAGCCGGGAGTATTTTCGATGTACTCTGCAAGTTTGTCAGCATACTTGCTCATCTTGAAGTGGTATGCCTGCTCGCTTGCTTTTTCAACGGGTCTGCCGCAATCAGGACACTTTCCGTCAACAAGCTGGCTCTCTGTGAAGAAAGACTCGCAAGGTGTACAGTAAGGACCCTCGTAGCTTCCGAGGTAGATATCACCCTTATCGTACATCTTCTTAAAGATGTGCTTGATAGCTTCTTCGTGGTTTTCATCGGTTGTTCTGATAAAATAATCGTATGTGGTGTTCATCTTATCCCAAACACCACGCACAAGACCTGCAACGTTGTCTACGTACTCCTTAGGTGTGATACCTGCATCAGCCGCCTTGAGCTCGATCTTCTGACCGTGCTCGTCTGTACCTGTGCAGAAGAATACGTCGTAGCCGCGGAGTCTCTTATAGCGAGCCACAGCGTCTGTCATGATGACCTCATAGGTGTTACCGAAGTGAGGCTTGGTTGAAGCGTATGCTATGGCTGTTGTAATATAATATTTTTCCTTCATGATATATGCCTTTCTGAATTTATCAGATAATTTATTTAACCTTAATGCCTGCGGCGTAGACCGCATTTATGCTGACATCGTCCTTGGAATCAAGTACGATCAGGTCAGCGCGAAGTCCCTCTGCAATTCGTCCGCAGGAGTCGCTGATACCTACCATTTTCGCAGGATTTGCAGTTGCGGCGGGAAGCGCCTCTTCAAGAGCAAGTCCGCAGAAGCTCATATAGTTCTTAAGTGCATTATGCATATCAAGGGTACTGCCCGCGAGAGCTCCCTCGGCGTTGACAGCCTTACCGTCACGAACGAATACCTTAAGGCCTGCGATGGAATATTCGCCATCCTCAGCCCCTGCCGCCTCCATGGAGTCGGTGATAAGAACCAGCTTACCGTCGGGCTTAAGCCTGTGCGCCATTGATATCATTGCGGGATGAACGTGTTCGCCGTCGCAGATGACCTCGGTGTATGCGTCACTGAGGAGAGAAGCTGAGATGTTACCCGGCTCTCTGTGGTGCATAGGACGCATAGCGTTGAAGGTATGGGTAAAGGAGACAGCGCCTTTTGAAATTGCCGCCATCGCCTCGTCATATGTAGCATCACTGTGCGCCATACCAAGCGTTGCGCCTCTTGAAAGCGCGACTTCATAGAAATCATCTCCTGCAAGCTCGAGCGCCGCTGAAATATGAAGGGGTGCGGGAAGCATTGCTCCCAAAAGCTCGCTGAGCTCTGCGCCGTCAAGTTTTGCAAGAAGCTCCGTTGCGTGTGCGCCGCGCCGCTTTTCGTTAAGATATCTGCCCTCAAGGTGGATGCCTGCAACGGTAGAAATACCGCCCTCTTCTTCTCTGTTTGCGTTAATTGCATTTGCAGATGTAACGAGATCATCGTAAGGGGCTGATGCAAGGGTTGCCATTACGGTGGTCGTACCTACTGAGGCGTAGGATGTACGCATATTGCGTACATCCTCTGCTGTTTTTACATTATTAAAATCGACCCTTGTTCTTCCGTGAGAGTGAACATCAACAAATCCGGGAATAATGTATTTTCCTGAACAATCAACGATTTCATCAGCGAGAAGAATATCGACTTCTTCTTCGATTTTTACGATTCTTGTATCCTCCACAAGAATATCTGCACGTACAAAAGATTTAGACTCTGAATCATATATCAATCCGTCGCAAAACAGTTTTCTCATATTGTTCTCCCATACTATAGTTATCCATAAAATTATAGCAGAATTCAGCGAAAAATTCAAGAGTATATATACTCAAAGAATCAATTTTCGCTTACATATGACTTATAAATGTCGCTTTTTGACACACCTCGCTGTTTAGCGGCGGTTTTCATAGCTGACATTCTGTCAAGTCCTGAGTCAATGAACATATTAACGTGCTCGGTTACGTCTTCGGGATAATCCGATTCACTTTTTTCGGGAGCACCCTCTATAACAAGAACATATTCCCCTCGGGGATCATTTTCCTTATAAAATTCAATTGCTGAAGCAATAGTAGTTCTGAAAGCTTCCTCATTCAGCTTTGTAAGCTCACGGCAAAGGGTGATCTTTCTGTCTCCGAAATACTTATATAGATCGTCAAGAGTTGTCTTGAGCTTATGAGGTGCTTCATAGATTATCAATGTTCGCTTGTCGATTGCAAGCTCGGTAAGTCTTTCTCTGCGCTCTGATTTATTGGTGCTGATAAAACCTTCAAAAGCAAATCTACCTGTGGATAGCGCTGAAAGAGTCAAAGCACAAATAGCAGCGCAGGGACCGGGGACGGAAACAACATTGACCCCTCTTTCAGCACACAGCCTGACGATATCTTCTCCGGGGTCACTAATCGCGGGGGTTCCCGCATCGGTCACGAGAGCACAGCTTTCTCCCGCTTCGATCCTCGAAACGATTATTTCACCGCGTTCTCTCTTGTTATGTTCAAAGTAGCTGACCATGCTCTTGGAAATACCAAACCTCGACAAAAGAAGCCCCGTGTTTCTCGTATCCTCAGCGGCAACAAAGTCAACCTCAGACAATACTTTAAGTGCCCTCTCGGAAATATCAGCAAGATTTCCTATCGGAGTTGCCACAAGATATAGTGTTTTTCCAAGAACTTCATTTTTTTCTCTGAACTGAGTATGATTTTTAGAAAAGCTCATAAATTCATCATCTTTCGGTAATATGTTTCATTGAAAACTCGTCGTAAATACGCTGCATATCATCCGTATATTCGCGGGTACCGTCTTTATAAACAAACAAAGGTTTTGTAACCGTAACCGAAGGCGCCGCGCCCTTTTTACCTTCAACCAAAATAAGTGAGGGTTCTGTGGATGAATCGGTATGAACAAAAACGATTTTTTTCGGTTCAATTGATGCTTTTCTCATGGCATCTGTCAAATCTATAAGTCGTTCGGGGCGGTGCACTACATACAGCCCTCCCCCGCTTTTTAATATCTTGCCTGCCGCTGAGCAAAAATCATATATACTGCCGAGGACTTCACGTCTCGCTATATTCTTTTCTTCGTGAATATTAGTCCTGCCGCTGTCGTTTTTCATGTAAGGCGGATTCATAAGCACCGCTTCGATCTCTCCGTTAGTATCGCTTTGAGATATTTCGCGGATGTCTTTATTGACAACGGAAATTTTTTCCGATAATTTGTTCAGTTCAACGTTGCGCCTTGTAAGTTCAGCAAATGTCCTTTGCACTTCAAATGCAAAAACATGAGCATACTTTCCTTTTTGAACGGTAAGTAATGATATTACACCCGTACCGCAACCGAAATCAGCAGCTTTTGCATACTTAGCATGCTTTGCAAAAGCAGATAGTAAATATGCATCCGTTCCGAAAGTAAGGCCGTTTTTTCGCTGAATTATCGTTAAATCCTCATTGATTTCGTCAATCCTTTCAGTTTCAGGATCATATATCAAACCATTGAACATTGTCTACCGACCTCTATAAAAACAAAAAAAATTCAACAGATTTCTTTATCTGAGGAGAATAGCCGAGTTTTCAGTTACTCTCCTCAGATAAAGAAGAAGGCGAAGTTGCCTCCGCCTTGCTCTTTATCTAAGTAAAACACCACTTACGCTTCCTTAATAGCGTCAACAGGGCATGTGCCAGCGCAAGAACCACAATCGAGACATTCGTCAGCGTTGATTTCGTACTTGCCGTCACCCTCGGTGATGCACTCAACGGGGCACTGAGCTGCGCAAGCGCCACAAGCGAGGCACTCATCAGTAATCTTGTAAGCCATTTCGTTTACCTCCATAGTATTTTTTTATATTGTATCACAATTGTCGGGAAAAATAAAGTGTTTTTCTGAAAATAGTTCAATCTTTTTTGGGAATAATTTTAACATCATCTCTATGATATGTTTTTATTGTTTCGCTCTTATCATCGACGAATTTAACTCTTAAAAATCCCGTAAGTACATGGGCATCACAAACGACACCAACTCCGTCTTTTGTTGATACCTTTGTTCCCACCTTGGGAGTCAAAGCGATTTCCCTCTCATAAGTCTCATGTTCGTATCTGAGACAGCACATAAGTCTGCCGCAGGCACCTGAAATTTTGGATGAATTAAGAGAAAGATTCTGTTCCTTAGCCATTTTGATCGATACTTGAACAAAATCCGAAAGGAATGAAGCACAGCAGAAAGGTCTGCCGCAGATTCCGATGCCGCCAAGCATTTTCGCTTCGTCTCTGATACCGATCTGTCTGAGTTCAATTCTTGTCTTAAAAACTGACGCAAGATCCTTAACAAGCTCACGGAAATCGACTCTTGATTCAGCCGTGAAATAAAACATAAGCTTAGTGTTATCGAAGGTGTACTCGGCTTCGATAAGCTTCATTTCAAGTCCGTGCTCAACGATCTTTTTTCGGCAAACATCCATTGCCGACACTTCAAGCTCCTTATTTCTTTTATACTGCTCGGAATCTTTTTGATCTGCAATTCTGATAACACGTCTTAAGGGCTGGACAATATCTTTTGCGGGAATCGTGTGATTACCCTCTGAAACAAAACCGTATTCAAGTCCCCTTGCAGTCTCGACAATTACATCCTGTCCTGAGGCAATAGTAAGCTTGCACGGATCAAAATAATATATCTTTCCCGCTTCCTTAAAGCGAACACCTACGATTTCAACAGATTCCTGAGTGTTTTCTGCAACGTTAATTTCTTTATTTTCGTTCATTATCTTTTCCTTTCAAGGAATTATGTTATTTGCGTTTGTAATCGGCAATTTTCAATATCATATCGGTAAGTACGATCTTCAGAGACACATTTGACTCAAGTCTCATAATAGCTCTGATGAGTTCAGCGTGTATGTGGAACAGTTTTTTTATCGAAGCCTCAGACGCGGCTTTGGCGGCTTCTTCATATGAAACATAAAAAAGCAAATTCTCAGACGACGTACGTTTTGCTGACACCATGTCTCTGATAGCACAGTCAAGGATCTGCAAAAATATTTTCGCATCATGAGTGTTTTTGATAGATGCGGTAAGTCCCAGCTTCAGCATCTGAGCCGACTTTGAACTGCACATCAAAGGTATAAGTTTCATTGCTTCTGCTCTGAATTTCAGAATCTCAGAGGTATCCTCCGTATTTGAAAGCAATTCAGCGGCACGACCTAAAGAACCGTCTGACAGTGAGACTGCAGCTGCAAATCTTTCGGGAAACGATTTTTGAATTCTCTTACCTTCATATGAGCTTGAAAGATAATCAGCTACCTCTGTCGAAGAGAACTTTTCCATTCTGATACACTGAGCGCGGCTTCTGACCGTTTCAAGAAGCTTTGTTGAGTCTTCGGTAAGGAGAAGAAACACAGCAAACGACGGCGGCTCTTCTAAAGTAAGCAGCAGAGCGTTTTGCGCTTGGGGAGTCATTCTTTCTGCATTTTCTATTATATAAGTTCTGAAATCGGAATCATTGGGAGTAACGTAAAGTCCGTTTTTTATATTTCTGATCTCATCAATACCTATTGACACTTTGTCACCGCTTGTGATCCTGACGACATCGCTTGAAATATTACCGAAAATTCTGTGACAGTTATCACATTCACCGCAAGGTAAGTCATGCGAAGTTGAATTTTTGTTGTAGCATGAGAGTGCCGCCGCAATTTGCTCGGCGGCGGTCTTTTTACCGCTTCCCTTCGCCCCTTCTAAAATATAGGCGTGGGAACAATTCCGGTTGACAATATCATTACCGATTAAGTTTTTTATAACATTATTGCCGATAATATGCGGGAATATTTTTTTACTCATCAGCTTCATCCTTTCATTGAGACAATAACATTATAAACTCTCACAGTATTCTAACATGAAATCCGAAAATAAACAATACAAATTTATAATATTTCTTAAATAATTAGCGGATATTTTATATTATTCTTCCTCACTGTGCAAAAACTGGCTTTCATAAATACTGTTATAAAAACCTTTTCTACAAAGAAGCTCTGTATGATTTCCTGTTTCAACGATGTGCCCATCCTTCATAACGATAATAAGATCTGCGTTTTTAACCGTTGAAAGACGATGAGCAACAACAAAGCTTGTTCGACCTGCGGTAAGTTTATCGAATGCAGCCTGAATCATACCTTCGGTCCTGATATCGATAGAAGAAGTAGCTTCGTCAAGGATCAGTACGGCGGGCATGGCAAGCATTACTCTTGCAATTGAAATGAGCTGTCGCTGACCCTGAGAGAGGACTGCTCCTTCATTATCCACTACCGTATCATAACCTTTTGGCAGTCTTTTAATAAATGAATGTGCATGAACCTGTTTTGCGGCTGCAACGATCTCATCAATACTCGCATTCGGCTTTCCGAGTGCTATGTTTTCTGCAACAGTGCCTTTTTTAATCCAAGTATCCTGCAAGACCATTCCGTAATTTTCACGTAGCTCACGTCTTGAGATAGAGTGAATATCAACTCCGTCAAGATAAATCCTGCCTGAATCAGGCTCGTAAAAACGCATGAGAAGGTTTATAATGGTAGTTTTTCCGCAACCCGTGGGTCCTACGATAGCTACCATCTGACCGGGTTCAACGGTAATATTAAAATTCTCAATGAGAGGTTTGTCTTTAACGTAGGAGAAGCAGAGGTCACGAATCTCGATTTTTCCCTTAACGCCATTTGTAAAACTGTCCACTGAAGCGTTGTCGGACTCGGAAGGAGTATCTATCAGTTCAAAAATTCTTCCTGCGCAGGCAAGAGCATTCTGAAACTCTGCAATAACTCCCGATATTTCGTTAAAGGGTTTGGTATACTGGTTTGCGTATCCGAGAAAGCATACTAAAATACCTACCGAAATACCTCTAACGGGAGGCAGCACGATAACAGCTCCTGCGAGAGCAACCAGGGCATATATTACTCCGTTCAGAAAGCGTGTGGACGGATTTACCAGTGAAGAATAGAATATCGCTCCGACGGAAGCTTTTTTCAGGTCATCGTTTGTTTTTTCAAATTTTTCTATAATTCTGTCTTCAACGCAAAAAGCTTTAATTGTTTTTGCAGTAGTTATACTTTCTTCTATAACTGCTGACTGAACTTCCCTCGCCGCCGCCTGGTCTCTGAACAGCTTAAATGTTTTTGATGCAACAAACTTTGAAATTAATATTGATCCCGGAGTTAAAATTATAACTATAAGTGCTATCTTCACGTTAAGAGCCAGCATGAAGATAAGTGTGCCGACAATAGTCATAACTCCCGTAAACAGCTGAGTAAAACCCATAAGAAGACCGTCGGAGAATACATCAACATCGGCAATTACACGGTTAAGCATTGCACCGTGACTTGTGGAATCTATATAGGACACCGGCAGAGTCTGAATCTTTAAGAACGCATCAGTACGTATCTGTCTTACAATGCTGTAGGTCATACGGTTGTTGATAACACCGATGACCCATTGAATTACTGCTGTTAAAATAACAAGAACAGCAATCAAAGATATCTTATTTAACACACCGTTGATATCGACACGGTCTTTCCCCGTAATTAGATCGATAGCATGCCCCAAAACGATCGGAACGTAGAGAGTCATTGCTACAGCGGCCGCTGAAAGCAACACAATCAAAGCAACAAGTCCGATATGGGGACGAATATATAGCAAAACTCTTTTCAAAGTACTTTGTTTTTTCATATAATCTTACTCTCCGTCACCGTTACTCGAAAACTGAAGGTCGTGAATCTCACGGTATGTAATACAATTATTGTAAAGCTCGTCATGAGTGCCGATTCCGATGATCTCACCGTCATCAAGAACAATGATCTTGTCTGCATCAAGAATCGCGGATGTTCGTTGAGATACGATAAACGTTGTATGTTCGTACGGAAGTGAGGCGATCGCCCGTCTTAAAGCCGCATCAGTGGCATAGTCAAGAGCAGACGAGCTGTCATCAAGAATAAGTATCTCAGGCTCACCCACCAATGCTCTCGCAACTGTAAGCCTTTGTCTTTGGCCACCCGAGAAATTCTTACCCATTTGATCGGAATAGGAGTCAAGACCGTCTTTTTTATCGAGAATAACATTATCTACGCAGGCAAGCTTTGCAATTCTCATGATCTCCTCATCTGTAGCATCCGCGTTGCGCCAATTGAGATTTTCTCTAAGGGTATCCTTAACAAGAGTCGCAGTTTGAGGTACGATACCAAAGCGCTTTCTGAGCGATAGCTTATCAATATCCGTCACATTTATTCCGTCAAGCAGCACTTCACCATCGGTTACGTCGTAGAACGCAGGAATTAGATTCACAAGGGTCGTCTTCCCGCTTCCCGTTGCTCCGATGATTCCGACGGTATCACCTGCGTTTACGGAAAAAGAAATATTTTTGAGTAACAACTCACCTGAAGAGGGATATCTGAATGAAACATTTCTGAACTCAACCTTTGGCAGGCCGTTTTTAGTTTCGTGTTTCTTGTCAGTCTTATATTCGCCTTGAACACTGTCGATTACGCCTTGTACACGCTGACCGCAAGCAATGGCCTTTGTGATGGTAATGATCAAATTCGCCAGTTTAACAAGCTCAACAAGGATTTGCGTCATGTAATTGTACAAAGCGATTACTTCTCCCTGAGTCAGGTTGCCTGACTTAACATTGATTGCACCGCGGTAAATAAGGAACATAATTGCCCCGTTAACAACCAGGTAAGTGAGAGGGTTCATAAGCGCAGTTATTCGACCGACAAATTTTTGGGATCTTTCCAGTTCTGCTGCATTGTTAACGAAACTTTCCTTCTCACTATCTTCTTTACGAAAACCTTTTATAATACGGACACCGCCGATATTTTCACGAACATTACCTGTAAGCGCTCCAAGTGAGTTTTGAACCTTTTTGTAGAGTGGAACAGTACCGAGAATTACGGTAAATACGATAACAGATAAAACAGTTATCATGGCGGTGAAAATAAGCGCAAGTTTTGTGTTTATTGTAAACGCCATGATCATGGCACCGAAAACGATGCAAGGAGAACGCATAAACAGTCGCAGAGTGAGATTTGTTCCGGTCTGGATCTGATTAATATCAGAAGTCATATGGGTTATAAGTGACGATGTTCCTGCTTTATCAAGCTCAGAGTATGACATATGCATGATCTTTGTGAACAGCTTACTTCTGATCTTGGTAGCAAATCCCACGGAAGCCTTCGCCGAAAAATACTGTGCGATTACGGAAGCGGTGAAACCTACAAAGCTGAGAACTACCATAACAACAGCCATTTTGATAATGTGAGCTTTATGGGAATTTGCAATACCGTTATCTATAATACTCGCAACTACGAGAGGAACAAACAGTTCAAACAGAGCTTCAAGAAGTTTGAAAGCTGGAGCAAGAACAGCCTCTTTGCGATATTCCCGAAGAAGTTTAAGAAGTTTAAGCATGACAGTCTCCAAATAATACAAACTTTTATACATTATACCACCTTTCAACTTAAAAAGTCAATAGCAGAAACGATACAGATACAATGTGAAAAAATATTAAATTATCCGTCAGGTGTACTAAGGTAACGGATTTTAATTTTCTTTTTTTCTGATTATTTTTTAGGAAAATACGAATAATGCTTGACACGGGTTCGGTATTTATAGTATAATAACGCTATGTAATATAAACAAACTGAGATGGAGACAAGTTTCTTTTCGAATTTTCTTCAAGCGAGCCGATGACGGTGTGAGGTCGGCAGAAAACGTAATGAAATATCACTCCTAAGTTCTGTAGTCGCAATACAGCGGTACCGACCGTTATCTCGGAAGGCATAGGTGCTGAAATTTCGGCAAGTGCACGGGTGGTTAGCGAATACTCTTCGTCCTGTGACGGGCGTGGAGTTGTTTTTTTGTTTATCGCCAATACATCGATAATAATTTTACCATAAATATCATAGAAAGAACGGTGAGCTTATGTACAGAAAAGTTTCCACTAATCTCAACTTTGTTGAGAGAGAACACGAAACACTGAGGTTCTGGAACGAAAACAAGATTTTCGAAAAAAGCATGAACATGGGTGAGGAGCGTCCCGCGTACACATTCTACGACGGACCTCCCACTGCAAACGGTAAGCCTCATATCGGCCACGTGCTTACACGTGTTATCAAGGATATGATCCCCCGTTATCACACAATGAAGGGCGCTAACGTGCCGAGAAAGGCAGGCTGGGATACTCACGGTCTTCCCGTTGAAATTGAAGTTGAAAAGCTTCTCGGTCTTGACGGCAAGGAGCAGATCGAGGGATACGGTCTTGCACCCTTTATCGACAAGTGTAAGGAATCCGTTTGGAAGTACAAGGGTATGTGGGAGGACTTCTCCGAGACCGTTGGCTTCTGGGCTGATATGGAAAACCCTTACGTAACCTACGACAACAACTTTATCGAAAGTGAGTGGTGGGCGCTCAAGCAGATCTACGACAAGGGACTTCTTTACAAGGGCTTTAAGATCGTTCCCTACTGTCCTCGTTGCGGTACTCCTCTCTCTGCACAGGAGGTTGCTCAGGGTTATAAGGATGTTAAGGAACGTTCTGCTATTGCAAAGTTCAAGGTAAAGGGTGAGGAAAACACATATTTCCTCGCATGGACCACAACTCCCTGGACTCTTCCCTCCAACGTTGCTCTTTGTGTAAATCCGAATGAGACATACGTAAAGGTAAAGACAGAAAACGAGATCTTTATTCTCGCTGAGGCACTTGCGGGCAAGCATCTCGGTGAAGAAATCGAAGTTCTTGAAACATACACCGGCCATGACCTCGAGTATAAGGAATACGAGCCTCTCTTCGACTTTGTTTCTCCCCGTGAGAAATGCTGGTACGTGACCTGTGACAATTACGTTACTCTTACCGACGGTACCGGTATCGTTCACATTGCTCCCGCGTTCGGTGACGACGACTCCAAGGTTGGCAGAGCTTACGGACTTCCCTTCGTTCAGCTCGTTGACTCCAAGGGTGAAATGACAGCTGAAACTCCTTGGGCAGGTACATTCTGCAAGAAGGCTGACCCCGAGGTGCTTAAGAACCTCAAGGAAAGAGGACTCCTCTTCTCTGCTCCTCCCTTCGAGCACTCATATCCTCATTGCTGGAGATGTGATACTCCTCTGATCTACTACGCGCGTGAGTCTTGGTATATCAAGATGACGGATGTTAAGAACGATCTCGTTCGTAACAATAATACCGTTAATTGGATCCCCGAGTCAATCGGCAAGGGCAGATTCGGTGACTGGCTTGAAAACGTTCAGGACTGGGCTATATCGCGTAACCGTTACTGGGGTACTCCCCTTAACATCTGGGAATGTTCCTGTGGTCACAGACACAGCATCGGCAGTATCGAAGAGCTGAAGAGTATGAGCGACAATTGTCCAGAAAATATTGAGCTACACCGCCCTTACATTGACGAGGTTACCATCAAGTGTCCCGAATGCGGCGGCGAAATGCACCGAGTTCCGGAGGTTATAGACTGCTGGTTTGACTCCGGCTCCATGCCCTTCGCTCAGCACCACTATCCCTTCGAGAACAAGGAGCTCTTTGACGCTCAGTTCCCTGCTGACTTTATTTCCGAGGCTGTAGACCAGACACGCGGTTGGTTCTACTCCCTTATGGCGATCTCCACACTTCTCTTCAACAAGGCTCCCTATAAGAACGTAATCGTTCTCGGTCACGTTCAGGACGAGTTCGGTCAGAAGATGTCTAAGTCCAAGGGTAACGCGGTTGACCCCTTCGATGCACTTAAGACCTACGGTGCGGATGCTATTCGTTGGTACTTCTACACCAACTCTGCTCCCTGGCTTCCCTCTAAGTTCAGCGGTAAGGCTGTTGTTGAGGGTCAGAGAAAGTTCATGGGTACACTCTGGAACACATATGCTTTCTGGGTACTCTACGCGAACATTGACAAGTTTGTTCCCACAAAGTATGATCTCGCCGAGCTTCCTCTCAGCGTAATGGACAAGTACATCCTTTCACGCCTTAACACAACGGTTAAGAATGTTGATAAGTACCTTGGTGAATATAAGATTCCCGAATCAGCAAAAGCACTCTACGAGTTCGTAGACGAGCTTTCCAACTGGTACGTTCGCCGTTGCCGTGAGAGATTCTGGGTACAGGAAATGCCTGATGATAAGGCTGCAGCTTACATGACACTTTACCACTGTCTCGTAACCATCGCGAAAGCTTCCGCGCCTATGGTTCCCTTCATGACAGAGGATATTTATCAGAACCTCGTTAGAACGGTTGATGCATCAGCTCCCGAATCAATACACCTCTGCGGCTTCCCTGTAGCTGACGAGTCTGCAATTGATGCTGACCTTGAGCGTGATATGAAAGCTGTAGTTGATATCATCGTAATGGGTAGAAGTGCAAGAAACGGCGCTAACGTCAAGAACCGTCAGCCTCTTTCCGCTATATATGTTCGCTCCGCTTACACTCCCGGTGAATATTTCATTGATATCATCCGTGAGGAATTAAACCTCAAGTCCGTTGTATTTGTAACTGATGCTTCCGAGTTCTCTACATATAACTTCAAGCCTCAGCTCAGAACTGTTGGTCCTAAGTACGGTAAGTTCCTCGGCAAGATCAAGTCTGCTCTTGCACCCGAGAACCTTGACGGAAATGCCGCTAAGCGCGAACTTGATGAAAACGGTAAGATCGTGTTCGACTTTGATGGTAATATTGTTGAGCTTACACCGGAAGATCTCTTGATCGACGTAACACAGAAAGACGGTTACTTCTGTGTTGCTGAGGGTGACGTAACTGTTGCTCTTGACATTACTCTCACTTCCGAGCTTATCGATGAAGGATTTGTTCGCGAGATCATCTCCAAGATCCAGACAATGCGTAAGGATTCTGATTTCGTTGTAACCGACCGTATCAAGATCTTCGTTGATCCCAGCGATAAGATCCGCGAGATTTTCGAAAAGTCTGCTGACAAGATCCTTCCCTCAGTACTCGGAACCGAATATGTTATCTCAAGTGAGCTTCCCGAAGAAGCTAAAGCGTGGGACATCAACGGCGAAAACGTAAGAATATATCTTACAAGAGAATGATATAACGTGATAACCTGAGCCTCGGTACTGTTCGTCCCGAGGCTCATCGTTATATAAAAAATAAGCTGTACTGTATTCATAACGATTCAACAGTACAGCTTATATTTGATTCAGTTACCTTTTCTGATTAAAGGTACATCTTCTCAACATCGGTTGCATCCTCAACAGGGAGAGAAGAAGTAATTACACAAGTAACATTGTGCTTGGTGGCGAGAGAGTCAACCTTTGCAAGGAACTCGTCGAACTTTTCCTGATCGTTTCCGCAGATCTTAAGAGCAGAGTCGATGAAAAGGTCGGATACATCGTGATTGCTTGCAAGAATACCTGCAACGAAGCCGTAAAGTCCGTTGGGAGTCTTTACCTGGTATTCGTCAGTGTCGATAAGTCTGCACTGGTAGCTGATATCGAAGCGGAGTTTGTCACCTTTTTCGATACAAACGACAGAACCCTTGGTTTCCTTAAGCGCATTGTTAACAAGCTCGATAAGAGTCTTGGTCTTTCCGGAACCCTTTGCGCCGATAATGAGTTTTAACATAGTGTTTTCCTCCTGAGATTTATTTTATTCTGGCTTCCAAAGCCTCTTTATCTGATTCATAGCCGGGCTTGCCGAGAAGTGCATACATATTCTTCTTATATGCCTCAACACCGGGCTGGTCGAAGGGATTTACGCCGAGCATATAACCGGACACAGCACAAGCAAGCTCGAAGAAGTAAACGACCTGACCGAAAGTATGAGCACTTCTGTCGGAAAGTTCGATTACAATATTGGGAACTCCACCGTCGTTGTGAGCAAGAAGCGTTCCCTTCATTGCCATTGAATTCACGAAGTGGAGATCGCGACCGGAGAGGAAGTTGAGCCCATCGATATTGTCGGGATCATCGGGAATCTCAACGGTGTCTTCTGACTTATCAAAGCTGATTACAGTCTCGAAGAGCATTCTCTGTCCGTCCTGTATGTATTGGCCGAGGGAGTGAAGATCGGTTGAGCAGATCACTGATGAAGGATAAAGTCCCTTGTTATCCTTACCCTCAGACTCACCGTATAATTGTTTCCACCACTCACAGAGCATCTGTAGCGCAGGCTCGTAAGAAACGAGAATCTCAATAGACTTACCCTTGTTGTAAAGAATATTTCTAAGTGCGGCGTAAAGTACAGCATTATTGGTATTGAGATCATCGGAAAGATATTCTTCTCTTGCTTCGGCCGCACCGCGCATCATTTCACATACATCGATACCTGCAACGGAAATTGGAAGAAGACCAACTGCTGTAAGAACAGAGAAACGTCCACCGATATCGTCGGGAACAACAAAGGTTTCGTAACCACGTTCTGTGGAGAATTCCTTGAGCTTACCCGTTTGTCTGTCAGTTGTAACGAATATACGTTCACGTGCTCCTTCTACACCGTACTTTTCCTCAAGCATCTTTCGGAAGATTCTGAAGGTTACGGCAGGCTCGGTAGTTGTACCTGACTTGGAGATGACGTTTACACATACGTCTCTTCCCTCACAAATACTCATAAGATCTGCGAGAGCAGAAGAACTGATGCTGTTACCGGCGAAGTAAACATCGGGAGTATCCTTTTTTAGATTGTTATAATAAGGTGACTTTACGAACTCAATAGCAGCTCTTGCACCGAGGTATGATCCACCGATTCCGATTACAACGAATACGTCACACATCTTTTTGATGCGCTCTGAAGCAGCAAGAATTCTTTCAAACTCCTCCTTGTCATAATCAACGGGAAGATCGTGCCAACCGAGAAACTTATTTCCTGCTCCGGTCTTTTCGCGAACGGTCTTGAGAGCTGAATTTGTAATGTGAGAGATCTTGACGAGCTCATTATGCTCAGGATTGAATTCATCAAGTTCAATAAAATCAGCAAGATAGTTTTTGTTAAGTCTGAGTGCCATACTTTCCTTTACTTTCCTTGGGAACAGGTTTGAAGCAGTTCCCACCGGAGTTGAGATTTGCGGGGATGCCACACTCCGGATATCCTATTTTTTGATGTGTATATATAATACTACATTTTACATTATTTTTCAATAGGAATTTGTTATTTTTTATAAATTATTTTAATATATAACTTGAAAATTATTTTAATATATAACTGGCAAATATTCGTTTAAGAAGACTGAAATATGTTATTTTATTCACCGACTCTTTTGCTTTTATCTCACACTCGTATATTGTTTCGTTATCTAAAATGTATTTGACTTTTCCAACTGTATCTCCCTCTCTTATCGGTGCGCTTACCGTCTCATTCAGTTCTATCTCTTTCTTGACACTCTTGCCTTTTGCTAAGTCCACAAGTATTTCGCAACCGTCATAGTAGCATTCTGCGCTTTCTTTTTCACCGCCTTTGACGTGTATTGTACCTGCAATAGTTTTAGCATCAGTAAATACACAGTATGTCGAAAATCCGTAATCAAGCAATTTTTTTGCTGCATTATTTCTGATATCTCTTGTTTCTGAACCCATGATAACCGCAATCAAATGTAAACCATCCCGTTTTGCTGTTGCACTTATACAAAATCCTGCTTTACCTGTGGAACCGGTTTTAAGTCCCGTAGCACCTTTATAAAAACGAATCAGGCGGTTAGTATTTGTTAATCCGAAAGCACCGTTTCTGATGCTGTCCATCCACGTTGTCGTATATTCGAATATTTTATCGTGCTTCATCAACTCCCTTGACATTATCGCAATATCTCTCGCACTTGTTAAATGATTACTTACATCGTCGTCAAGTCCCGTTGCGTTTTCAAAGTGTGTATTTTTCATTCCAAGCTCTTTGGCTCTTTGATTCATTCTTGCTACAAAAACTTCTTCACTGCCGCAAACGGCCTCTGCCATGGCAACCGCACAGTCATTGGCTGATGCAATTATTATGCTTTTCAGAAAATCATTTATCGGCATCGTTTCGCCTGCTTCCAGGAAGACTTGTGAGCCTCCCATTGATGCCGCATATTCGCTTACAGTTACGATTTCGTCAGCACTGAGTTCTCCGCTGTCAAGTGCTTCCATGATAATAAGTAAAGTCATGATCTTGGTAACCGATGCAGGCGGCAGGGGCTCATCAGGGTTCTTTTCATACAAAACAGTTCCGGTATTGAAATCCATTAAAACTGCACTTTTGGCTTCGACGTCAAAGTTTTCCGAGTTTGCCGGCGTAATTGCACAAACAGGGGTTATTACAATTACAAGAGTCAATAAAACAGTAACAGATGCAAATAAAAAGTTTCTTTTCATAAATACCTCAAATTATCAGATTTATAGGTTTACATATTCAAATATATTCTTTTTCAAGCATTAAAATACCGAAAAATACCATGTGGTAATTAATGTGAATTTTTTTTACAAAACCATCACATATTTTTGTTGACAAAAAATACTAATAGGTGTATTATTATTATTATGTTTAGTTTTTTACGTAATTTATATTTTTAATGATTTCTAACGAAAGGTGTTCCATTATATGCCACGAAAGAAAGATAATATACACGAAATGGATTTTCACGAGCACAAAGCCGAATTACCGGATTTTTTGAGTGAATCTCTGAAACGTCACGAAATTTGTGAAGATGAAATCGAGTTCTTTGCTTCTACTGATATATCTCCCGAAAGAATAAGATGCGATTCATTTGTCATTGCTACAAAAGAATCTATCTGTATTCTTTCCGGAACGCTCGGACTTGAAAAAAACTCTAAATTTTATTTTCTGCGGCGCAAAAAACTGAAGGAGGTTTTTTCTGAAAACAGCTTCTCGGAATATAGTAGAGCTGATTTTGTCAAGTTTTCTTTTGAAGAACAAATTTCAAGTGCCGATCTTACTGCAACTGATGAAAATGATGTCACAATTGTCATAGCATCAGCTACAAATTCACTGAAGGAACAGCTGAGAATGATGTGCGATCATCTCTCACCCCCGGATATCCCCGACGGCGAAGAACACATTAAACATCCATTCGGTCCCGGCGGTCCCCATGGCGGCCCTTTTGGCGGACGCCACGGTGGTCCTCACGGTGAAAAAGATAAAATGTCGCCTAAAGGTCCTCTTTACTGCCCTAAATGCGGTAAAAAATTCTCCGACCCCAGACGCAGAGTTTGCCTTCACTGCATGGAAAAAGGTAAGATCATCAAACGCATCTTCAGCTTCGTTATAAAGTATAAGTTTCAGGTAATAACCACTATAGTTATTCTGATTGCAACAGGTGCTCTTGGTATTATCACGCCATATATCAGCTCGGGATTCTATTATGACGAGGTTCTTAACAAAGCAGGTAAATTTTACGGAGAGATCATAATGGTTCTCTCGCTGATTATCGGCACAAAGATCCTTAACACACTCGTAACGATCTTAAATAACCTGATAAACGCAAGGATTGCCGCAAATCTTCAAAATGATCTGAAAAATGTAATCTTTTCATCGATCGAACGTCTTTCTCTAAGGTACTTCACCGACAAACAGACGGGTGCGCTGATGACTCAGGTCAACAATGATGCAAGAACTATTTACTGGTTCTTCACGGGCGGTATTCCCTACTACCTCGTAAATATCGTTCAGATACTTTGCGTTGTCGTTATTATGTTCTTGATGAAACCCGACCTTACCATACTGTATCTTCTCATGGTTCCCGCAATATTTCTCATGAGCAAGAAAATGTTTACTTCAATGGGTAAATTCCACGGAATGAGATTCGTTTCTTCACGCAAATTGAATGCACTCATCAGTGATACCTTCTCGGGAATGAGAGTCGTTAAAGCATTTTCGAAAGAAAAGGAAGGTTCCAAACGCTTTGAATCCGTAAATAACAAAGCTGCAACCGCTGACAGAATCGCTTCAAGATACAGTACGATCCGTTTCCCTATAACGAGTGTTCTGATGCTTATCAGCAACTCTCTTATTCTCGGTGTTGGCGGATGGATGGTTATGAAGGGAAAGTTCAGTTACGGTGAACTCCTTACCTTCACCGCTTATACAGGAATGATCTACAGTCCGATGGAATCATTTGTACACATGACATATGAGGCAACAGACAGCCTTAACGCTATGAGCAGACTTGTTGAGGTAATGGATGCTGAGTCGGATATTCTCGAATCGGAGACTCCCGTAAGAAAAGAAGTTCTTGACGGTTCGGTTGAGTTTTCTCATGTTGATTTCGGTTATGACAAGTCAAGAACGATTCTTCACGATATCAACTTTAAGATAGAGAAAGGTACAATTCTCGGTGTTGTCGGACACACAGGCGCGGGCAAGTCTACTCTTGCTAATCTCATTCTGAGAATGTATGATCCCGACAAGGGTGAGATCAAGGTGGACGGCATTTCACTGCGTGATATTGACACTGCAAGCTTGAGAAACAATATTGCCATTGTTTCTCAGGAAACGTATCTTTTTGTCGGAACCATCCTTGACAATATAAAATATGCAAATCCGGAAGCAACCAACGAAGAGATCATCAGAGCAGCAAAAATTTCAGGTGCTCATGATTTTATCATAAAGCTCCCTGACGGCTATGCAACTAAGATCGGATTCGGACAAAGAGAGCTTTCGGGCGGTGAGCGTCAGAGACTTTCCATCGCCAGAGCATTGCTCAGAGATCCCGCGATTCTCATCCTTGACGAAGCTACTGCTGCCATGGATACTCAAACCGAAAGAAAGATACAGAATGCCCTTGAGATACTTATTCAAGGTAAAACTACAATTATGATAGCTCACCGTCTCTCTACACTCAGAATGGCTGATTCACTGATTGTTCTTAAAGACGGAAAGATCTGTGAAAGCGGTACTCACAACGACCTTATCAGAGCAAAAGGCGAGTATTATAAACTTTACACACTTCAGCTTGCAGCGCTGAAAAATGTCGGCGTAGAAGCCTGACCGAAAGTTATTAATAAAGTTATGGAGAAAACTATGGATATAAACAGAGAAAAAGAATTACTTGAAGCAGCAGGCATAGTATATCTGACGTGTGCTAACTGCCGATTCGAGAAGAAGGGTGACTTTGTGAGTCTTGATCTTCTCGGAAATGAAGCAAAAAACTATTCGCGAGTCAATCTGCACCGTCTGTTCCCTTTCGACAGACCGTACAGTTATATTTCAGTTCTTGACAGTGATTCTCAGGAAATCGGTATAATAGCTGAAATTGGGGATTTCGATGAAGAGACCTGTGAACTTCTGAAACACGAGCTTGACAGAAAGTATTACGTTTGCGATTTGATCTCTGTTTCATCAGTCAAAGACAGATTTGGTTTTTCATACTGGAAGGTTCAAAGCACTGCAGGCGAGATTACCTTCACAATCAGGGATACTCACAACAGTCTGAGAGAAAATATTGACGGTAAAATATCTATTAGTGATATTGACGGTAATCGCTATACCCTCCCTCCCCTTGCAAAACTCGATAAAAAAAGCCGCCGTCTCGTGGAACTCTATCTGTAATACGAGGTAAACGGACAATGTACAGTATAAATGAACTTATATCTGTTGCAGTTAAAGCCAATGTTTGCGAGGATCCTAAGAATATAAGGATAATTTTCCCGTATGACCTCCACCCTGACAACGGTATCAAGTCTGTCGGTGGAGTAGTTGCTGCAACGGATGATAAAGTATTTGTTATTGACGATGGCGAAATCAAAAAATCTTTTTCGCTTTGTGATGTCGAAAACATAATGGTCACTAACGGAATCGGTTGTATTTTCATTGAAGCGAAAATGAAGGACGGTTCGGAACAGGTAATCTGCCGCGGAAGCGGTTCAAGCATAAAGCTGTTCAAAGAAGCCGGAAGTGATCTTATCAGACTTGTAAACGGTAAATTAAAGGGTGAGATTAAAGAATACGCCGGCGGAAACGCTTGTCCAAAATGCGGCCGACCTCTTCTGCCTGGAAGCTCGTCCTGTATGCGTTGTACAGGAAAGAGTTCATATGTAAAAAGACTCTTAAAAATTGCATACCCTTGGCGATGGATGATAATCCTTTCCGTATTGCTTTATTTTGTAACGGCTGTGATCGGTCTTATTCCTCCGATGCTCAATCAAAAATTGGTTGACGATTACATTCAGCCCAACGTAGCTCTGACGCTGACAACGTCAGTTCTCATCGGTTTTGTCGGTGTCATTGTTTCAATGCTTATTGTAAACCTGATAAACAGAGGCGTCTCGATTATACGTTCACTTCTTATGATCGATGCAGGTGCGGGAATAATCACCAAGCTGAGACAAATGACATTCGACAAGATACAGTCACTGTCTATTGGCAGAATTAACGCACGTACATCGGGTGAACTGATCAACAGAGTTTACTCCGACACACAGACAGTCAAAAATTTCCTTGTAAACCAGATCGGTGAAATGATACAGATGGTGGTTACACTTATCACAGTCGGTTTGATTCTCTTCGTTTATAACTGGAAACTTGCACTGCTAGTTCTCTGTCCCATGCCCGTTATCGTTATTGCAAACCGATACATAATGCAAAATCTCCACAAGTATTTCAAGCTTTCGTGGGTAACCTCATCAAAGGCAAGCTCCATTCTCCACGACACCTTCTCTGGAATTCGTGTTGTAAAGTCTTTCGGAATGGAGAATAAAGAGATAGGAAGATATAAAGAGATCACGGACAAAGAACGAGAGGTATCCATCAGAAGCGAAAGCTTTGCAGGAAGCATCATGCCCATCATCAGTTTCTTTTTGGGAATCGGTGAATTCTTTATAATGTTCTACGTTGGTAATAAAATAATCGGCGGAGAAATGACCCTGGGTGAAATGTCAAAGTTTTCGGCATACGTGGGACTTATTTACGCCCCCCTCAGATGGATATCGCGGCTTCCCAACATTATTTCCCGTACAGGTACTTCCCTTGTTAAGATCTTCGATATTTTGGATGAAGAAAACGAGGTTGAAGATAAACCCGATTGTGTTGACATTGATATTAACGGAGAAATTACCTTTGACGATCTCAGCTTTTCCTATGACGAAACCAATCCCGTACTAAAGAATCTTTCTTTCACCATCAATCAAGGTGAAATGATCGGTATAGTCGGACGTTCGGGCGTTGGCAAATCTACTCTTATTAATCTCGTTATGCGAATGTACGACCCTACGTTCGGTGCGGTAAAGATCGATGGCGTTGACCTGAGAGACATATCTCAAAGCTCTCTCAGAAGTCAGATCGGTGTTGTGTTACAGGAAACTTATTTGTTTTCAGGCACGATCTATGATAATATAAGCTATGCCAAAGCGGGTGCAACTAAAGAAGAGGTAATAGCGGCGGCAAAGCTTGCGGGGGCGCATAAATTCATTGTAAAACTCCCTGACGGATATAATACCCGTGTCGGAGAGAGAGGTAACACCCTTTCGGGAGGTGAAAGACAACGAGTTTCAATTGCAAGAGCGCTTTTGCGCAACCCCAAGATCCTGATCCTTGACGAGGCAACATCTGCCCTTGATACCGAAACGGAAAAAGAGGTTCAGGACGTACTGTATAAGCTTACACGCGGCAGAACCACACTTGCAATAGCTCATAGGCTTTCTACACTTCGCAACTCTGACAAAATCCTTGTGCTTGACAAAGGACGTCTTGCAGAGTTTGGACCTCACGATGAGCTTATGGCTAAAAAAGGCATCTACTATGATCTCGTTATGGCACAGAGACAGATGTCAAAAATGTCTCGCAACTAAACTTTAGACAAATGTAATCCCGATAAAGCTCAGAAATTCCCGAAGAGTTTTGTCGGGATTCCGTTTTGTAAATATTCTTACAAATTTTGATAAATTTATTTATTAAAATAAAAAAAGAACTATTGACAAATCGTACGTTTTATAGTAAAATACTAAAGTACGCTGGAGTGGCGCAGTGGTAGCGCAATTGATTCGTAATCAATAGGCCGTGGGTTCAAATCCCATCTCCAGCTGAAAAAGCACCGTGAAAGCGGTGCTTTTTCAGTTTTATATATTATCTGTCGATTTTTTTGAAATAATTGCAGTCTAATAACAGTATCCTATAACCTGTTTGTAATTTTTGTTAGCTTTTGTAATGAATAAAATCAAACTTTGTAATTTTTGTGCATTGAAAGCGATACTTATTTGTGGTAAAATTGTGATGTTTTGTGAGCTTGAAAAGGAGTAGATTTAATGAACACTGTATTGGGATTCGTCAAGAAAAACACGGTAATGGTCATCGCATTTTTTGCAGCACTTTTCACTTCGCTTATTATTTTCCCCGACAAAGAATACCTCGGCTATTTCGACTTTCGCACACTTACGTGCTTGTTCTGTGTTCTTGCAATAGTATGCGCGCTGAAGAACATAAGCTTTTTCTATATGTTGGCACATAAGATCGTAAAGAAGTTCAAAACCGTAAGAATGTGTGTACTCGCCCTTGTATACATAACTTTTATCGGTTCAATGTTAATTGCGAACGACATGGCTCTTCTCACGTTTCTTCCTCTCGGATATTTCGTCCTGGATGCTTCGGGTATGAAACGTCACATGGCGTTAACTTTTATTCTTCAAAACATTGCAGCAAATCTCGGAGGTATGCTGACCCCCTTCGGAAATCCTCAAAATCTGTACCTTTACTCAAAGTTCGAAATTCCTACAGGCGAGTTTATGTCAATTATGGCTCCTCCCTTTGTGATTTCGGTTGTTATCATTACTGCTTGCTGTTTCTTCATTCCCAATGATAAAATTGAAGTCCCCGCCGAAGAAACCCACGTTCAGCCTGCAAGAACTGTAATCTATCTCGTTCTTTTCGCTCTGTCAATCGCGATAGTATTCCGCGGAATTCCTTACTTTATCGGTCTTATTATCATTCCCACCGCACTTATGTTCCTTGACAGACGTGCACTGAAAATGGTAGACTATCCATTACTGCTTACATTCGTATTCTTCTTCATTTTTGCGGGAAATATGGCTCGTATTGACATTGTAAGAGATTTCTTCTCATTCCTTCTTGACAAGAGTACGCTTCTCTTCAGTATAATTTCATGTCAGGTTATCAGCAATGTCCCCTCGGCAATCCTTCTGTCGCAGTTTACAAGCAATTACGCAGACCTTCTTCTCGGCGTCAATATCGGAGGTGTGGGAACACTTATCGCCTCTCTGGCAAGTCTTATAACGCTCAGAGAATACACAGCTCACAACCCCGGCAGAACACTCAAATATATCGGTCAGTTCTCCGCCGTAAATTTCGGTTTTCTTGCATTTCTGACATTCTCAATGACATTTATGAAATTTATAATCTAATATGCCGAAGTTATCTAAAAAAACTTCGATCAACAAAAAAACGCCGCAAAACGGCGTTTTTTTATAAAAAAGATCCGCCCAATATGGACGGATCAAATAATTTTAGTTGAATGAAACCTCTTCGATATCCTCAATGGGAGTAGCAAGAACCTTTTCACGGAAAGCGCGAAGCTTCTCTGCCTTTTCCTGGTCTCTCTTAATAAGCTCTACACAACGAACTTCGATCGTACGGTTGATATCATCAACAGCCTTATCGGAGTCAGCGCCGTAGTCAATACAGGTTTCGATGATCTTTTCGTTTTTAGCACCGAAAATTCTGAATACGTAGTAATCGAACTCTTCACCCTTTTCGCTCTTGAAAACTTTCTTTTCAAGCTCAGCCTTAGAGAGCTCAGTGTACTTGTAAGAAGCAACGATGTCTTCGTTAATGCTCTCGTCTGTAAGAGACAAACGTCTGCCGTATACATACATCTTCTCACCGGTGAAAATAAGGTTGTATGCAGCAAAATAATTCGTTCTGGGAGTACCGTCTGCACCCTTCTTAAAGTACTTAACCTCTTCTTTTGCTTCAAAATCATAGCCTGCAAGGTCAATGGGCTTGAGCTGCTTGAGGAAGTTCTTGTCGTAAACTTCAAATTTCTTCATTGAGTTCTCCTGAAGTCCCTTTGTAAGCTCTCTTGCCTGGTACTCGATGTCGGTATCGTTACTCTTACCGCCGGAAGTAAAAATGAGGAAAAGCAGACCTGCGATTATACCGAGGATCGTGTAAATTTTGCTATTCTCTTTTAAGACAAAGAAAAGAACAACTGCCACAGCGGTGACAACAAGACCGATTATTGTCAGCACTGAGATCGGAGGGGCAATAAAATACTTTACGTTGCGTTTGGTTTCCATAAAATACGTCTCCTATGATTTTTTTAATAATTTGACAAAATAATATATCTGTATAATATATAATATCACATAAAATCTCGATTGTCAAGATAAATTATTATCTAAGTATATATTTGCGCATAAAATCTATGGTAAACTTTACACCCTTATCTCCAAGTTCTCCCTGCCATACCGACGAATGAGGCTCAATACTGAGACCGCCTTCGTAACCGTGCTTGTAAAGAAGAACAAATACTGTATTCCAATCGATCTGATCCATTCCTGCCGGCGGGTCATCAATCCCCTCTCCGTTGAGATGCGCGGCACCCTTGATATGCATATGGGCGATTCTGGGAAGCCACCTGTCAAGTTCATCAAGGTAAGTGAGGTAACCGCAGTAAGGCGTCCTTCCAAATGCGTGAGATGGGTCGTATTTAATATACAGATCCGGCACTTCACTGAGAACGATACTCCAAGCGTGAGAATGGCAAACAAAGTTTCCCCAGCTACAGTTATAAACTGCTGCCTTTATTCCAAGCTTACCCGCTTCCTCAGTGATCTTATGGAAATATTCAACAGCAGCGGCGTAGTTTTTGAATTCACTTACGCTTTCGTCATAATTGCAACCGCATACAAACACGGGTGAACCTACTTCTGCAGCCGCATTCATAAGTCTGATGTTCTTATCAAGCTCCTCGGGGACAATAATTCCTCCTTGATTTGCCTTAAGATTCCATCTGCCTACAGAACCAACGGAAATACCTGTATCGTTTACGCGCTTTCTGATCTCCTTAGCGTCTCTTACGAAATTTTCGGTATCAGGGTCAAAGTTACAACAAACCTCAAAAAAATCAAGTCCCAATTTTCCAACCTCTTCGAAGGTTACAGGTCCGTAAAGGTCGGGAAACGACTCACTGATCATACCAAGCTTCATATGAATAATCTCCTCAAAAAATGATAAATTGGAATTACGTACATCATAAATTCCTCTTTTTTGATTATAACACTTTCATCATGTATTTGCAAGCCATTTTCATGCTAAAGACAAAAAATATATCGTTTGATCGCAAAAAAAGCCGCCCCATTTTCGTTTTGCACAAATAAGAATAAATATTTTGTTTTATGTTGTCGAGAATGACGGGCAAAAAATATTAACAAGCTATTGATTTTATTTTGATTTTTTGCTATAATAACCTTATACAAATATGCAGTGGTGTACTGCTATACTAAAACTATGATTTTAGGAGACTAATATGATTTCACGCGATGTAACAATTAAAAATAATGTTGGACTTCATGCAAGACCCGCTACATTTTTCATTCAGAAGGCTAATTCCTTCAAGAGTTCTATCTGGATCGAGAAAGATGACAGAAGAGTAAATGCAAAGAGCCTTCTCGGTGTTCTTTCTCTTGGCATTGTTAAGGGTATGTCTATTACTCTCTACGCTGACGGTGCTGACGAAGCTGATGCAGTTGAAGGTCTCGCTACCCTCATTGATACAGGCTTCAACGAGTAATCAAACTATATTAATGCCTTGTCTTGTATGCTTACATTCTTTGTTCGCATCGCGGACAAGGCATTTTCTCTCTTCTCGAATAATCTATCGGCGAGGTTCTCCTCGCTTTGTTTATTAAAATGATGAACATTACAAACAAACGTAATTTAGACGCTCTCAGATCAAAAGCCGCCGCACTTCCCCGCCTCCCCGGTGTTTATATAATGCATGGTGCAAAGAATGAGGTAATATACGTCGGTAAGTCAAGGTCCCTCAGGGATAGAGTTTCACAGTACTTTCACGGTTCCCATGACACCAAGACCGAACAAATGGCCTCACACGTATATGATTTTGAGTTCATCGTTTGCACCTCTGAGATGGAAGCACTGTCCCTTGAAAACAGACTGATCAAGCATCACACTCCAAAATACAATATAAAGCTGAAAGATGCAAAATCTTACCCGTATATTAAAGTCGACCATAAATGTGACTATCCGAGAATTACCATGACACGCAATCGTCTTTCTGACGGCTCGGCATATTTCGGTCCCTATTCATCAACATCTACGGTATTCTCCGTGATCACCGCTCTTGAACGCACGCTGGGGATCCCCTCGTGTAAAAGAAGGTTTCCTGCCGATATAGGAAAGGAAAGACCTTGCATTAATTATCAAATCGGCAGATGCGTTGGGTTATGTACGGGTAACGTTTCAAAAGAAGAATATAAGAAAATTATCGGAACGGGCATTGATATCTTGAAAGGCGGAATTACCGATGCGGTAAACTCCCTCACTGAGGATATGTACAAATATTCAGAGGAGCTCGAATTTGAAAAAGCAGCAAAATGCAGAGATACCATTGAAGCATTAAAAAAGCTTGGTGAAAAGCAAACAGCGGTTACTTCACCCGATGTCGAATGTGACGTTTTCGGATTCTGCCCAGCAAACAAGACCGCAGCAGGACACGACAGCTTATCTGTATTCTATATCAGAAGCGGATATATTTCTGACAGAGAACATTTTCTTATAGATGATGCCGCGCTATTCAATTTGCCTTGTGATTGTGACGAGTCCGACCTTACAACCATGGTTACCCGTATCTACGGCGACCGTGAATATATTCCGAAAGAAATTCTTTTGTCATTTGAGATATCCGAAAACGACCGTCAGCTTATGGTAAATTATCTCACTGAAAAGGCAGGTCGTAAGGTAAACGTCAAAACTCCAAAACGCGGTGCTTCTAAATCACTCTGCGAGCTTGCAGTAAACGATGCACGCAGGCATGCTGAGAGTAAAGTTTCCAAAAGAAAAGCAACAGAAAAAATGCTTTTCAGACTTGCCGATATTCTGTGTCTTGAAGTTTTTCCCGAAAGAATCGAAGCTTTTGATATATCCAATATCGGAAGCGAGCATATAACTGCCGGTATGGTAGTTGCAATCAACGGGAAATTTGCAAAAAACGAATACAGAACTTATTCGATCAAGTCCCTTGATATGCCTGATGACTACAGTTCAATGAAGGAAGCTGTTCTGCGCCGCCTGCGTCACAGTGCAGTTGCTGACGAAAACGGAAAAGCGACACCTTTTCCCGATCTTCTCTTGCTTGACGGAGGAATCGGCCACGTAAACGTAATAAGCGAATCCCTTGCAAATAACGGTTACGCGATACCTGTTTTCGGCATGGTCAAGGATGACCACCACAAAACAAGGACTCTCGTTTCAAAAGACGGCGAAGTCGATATTTCAAGGATGACTGACGTCTTCAATTTTATCTATTCTTTGCAGGAAGAAGTTCACAGATATACGGTAAAGAGAATGTCCGGTGCAAAACGCAAATCAGTAAAGCATTCCTCACTTGAAAAGATCAACGGGATCGGTCCTGCAAAAGCCAAAAATCTAATGGCACATTTCAAAACACTCTCTGCGTTAAAAAATGCAACTATCGAGGAGATCTCCTCAATTTCGGGTATAACACAAGCTAATGCAGAGGAAATCTATAAACATTTCAGAAACGAAAGGAAATAAACTACATGAGAATAATTACAGGAATTGCAAGAGGTACTAAGCTTGAAACCCTTGATTCAGATGCTACCCGTCCTACCTCTGACAAAGTAAAAGAAGCAATATTTTCAATGATACAGTTCGAGATCGAAGGAAGGCGTGTTCTTGATCTCTTCGGTGGTTCGGGACAACTTGCTCTCGAAGCTCTCTCCCGCGGTGCGGATAAAGCGACTATCATTGATGAGTCAAGAGAGGCTGTTAACGTCATAATCAATAACGCCAAGCACGCAAAACTCTATGACAAATGCAGAATTTCCGCCATTTCCTATTCAGCATTCTTGAAAAGCTTTTCCGAAGACAATAAATACAATATTGTTTTCCTTGATCCTCCGTATGCATCCGATATGATGCACGACTCTCTGAAGCTTCTTGCACAGTACGATGTCACAGCAATGGGTGCTTCCATTATTTGTGAATCCGAAACTGTTCCTTCAAAGAAGAAAAATCACGAAAAGAAGGATCCCGACAAGCTTTCCGCATCTGTTCTAAGTGATGTTTTTGCAGGAGATACAGAGCTGATGGAAAAATATAATCTTGAAAGAAGCTCTGTGTACGGAAGAACCAGAATTACCGTTCTTACAAAGAAATAATAGGTTTGATGATGAAAAAATGTATAATTCCCGGCAGCTATGATCCGGTGACCCGCGGTCATATTGACCTGTTCAAGTGCGCTTCCCAACTATTTGATGTTGTTTATCCCGTGATCCTTTGTAATTCAGAAAAGAAAAGCGGTATGTTTACTTCATGTGAAAGGCTTGAGATCATGAATTCCGCGTGCGAAAAATTAAAAGACGAAGGTATTGGCAACGTTATTCCCGTCACATACGAAGGCTTAACAACGGATTCCGCTTTAGCGCTTGGGGCTGATTATATTGTAAAAGGCGTAAGAAATTCAACGGATTTCACTTACGAATATGATCTTGCTGAAATTTCAAGGCGCTTCTGCCCCAAGATTCAGACAATATTTATCCCTTCCAAACCTGATACGGCGCATATCAGCTCAACATACGTTCGCGAGTTAATAAAATACGGACATTTCAAAAGCGAAGACTTCGCGGACGGAACAGCTGACGTAATAATGAGTATTATTAAAAAACGTTAAATAATCGGGACAGACATGAGTTTCTTTCATGTCTGTCTTTTTAATTTGTTCAAGAAAAAATTTTGATTATATCACCGTTGCTTGCCGAATATAATGCTATAACCAAACAAATATAAGGCGGGCAAAATAATGGATACTGTAATCGGATATGGGAGAAACAAGACTCGTGAAACGAACGAAAATGCAACGGACAGCTTGCATTTTATAAATCCTGACTACGGACTTACCGATGAAGAGGCTAAAGCAAGCGCTGAGACTTACGGAAAGAACACTTTTACAGAGAAAAAAAGAAGAAATTTTCTCAGCGAATTTATAAAGAATCTATCCGATCCTATTATTCGCGTTCTTTTAATTTCAATGGCAATTAACATTCTTTTTACCATTGGTAAAGTAAACTGGATAGAGGTTGCAGGAATCGGACTGACCGTTTTTATTGCGGCTTTCGTTTCAACGGTTTCCGAATTCAGCAGCGGTGCTGCCTATGAAAAGTTGTTCAAAAACATTACTGAGCATAACCACACGGTTATAAGAAACGGATGTACTCAGACGGTATCGGTTTCAAATATAGTCAAATATGATATTATTGATGTTACAGCAGGCGAGATAATACCATGCGACGGAATACTCCTCAGAGGATCGGTCGTTTGTGACCAATCAGCACTTACGGGAGAATCAACACCGATATGTAAAGCCGCGGCACATTTGTCGTATTTGGATGCCATGACCTTAGAGCGGTATTCAGACCCTGAAAATGAGTCGTGGTTATCAAGAGGAGCAAGCGTAATTTCAGGAGAAGGAAGGTTTATTGCCTGCGCTGTCGGGGATAAAACATATTACGGAAATATAGCAAATGATCTTCAGGATGACTCAACGCCAAGTCCTTTGAAAACAAAGCTCACTTCCCTGGCTAAGACCATAAGTAAAATCGGTTATGCGGGCGCGGTGCTTGTCGCTCTCGGTTATCTTTTGAACGTATTTTTCCTGCAAAACGGGATGGACATATCAAAAACAGTTTTATTGTTCAAGGATCTACGCTTTACATCACGAGAAATTCTCCATGCACTTACCTTAGGAATATCCATAGTAGTTGTTGCTGTCCCAGAAGGTCTACCCATGATGATCACCGTTGTTCTTTCTGCGAATATGAGAAAAATGATGAGGCACAGCATACTTGTGAGAAGACTTATCGGAATAGAAACCTCAGGAAGTTTAAGTATTCTTTTTACTGATAAAACAGGAACGGTTACAAGCGGAATCATGAAAGTAGTCAAAATCATAACTTGTGACAGAGAATTTGATAAAATGACTCCTTTTCCGAAAAACGGTTTTCTTTCCGAACAAATATCACTCGGTGTAAATTTCTGCAGCGGCAAGAATGGCGGAAACATGACCGATAAGGCAATTTACGATATAAAAGGACTGCAGAATACAAGCAGAAAATATGAATGTACAGATAAAATTCCGTTTGATTCAGGCAGAAAATTCGCCGCGGTAAAGCTCAGACGAATTTCAGACGGAAAGACCTTCACTTTGATTCGCGGCGCCACGGAATTGATTCAAAAAATGTGTAATGCTTCACTGTCAAGTGATGGGATTATTACTCAAAATGTTCAATTGGATGTAACTTCTGATGGTTATAATTCTCTCAGAACTGTTTCTCAGGCTTTGGGTGACGGTGACATATTTAACAATCTGAAAAAAGGAATTATTTCCGACAATCTAAGATTCGTTTGTTCTTTTCTGATTAAAGATGATGTCAGAGACGGTGTTTCAGACGCAACGGAGGAATGCAGACGTGCAGGTGTACAAGTAGTTATGATAACAGGCGACAGTGCCGAAACCGCCGCTTCGATCGCTGTGGATGCGGGTATATTGCCACGGAGATATATTATCTACGAACAAGGCAAAGAGATACCATGCGGTGTAAAAATAGTCCTGAAAAGCAGTGACCTTCACTCGATGACTGACGAACGTCTCACAGAGCTTTTACCGAACATCGCGGTCATCTCACGGACTACTCCTTCAGATAAAAACAGACTTATCAAGGTTGCGAGAATCTCAGGACACGTTGTGGGTATGACGGGTGACGGTGTAAACGATGCTCCTGCATTGAAATCTGCTGACGTGGGGTTCGCTATGGGAAGCGGAACTGATGCCGCGCGTGAGGCAGGTGACATCATAATATCCGATAACAACTTTGTTTCCATAACAAGAGCAATTCTCTACGGCAGGACTATATTCCAAAGCATACGAAAATTTATTATGTTTCAACTGACCATGAATCTATGCGCCTTCGGAGTGTCACTGATAGGTCCGTTCATAGGTGTGGAAAATCCCATTACCATCACGCAGATGCTTTGGATCAACATAATTATGGACACGCTTGGTTCACTTGCATTTGCCGCGGAACCTGCTCTGAAATCGTATATGAAGATGCTTCCGATAAAGCGTGAAGAAAGAATTCTTACGCCATTAATAATCAAAAGAATTCTCATAGGAGGATCATACACTTTATTACTCTGTACGGTTTTCCTTATCTCTCCGTTAGTATTAAATATTTCCACAGACGTGGGAGAAATACATCATCTTACCATGTTTTTTTCACTGTTTGTATTTTGCGGGATTGCAAATTCCTTCTGTGCAAGAACAGAGAGACTTAACCTTTCGGCAAGTCTCTCCGGCAACAAAACATTTATTTTTATTATGATCATAGTAGCAACGATCCAGATACTTATGATCTTCTACGGTGGTGGTGTATTCAGGACTACTCCTCTAAACATCCGCGAACTTTTAACGACGGCATTGTATGCGTCCTCGGTGTTCATCGCCGATTTTATCTCCAAGCTATATTTCAGAATCAAGGGTTCAAAGAGCTCAGCGGATCAATCTTGCAAAATCTGAAATGTCATAATCATTTGTGATATAAAGCCGTGGGATCAGGCTTGAATTATAGTCATATACATATTCAGGGGAGTCCGTAGTATATCCATGGGTATAATATTCACCGGATATCCGACTTACCTTGTTATTATATTTCCCGGTAGGATATGAAACTACCGACGGTCGGTATCCAAGTAAAGCCTCTATAGAATTTGCCGATTCTTCAAACTCGTACCGTATATCCGATTCGGAAATCGATGAAAGATCATTGTGATATACGGTATGGGATTGAAATGAAACAAGTCCCGATCTATGCATTTCAATGATCTGTTCGGAGCTAAGGTAATTTTCCTTACCGATCATATCGGTTATTAAAAAAACGGTTACCCTTGCTTCGTATTTCTTCAGTATCGGAAACACCTCGGTATAGTTGTCCTCGTAACCGTCATCAAACGTTATGATCACCGACGGCGTATCGGTGAAGCGCCATTCATTTGCAAATAAAAAGCTATAGCCGTTTTCAGAAAGTAATTTGATTTGACTCTCAAAGTTCTTCGGAGACACGTACAAATAATCGTATTGACTGTACTTATTATCGTTTACGGAATGATATAGCAAGGTCTTTGGTATGTACTTGCCTTTCTCTACGTACGTTAGCGGTTTAGGTCTGGGAAAGGCAAAGAAGATAAGCACTAAACACGTTAAAGCTAAAACGCCCCTCAGTGAATAACGGCAACACCTTAAAATCCAACTGCGAGAAAACATATCTTCCCTCCTTTCCCCATTAATCAAATTGATTTAAGCAAGTTTTATGAGATTTTTGAACTGTGAAGAATTTTCTCTGAGCTTTTCTTCGTTGCCGATAACGCAGACGTGACTTAAGTTGATAGTATCTCTCAAGGAAGGAGACAATGTCCTGAGCTCGCTTTCGGTCACATTCATCATGGCAGTTCTGTCGCGAAGAATATCATCATAAGTTCTGCCTGACATCCACAAAGCAAGGGCTCTTGACACCTTAATATAGGCACTCATTGGTCTGTCAAGACGTCCGAAGGTACCTATAATATGACGTTTAAGCTCATCTTCTGTTAAACTCAGATTTTTAATATATTCGGCAGAATTTTTGAATACGTTGAGACTCTCAACAAGACATGGGTCTCTGTAAGTAACCATTGCAACATTACCCGAATTAACGGAGAAGGAACAGGAATAACCGTATGCCCCGCCTTTCATACGTATTTCAGGGTAAAGATAGTCGTTTTTAAGCACTGAAGAAAGAATCTGATACCTGCCGTCACAGTTATAACCTTTGAGTGAAAGATTACCTGCTGTAGCTACATATTGTACCTTTGACGTAGTAAGGAAGGCTTCATTCAGGACTCCGAGTGGTAAACGCTCAGCTTCCCTCGGAATATCACGCCTGGGCAGAACATTTACGAATTTACCGATTTGTTCTGCAGCAAAGTCAAATATATCACTGTCAGCGGCAATACTGATAGTGCATATATTTTTTAAGAATATCTCATCGGTAAGCTTTTGCAGTTCCTTTAAGATCAAATTGTAATTCTTTTTATAATCATTCATGAGATCCTTTTGAATCAAATATGAAGCGATACCGTCAAGATAATCTTCAAAAGCATCCGCCGCACTGAAATATGCAAGGGCACGAGCTGAAGCATATTCAGAACCCGAACTCACTATATCTCTTTGCTTTTCAGAAAGCATCTCGGTGATAATTTCGCGGATTCTTTGCATATCATCAAAACGAGTCTCAAATATGATCTCTTTTACAAGCTCAAGAGCCTTTTCGAGCTTATTGTTTAGAACTCTGAGGTTAATTTCATACACGGGACGGAAAGCTCCGGAAGGATCTTTCTTGCGATACACTTCGCAAGAGAAGCCAAATCCGCCCGTATTCAATCTCACTTCATCAAGAATATCTTCATAGGAGTGAGATGACGTGTCAACTTTTCCTAAAACAGAGGAAAGAATATCAAGGTACGGAAGTCTATCGTTGGTTATATGGGATATGTCGAACATCAACCTTGCATAAACGATCCCGTTAGTCTTGACGTCGTGAATTATGGAAGGAATTCCGCAGATCTCGTTTAATCTGTAGGAGACGGGAGGGGGCGTTTTAGATATATCATCCAAAGAAAGCATGGGTATGCATGAAAGCTCTTCTTCAGTTTCTTCTCTGTTCTGATATTCAGAAAAAGAATCAAATTCATCGCAGAGGTACTTGTACTCTTCTTCTGAAAGCGTTTCGCGATAGGCACGCAGTTTTTCTCTTAACAGTTCTGAATTCTTTTCATTAAGTCCCGCTTCGGGAGACATAACGAAAAGAACTTTTGAGTCAGAATCAAGAATCTTCTTGACAAGAGTTTCATAATAACCGCTATCGACAAGGCGTCTCAGCTCAGACAGAAGTTCATCAGCTTTGATATATGCAAAAGGATCATCGTCAGAATACATCCAATTCTGAAGCATACTGAGATTTACATGAAGTCCCCTCGGCGTTGACCCCTGCTCGCCCTCTCTGAAACGGAATTCACTCCTTTCGATTACGGCAAGGAGTGATTTTTTATTTATGCCGTTTTCCGAAATACTCAACAGAGTGTCTTTTACTGTTTTTATAAACCGTTCTTCATCATTGGCGTTTGTATTTTTAGCAATCACAGAAAACGCGGGTTTTTTTATGTGATTAAGGAAGCCGCCGAATATTTCTTCACCTATACCTGCAGAAATCAAAGCGTTTTTGACAGGTGCCCCGGGTGACTCAACTAAAATATCGGACAGAAAATCATATGCCATACACTCAACGGCATCCAGCGCATCAGCACACACCGAACCGAATGCAAAGTAATTCTTACCTTCAGTAACCGCGTCGGGCAGGACAGCGTATTTTTTCTCAACTCGAACAATATCACTTCTGTTAAGGGGAGACTCGGGGATATCAAAGTTAATATCCAAAAGCTCGTACTTTGACAGATATTCTCTGTCAATATATTCAAGGCGTTCTCTGTGATCCATATTACCGTAAAGGGTGATATAGCAGTTTGAAGGATGATAGTGGCTCTTGTAATACTGCAGAAATGCCTCGTATGAGAGCGACGGAATGTGTTCCGGATCGCCACCGGAATTCTTACCGTATGCATTACCGGGGAAAAGCGCAGAAATCAGACCGTCGTATACGCTTGAATCGGGAGACGACATAGCACCGAGCATTTCACTGTAAACAACACCGCCAATGTCAAGACCACCATTTCCGTCAGGCTCATAATGCCAGCCCTCTTGCATAAATATTTCTTTGTTTTTTGCGATATTTGGTGCAAATACAGCATCGAGATATATGTTGGACAGATTTATAAAATCGGCATCATTACAGGACGCGACGGGATAAACTGTTTTATCGGCATATGTCATAGCATTGAGAAACGTCTGCATTGAGCTTTTCACAAGCTCCATGAAAGGATCCTTGACAGGATATCTTTCAGAACCGCAAAGTACAGAGTGCTCAATTATATGCGGTGTTCCGCAATCGTCTATCGGAGGTGTTTTGAAGGCTGCCGAAAATAGTTTGTTTTCGTCATCGTTGAAAAACACAGCTACTTTCGCGCCGCTTTTAATATGACGAAGGATAAATACCATGCTATCAATACATTTTATATATTCTTTTTTTTCAATTTTATATTCCTTCGGAATTTGAGACAAATACTCATTTGAGATTTTGTTTTCCATTATGTTACTCCCTACTTTTGATCACTTGATGTTAATATTATGTACTTAAAACACTTAAATGTCAACAGTTACAGTAAATTTTTCAAATTATTATATAAAATCATTGTAAATATGTTACAGTTGTGATATACTTCTATTTGTATGCTGGATTTTATGGCTCTGCAGGATCCTATGTACTTTAGTATCATGAAGAGTGAACTTCTCTGTGTCGAGGTTCAAATTCCCGCATTCTCGGCTCGTTTTGCTGCAAGTCAAGCATAAAACTATCAAGTCATCCCACTCACTGACCGTGAGCCGATCGCCACTTTTCCCTACCGTCTCAGACGGATCTACTGGAGGTGCAAATGAACAAAAGCTCCAAAATTTCACTGATTCGTAAATTTTTGAAAGGATCAGTTCACCTTTTCGTTTTAAGTATGGCGGCAACTCTGCTTGTTTCGATCTTTGAGCTGATATATCCACAGATTATAAGACTGCTTACAGACTCGATTATTGGCAACGAAACAGTTGATCCCGATTCCGTTGCGGGCTTTTTGGTTACAAAAACATTCGGTATTGAGTTTCTGAAATCAAATCTATGGATGATTGCCGTTATTATTATCGGATTTGCTCTGTTTATCGGTATATTCAAGTACCTTTCAGGTGTGCTCAACACTGCGGCGTCCGAAAAGCTAACTGAAACGACACGAAACAATCTGTTTGACAGAATCGAACACCTTCCCTTTTCGTGGCATACCGCAAATCCCACGGGAGATATTATTCAAAGATGTACGTCTGACGTTGAAACACTGAAGAGGTTCTTATCAGAACAGCTGACTCAGGTTGTTAGCACCTTTCTTCTGATCGTCCTGTCACTCTTTTTCCTCGCTGAGATCCATCCGAAGTTTGCTATCATCGCGGGGCTTTCCATTCCCCTGGTTGTGGGTTTTTCAGGATGCTTCCATAAGCTTATCAGTAAAGGATTTGCAAAATGCGATGAAAACGAAGGTATTCTTTCATCGATCGTTCAGGAAAATCTTACAGGTGTACGTGTAGTAAGAGCTTTCGGTCGCGAAAAAGCCGAAATTGAGAAATTCACCAATCAGAACAACACATACACCAACACTTGGATCAAGCTCTGTCGGGTACTTGCAAGTTTTTGGGCTACGAACGACATAATTTCATGTGTTCAAGTTATGGTCGTCATCGTTACGGGTGTTTATCTTTGTGTTGACGGTGATATAACTGCCGGTGATTTTATAGCCGCTGTTTCTTATAACGCAACCCTTACGTGGCCCGTAAGACGTCTTGGAAGAATGATCTCCGAAATGAGTAAAGCTTCTATAGCCCTTGGACGTCTCGGCTACATAATCGATTCAAAGCCGGAAAGCGATAAAGTAAATGCAGTTGACGCTGATCTTAGCGGAGACATTGAATTCAAGAACGTAAGCTTTTCTTATGACGGAAAAAAGAAGGTCCTCGACAACGTTTCTTTCACCGTAAAAGCAGGGACAACCCTTGGTATCCTCGGCGGAACGGGCAGCGGCAAGTCCACTCTCGTTCAGCTTCTTTGCAGGCTGTATGAACTTGATGACAACAGCGGCAGTATCACCGTCTCGGGAATTGACGTAAAGGATCTGAAAGCAAGGTCTATAAGAGACAATATCGGAATCGTTCTACAGGAGCCGTTCCTCTTCTCACGAACGATTTCTGAGAATATTTCAATCTCAAAGGAAAACGCAACAAAAGAAGAGATCGAAAAAGCTGTAAAGGTCGCCTGTCTCGACAAAGCAATTTCAGAATTCAAAAACGGTTACGACACCGTCGTCGGAGAGAGAGGTGTTACCCTTTCCGGAGGTCAGAAACAGCGTGTTGCCATTGCAAGGATCCTGCTTCGCGGAACTCCGGTTATAATATTCGACGATTCTCTTTCCGCTGTCGACGCCGAGACCGATTCGATCATCAGACACTCTATAAAGCAAGAGCTCTCTGACTCAACGGTTATTATTATTTCTCACCGCATTTCGTCTATTATGCACGCTGATAACATTATCGTTCTCGATCACGGAAGGATCGCAGAGTCGGGAGATCACTCGAAGCTTCTTGAAATGAACGGAATCTACAAGCGTGTATTCGACCTTCAGCACACCGATCATATAATTGATGAGGAGGTGGAATGATGAAAGAAAACAATACAACAAAACTGCCGTTTTTCGGCATTACTAAACTTATCCCTCACCTTAAGCCTTACCGTGTCATGATTCCCGTCATGGTACTCTTCGGTCTTCTCGGAACTGCAACCGATATTATAATCCCTATGTTCCAGAAATATGCAATCAACAACTTTATCAAGAACGAAACAGTCAGCGGAATCGTTGCATTCGTACTCGCATATCTATTCGTAATTCTGGTACAGGCTGCAGCAAATTTGATTTCATGCTACCTTGCTTGTAAAATTGAGCTTGGTGTAGGACGCGATCTGAAGCAAAAGAGCTTTGAACATCTTCAGACACTGTCTTTTTCGTACTTCAACCGAAACAATACAGGTTATGTTCACGCACGTGTAATGAGCGACACGGACAGAATCGGTACTCTCGTTTCCTGGGGACTTATGGACGGAGTTTGGAACCTTTCATACGTGATCGGCGTAATTTTCACAATGCTCTTCATGAATTGGAAGCTTGGACTTCTTATCCTTGCAATCATTCCCTTTGCAGTTCTTCTTTCCTGGGTATTCCAAAAGAAGCTCGTTACAATGCACAGACAGATACGTGAAGAAAACTCAAAGATCACATCTAACTTCAGCGAAGGAATTTCAGGCGCTGACACAATCAAAACCTTGACTGTGGAAGACAAGATTGGCGGGGAGTTTCGATATCAAACGGGGGTTATGAGACGTGTGTCAGTCAAGAGCGCGCACTTCAATTCTTTGTTCTCCGCTACCCTGTCACTTTGTTCGTACACAGCTCTTGCTCTTGTACTGTGGCGCGGCGGACTAATTACTATAGACGGTCTTATGCTCATCGGTACGCTTTCCGTGTTCATTCAGTACGCTCTCGGTATTATGGGTCCTGTACAGTGGTTCGTCAGCTCGATAACCATGCTCATCGGCGCACAGGTAAATATCGAAAGATTTACTACACTCATGGAAACGCAGTCAGACGTTACTGATACACCCGAGGTAATTAAAAGATACGGTGATACATTTTCCCCGAAAAGAGAAAATTGGGAGGAGCTACACGGACATATTGAATTCCGTGACGTCTCCTTTAAGTATCCCGATGGTGAAGAACTTGTTCTTGATCATTTTTATCTTGATGTTCCAAAGGGTACAAATGTTGCAATCGTCGGAGAAACGGGTGCAGGTAAGTCAACGCTTGTTAATCTCGTATGCCGCTTCTTTGAACCTACCGAAGGAAGCGTGTTTATTGACGGCAGAGATGTAAAAGAACGTTCACAGCTGTGGTTACACTCCAATATAGGTTATGTTCTTCAGACTCCGCATCTGTTTTCGGGTACTATCAGAGATAATCTAAAATTCGGTAATCCAGGTGCAACCGACGAAGAGATCATGGCAGCACTTAAAACTGTTTCCGCAGACAAGATAATCGAACGTCTTGATGCAGGACTTGACAGTGAGGCGGGAGAAGGCGGAGGTAATATGTCAACGGGCGAAAAACAGCTTCTTTCTTTTGCCAGAGCAATACTCGCCGATCCGAAGATCCTTATTCTCGATGAAGCAACTTCGTCAGTTGACACCGAAACCGAGAAGCTGATTCAGGATGCTATAAAGACCGTTATCGCAGGAAGAACCTCTTTTATTATCGCTCACCGACTATCAACAATAGTTGATTCTGATGTCATCTTAGCAGTTAAAGCTGGAAAAATCATTGAATCTGGTACTCACCGTGAGCTTATGAAGAAAAACGGTTACTACGCAATGCTTTATAAACGTCAATTCGAAAACGAAGTGTTCGAAAAATTGAATATTTGATTTTAATGTAAATGCTCATTTAGAAATCGAAGTAATATATGAATGCGGACTCTTAATTTATTCTTACAACAATAATTAAAAAGGAGATTTATAAATGGCAAGAAGAAGACTTTTCCGAGTTAATGAAAATATGAAGTACGACAGTAACAGATTTGCTGACAACAACACATTCATCAACGGACCTCGTTATTCAGTTGACATTCCGATCTACGAGGAAATCAAAGACCAACTTCCCTCTCCCGTATGGGAAGGCCATGAAGATGCAATCGCTTGCTACTACAAAACATGGAAAATAGGTTTCGGTAACATAAAAAAAGCCGTGCCCGAAGCAGGATTTATTGCCGACTTCATAGATACTGCTTTTAACGGTTTCCTATTTATGTGGGATACGTCATTTATCCTCATGTTCGGTAAATATGCAAGCAGAATTTTCAACTTTCAAAAGACTCTTGACAATATGTACTCCCATCAGCATAAAGACGGATTTATCTGCCGAGAGATTTGCGAAAGTCGTAACGGAGAATTGTGGCACAGGGACGATCCTGCGTCAACCGGTCCTAATGTAATGCCTTGGTCTGAATGGGAATACTTCTCATCCACAGGTGACTTAGAACGTCTTTCAAGAGTATTCGATCCGCTTTGCGGTTATCACCTATGGTTGCAGCGTAACCGTTCTTGGCCGGACGGAAGCTATTGGACCTGCGGTCTTGCAAGCGGTATGGATAATCAGATCAGAATGTCTCGCGAATATAACGAAAAGATTTCTCATGCCTTTATGAGTTGGATCGATGCCTGCGCACAGCAATATCTCAGCGCAAGCATCCTCATTAAAATGGCAGATGTTCTCGGCAGAACAGACGAAGTCAAGTGGCTCGAGGAAGAACAGGAACTACTCAAAAGAACAATAAACAATACTATGTGGTCTGAAGAGGATGCATATTATTACGACAAGCGAAGAGACGGATCTCTGACAGGAGTTAAGACCATAGGCTCATACTGGACACTCCTCTCAGATCTCGTCCCCAAGGAGCGTCTTGACGCTTACGTGGCGCATCTTGACAATGAAGAAGAGTTCAAACGTCCCAACAGAATTCCTGCTATTGCTGCAAATGATCCTTGCTATGAAGAAAGCGGCGGGTATTGGTGCGGAGGAGTTTGGGCACCTACTAACTACATGGTTTTGAAAGGTCTTGAAAAACACGGATACGACAAGCTCGCACATGAGATTGCTTCTGACTATCTTAGATGCGTTGTAGATGTATTCAATCGTGAGGATACCGTATTTGAAAACTACGCTCCCGAAGGTGCTGTTCCCGGTCCCGGTAACGCTCGTCGCGATTTTGTCGGTTGGACAGGTCTTGCCCCTATTTCAATAATGTTTGAATATGTATTCGGCATCAGAGCTGATGCTCAGAATAAAATAATTACCTGGCACGTAAACCTTACAGACCGCCACGGCATTGAAAATTACCCCCTCGGCGATGCTACAGTAGATCTCATCTGTGAAGCACGAAAATCATCTGACGAAGAACCTAAGATAAAGATTAAGAGTGACAAGCCGATTACTGTCAAGATCATCTGTAACGGCAAGAATTATACTATAAAAGCGTAAAGGAGAATTATCATGTTCAATATGGATCACCTAACTCAACCTCTTCCCTTCAAGGCAAAACGCAAGAGCAGTTACGACGTGACCGGCGGAAACGGTGACGCCATTGGTATTGCTCCGCAATCTACAAAAGTGATCTTTGAAACTGAAGGCGCAGGTGTGGTGCGGCACATATGGATGGCAGTCGCAACAGAGGAAACTTACTATCTCCGCCGTAATCTTATCAGAATGTATTGGGACGGAGAGGAAACGCCTTCTGTTGAATGCCCTGTGGGAGATTTCTTCTGCCTCGGTCACTGTGAGTCTTACGAACATTCAAGTGCCTGCTTTTCTACCTCGGTAAACAATGACCCTGCAAGAATAGGACAAGGTGTTGCTCTTAACTGCTGGATCCCCATGCCTTTCAAAAAGAGTGCGAGAATAGAATTCGTATCTGAGCAGGATCACGGAATCAGTCTTTATTACTATGTTGATTGGTCGGAATATGAAAGCCTTCCCGAGGATACGTTTACGCTCCATGCTTCCTGGAGACGCGAGAATCCGGTCACTACTCCTAAGGTTGAAGGTGATCCTCTTTACGACGAAATGCTTCATGGACGAAATCTTACCGATAAGTATAATTACCGACTTCTTTATGCAGAGGGTCGTGGAAACTTCCTCGGTGTAAATATGAGTGTTGACAACCGTGCAGGTGATTGGTGGGGTGAAGGTGACGATATGTTCTTCATCGACCGTCCCGAAGGAAACCTCGACTGCGGCGGAGCGTGGCCTCCCGACCTTCACGGTACAGGCAGTGAGGATTACTTCTGCCATGCGTGGGGTATGCAAAAGACTCATAATTTGTACTGCGGCGAACCCTGGTGCGAGGACCATTTCTTTGGTCGGGCACACAACTGCAACGGAAAAGTAGCAGTGTACAGATTCCACATTGCTGATCCCATTCCCTTTGAGAACAAGATAAGGGTAAGTATCGAACACGGTCACGCCAACGACCGCTCCGAATGTGACGACGTTGCTTCTACTGTTTATTGGTATCAGCAGGAGCCTCATTCCCCTCTCAGCTTTGATCCTATGCCGCCGTCAGACGAAAGACTTCCTCAAGGGCCTTCAAAGGTCGGCAGACGTCTTGTTGAATATATGTGACCTTCACCTGCGACAGACAAACAACATTTTCCTGATTTCCCGGGAAATTAAATTTATTTATAAAATAATCAAGACCGCCGATGTGGCGGTCTTGATTATTTTATGGTTCTATAATAAAAGTTGGGGTAGCTCCTGACAGATATCAAAAAAAGATAGGCATATCTGCAAAAATCTGATAAAATAAAGTTGACTAGACAAAACTTTATCGGAGGAGCAGGTATGCCTACAGTCAATTATATCGAAA
>JAFXKJ010000085.1 GCA_017531765.1 Clostridia bacterium
CACTGTTTGCTTCGCAAACAGTGACGCCGGTCCCTACACATTATTTGGCGTTTTGTCAATCATCATTCTAAATGCGACAACCCCATTTTTATTTATTCGGTTCTGAGTGCTACAACGGGATCCTTCTTAGCCGCAACTCTTGACGGGAACAGACCGGCTATTACCGTAAGCGCCATGCTGATAAGAACAAGAATCACCGCCGCACCGATGGGAAGAACTGCTGTAAGTGTTGATATACCTGTAAGGTAGTGAATGATTGCGTTAATGGGAATAAGGAGAAGGAGTGTAACGATGATACCGATAAGTCCCGCTACAAATCCCACAGTAATGGTTTCCGCGTTGAACACACGTGCAATATCCTTCTTTGAAGCACCGATCGCTCTGAGAATTCCTATCTCTTTAGTTCTTTCAAGAACGGAAATATACGTGATAATTCCGATCATGATGGATGAAACCACAAGGGAGATGGCAACAAATGCAATCAGCACGTATGAGATAGCGTTGATAACGGTGGAAATTCCCGACATAAGAATTGCAAAATAATCCGTATACTTGATCTGATCTTCTTCCGACACGCCTTCATTGTATTTTGCAATAAACTCGTTTACTTTGTCCTTATTATCAAAGGTATTCACGTAAATGCTTATTGACGTGGGAGTATCGAGATTTACGTATCCGAGAGCCTTAAGATTATCTTCGTAGGTTGAATCTGAGAATTCCCTGGGCATATACAGTTCGTAATATTTAAGATAATCCGCGTCGGTCTTAGCTACCTTTGCTTCAATTACTTCAAATGATTCCATAGCATACTTGGCAGCTTCCTGCGCCGCATACTGTGCATTGATAATATCGGGAAGATTATTAAAGAACTCTGTCTTGAACTCTTCATCGCTCATTGAAACGAAATATTCCTGAATAAATGCACTGTCATTTTCGGGATTTTCAGTGTTTTGCGTCATGTACATATTCAGAAGCATCTGCTGGTACATTTCTCTGTCATAATTCTTCTCGTATTCTGCCGTCTTAGATGCAACATAGTCATCAGACGGGGTACAGATAAACTGAAGGTACAGCGCTCTCTTTTCTTCACCCTCAAGAGAATCCGCGTAGCTCTTTATTCTTTCGATCTTTTCCTCATCGGTGAGTTCTACTTCAAAAGGAAGATTTGTAAGCACGTCGATTTCTTTGTTATCCAGCTGCTTTTTAATGAGTTCACTCTCACCGGATTCTTTGATTATATAATCAGTGAGAGCTGAAGGATATGCGATTGCTCCCGTAATGGACGCGCCGTTAGCATCCTCTGAAGCTCTGATTATACCAACGATCTTTATTCTCTCGGAAAGCTCGTCGTTTGCATAAAGTGTTTTAAGTCCCCGTTCGTTCTTGGTACGGTCCAAATATACATTTTCATCAGCCTGGTAAGCGAACTTGTCGGAATCAAGAACAAGTCTGTACTCCTTATTCAAGATATCCTCATATGTCCATTTGTCTTCACCCTTGAGCTCTACAGACTCACCCTTCATTGAGCCATACATGATCTCAATCATATTATCAAAAGGCTTCAGTCCGAGACCGTAGAGAGCATAGTCGCTGATTTCGTTGTGTTCGCTGACTACAAGAACTGCTTCATTATAGTTTTTAGGCCAATCACCGTAAATGACGTCGTACTGCTCAGTGATGGAAGGGCTTATAAATTCACCGTTTTCTCCGGGGATCATTTCCTGCCAAAGGTCAAAAGACCCCATTGACATCATTGTTGAACTGTAGGAAGATGCTGAACCCTGATCTATCCCCATATTCTGATAGATGCTCTCCATCATTTCTTCCATATTACAAGCAACTATCTTACCGTCCGGATCTTTCGTATAAACGGAAAGCTTTGTGCCGTAACCGTATCTGATAGACGATGCGTATTTCTTTATTTCTTCATCTTCTTTTTCAAGATACTTTTTGAAATCGGTAAGGTTGTTTGATTCCCTCTGTGTCATGGAATTCATCATATCATACATAACATCGCGAGAGTAAACATAACCGTCTTCCTTTGATTCCGCCGCGTCTTCAGCCTGTGCGCTCATAAAGTTAGCAAGAATATTTGACACATCCGACTCTGCGTTAATGGTAAGCGGATAGCTGATAAGCGTTTCTTCCTGAACCTGATTAATATACGCGTTTACACCGGTAGACACTGAAAGAATAAGCGCAATACCGATGATACCGATGGATCCCGCAAAGCTTGTCATAAACGTACGGGCTTTTTTGGTCATCAAATTGTTAAAGGAAAGCGAAAGCGCGGTAAGGAATGACATTGAGGTTTTTCTTGTGGTCTTTTCAGACTTATTACGCTTTTTCTCGCTTACCTCAGGTGTATCATACTTCTCTCCGTCAAAAGGATCACTGTCACTCTGAACCTTACCGTCAAGAACTCTGATGATTCTTGTGGAATATTCCTCGGCAAGATCAGGATTATGTGTAACCATGATAACAAGCTTATCCTTTGCGATCTCACGAAGGATATCCATGATCTGTATGCTTGTTTCAGAGTCAAGCGCACCTGTAGGCTCGTCTGCAAGGAGAATATCGGGGTCATTAACAAGCGCTCGGGCGATGGCAACTCTCTGCATCTGACCGCCGGACATCTGATTCGGTTTCTTTTTTATCTGATCTGCAAGCCCAACCTTTTCAAGAGCTTCAAGTGCACGACGGCGGCGTTCTGCTCTCGAAACACCTGAAAGTGTGAGCGCAAGCTCAACGTTTGAAAGGACTGACTGATGAGGAATCAGGTTATAGCTTTGGAAAACAAATCCTATAGAGTGATTGCGGTAAGTATCGAAGTCTCGATCTGTAAAATTACGGGTTGATTTACCGTTAATCACAAGATCACCGTCTGTGTACTGATCAAGTCCTCCTATGATGTTCAGAAGAGTGGTTTTTCCGCAGCCTGAAGGACCGAGAATTGAGACAAACTCATTCTTTCGGAAATTTATGCTGACGCCGTTCAGCGCGCCTACCTTTTCATCTCCGCTAATATAAGTTTTTGAAACATTTACTAATTTAAGCATTATTTTACCTCATTTAAGTCTATTGTAAAAGACATTATATACCAAAAACTTTATATTGTAATCAACATTTGATAAACCATATATAAACTTTTTATAAATAAATCGCTATAAAGCACCATCAATCATCAAACAACATTTTTAGCTCTTCTCCAAGTGGTGGGAAGGAACATAATAAGCAGCGGATAGAGCTCAAGTCTGCCGAGAAGCATAGCCGCGGACAGCGTAAACTTCGATAATACAGAGTAATCAGCAAAGCTTCCGGTAGGTCCGACAACAGAAAATCCGGGACCGATATTATTAAAGCAGGCCGCTACAGCACTAAAATTAGTTTCGAAATCGAATCTGTCAAGGCTGACAACAAGAAACATTAAAAAGAACAAAACAAAATAAAGGGACAGATAATTCGAAATGCCCCTACGAGTGGTCTCATCCAGCATTTTCCCTTCAAAACGGACTGAACCAACAGCACGGGGATTAAGAACTTTACGGATATTGTTTGCGATGATCTTAATTATGAGAACGATTCTTGACACCTTAAGACCGCCCGCCGTTGAACCTGCGCATCCTCCGATAAACATGAGAACTAACAGTATGGCTTTGGAAAATGACGGCCATGTATTAAAATCGGTGGTAGCAAAACCTGTTGTAGTCATAATGGATGACACTTGGAATGTGGTATGTCTCAGCGCTTCGGAGAACCCCGAGTACATATGATAAACATTCATGCATATTGCTGCTATTGAAAAAACAACGATACCGATATAAGCGTGAAGCTCTTCACTTTTCAGCACATTTTTCACTCTACCTATTAAAATCAAATAAAAGAGATTGAAGTTTATACCGAAAATAAGCATGAATATCGCAATCACCCACTGCGAGTAGGCACTGTAACTGCCAATACTGTCAGACATAATTCCAAATCCGCCCGTACCTGCAGTACCGAACGAGTGAACTATACTTTCAACCAGATTCATGTCTCCGAGGGTTAGCAACACTATCTGCATCAGTGTCAACGCAATATAGATAAGGTACAATATTTTCGCAGTATTCTTAACGCGGGGAACGAGTTTACCAACGATCGGACCCGGCATTTCGGCACGCATGATATGCATACTTCTTCCAGAAGAGGTTGGGAATATAGCCATAACCAAAACGATAATACCCATACCGCCGATCCAGTGAGTAAAGCTTCGCCAAAATTGTATACTTTTACTGAGCACTTCAACATCCTTTAGAATAGAAGCACCGGTTGTGGTAAAACCGCTGACTGTTTCAAAAAAAGCATCAACGTAAGACGGAATCTCACCGCTTATAAAAAACGGTAACGCGCCGAAGGCGGACAGACAAAGCCATGAAAGTGTTACAATTACAAAACCATCCTTCGCGTACACAATGGAGTTATCAGTCTTACAAAGTAATTTAATTACAATACCTATTCCGAGAGTAATTCCTATCGTAATAAGAAATGATACAATTGTGCTTTCCCTATATATCAAAGCTATGACAGTTGGAAGTACAAGAAGTGCAGCTTCCAGTCTTAAAATAAGTCCTGTCATGCTAACGACCATTTTATAATTCATGAAAAATATTCATCTCCCAACAACTATCAAACTTCATCACGTTTGATGGGCTGACCAACTATATCCTGAAAACCGTTAAGATGCATATCCGCAGCAATAATGATAACTCTGTCTCCCGGAATAAACACATCGTTACCTGTGGGAATCTTAGGCTTTCTGTTTCTGAGAATTCCGGCTATAAGAATACCTTTTTTGATATTCAGTTTGCAAATAGGAATTCCCACAAGTTTTGAATCTGCTTTTACGTTAAATTCAATTGCCTCAATTGAACCATCCATAAAGGTATAAAGTGTTTCAATGTTACTTCCGATCGAATTCTTAAGTGCTCTTGCATACCTGATAACAACATCGGAAATAGATTTCTTCGGGGAGGCAAGACAGTCAAGACCGAGACTGCCTGCGATGGGAGCAAGCTCATCACTGTTTACCTTTGATATGACCTTGGGAACTTTATTTGACATAGCAAAAATCGACATGAGGATGTTTTCCTCGTCCATTCCCGTCAGAGAAACAAAGGCATCCATTTGGTGAAGTCCTTCTTCAAGGAGAAGCTCCTGACTGGCTCCGTCACCGTGTACAATAACTGCCTTGGGTAAAGCTTCGCAAAGCTCTTCACATACTGACTCTTTCTTTTCGATGATCTTTACGTTATTTCCCACTGAGGTCAGCATCTTAGCGAGATAGATCGCCATTCTGCTTCCGCCGAGAATCATTACATTTTTTGCTTCCTTATGGATAATACCCATTTCCTTCAACATTTTCTGAATCTGAAGGTGTGCTGCCGCAATGGCGATCTTATCTCCCGACTGAAGAACAAAATTACCGTCGGGGATATGTGTCACACAGCCTCTGTGAACGGCACAGATAATGAATTCAGCGGAAAATCTGTTTCGGATGTCGGCGATGCGTCCTCCTACAAGGGGAGAATTATCCTTGATTTTTAGTTCGATCATTTCAAAATGACGGCGCGAGAACGACTCCAGCTTTACAGCCGCGGGAAGCTTAAGAATATTGAAAATTTCATGTGCGGCAAGAAGCTCGGGATTTATAGCCATGGCAAGTCCCAGATTTTCGCGCATAAAATTCAGGCTTTTATCATTGTACTGTGGATTTCTGATACGAGCGATAGTATGGGCGGCACCCATTTTCTTCGCCATAAAGCAGCTAAGCATATTCAGCTCATCGGAGCCAGCAGCGGCAATAAACAGTTCAGCCTTATCGACACCTGCCTCTTTGAGGATCTCACAGTCTGCTCCTCCGCCGCAAACACCCATGACATCATATATGTTTGTTAAAGAATCAATAACCACGGGATCACGGTCTACAACAACCACATCATGCCCTTCGTGAGTGAGCATTGCAACTATATGAGTTCCGATCTTACCGCAGCCTACAACTATGATTTTCATTAAATTGAACCTTGCCTTTTCTTAGACATAACCTCACCTGGATATTATAACACATTTGTGATGTATTTTCAATATTATTATCTTCAAAATAACTGTTGAATTATCTCATATGTTGTAATATAATATAGTTATTGAAGACATAGCATCTTCACGCCGAAAATTTTACTTTTAAGAGGCAACAGTCATGAATAAATTAACACTGATGTTTCCGGGGTTCAAAACAAAAGCATTTACTATGAGCTTTGACGACGGTCATGATTCCGACATTCCACTTGCAAAGCTGCTGCTGAAATACGATCTTAAGGGATCTTTCAATCTGTGCGCAGGTGAGCTTTATCCCGAGGGTGCCGAAGTTCCCGTTTCCCCCCACGGTCACAGACCGATGACGGAAAAGGAAGCGTTGGAGCTTCTTTCCGATCCGCATTTTGAAATTGTATCTCACGGTTATCATCATGAGGCTGTCGGTCACGTTCCCACTTCAGAGGCTCTTTATGATATGCTCATGGACAGACGGCGTCTCGAAGAACTTTTCGATACGTTTGTAACAGGCCACGTTTATCCTTACGGAAGCTACAGCAAGGGAGCAATCGAATGCGCCAAGCTTTGCGGATTCAAATATGCACGTTTAGCACAGAGAGACACCTCGTTTCTCCTGCCCGAGGAAGACACCTGGTATGTATGGAAACCGACAGCACATTTTCTTGAAGGAGATTTTGACGAGCTGTTAGACAGATTTATTAAGCTTAATAACAACTATTACCACGGCAAGGTCTTCTACGCATGGGGACATTCATTTGAATTTATCCATAAATGGGACCTGATTGAAGAAAAATTAAAGAAGATCTCAGGGCGTGAAGACTTTTGGTACTCTACCAACGGCGAGCTGTATAATTATGTAAAGGCTTACAGAAGCCTTGAATACAATGCCGACACGACTAAGGTATATAATCCCACACAGATCGACGTTTACGTCAGACATGACAACGGTTCCGTTTGCGTTCACGCAGGGGAAACCGTAAAATTCTAAAAGTGAAGCCAAACAGAGCAAGAGCAGAAGGATTTGTTCCTTCTACCCTTGCTCTGTTTTCTATTTTGGTTGATACTCGGGGCACGTGAGGCTTTTTACTCAAGCTCAAACGCACCTGTGTAGAGTCTGTAGTACTGCCCCCGAGCAGCGATCAGATCATCATGGCTTCCGCGCTCGATAATACGTCCGTGATCAAGAACAATGATAACATCGGAGTTCTTGACGGTTGAAAGTCTGTGAGCAATAACGAATACGGTTCTGCCGTGCATCAGGGCATCCATACCTCGCTGAACTATTGCCTCGGTTCTCGTATCGATAGACGAGGTAGCTTCGTCCATGATCATAACCGGCGGGTCTGCTACTGCCGCACGTGCGATAGAAAGGAGCTGTCGCTGTCCCTGAGACAGATTTGCGCCGTTTTCGGTAAGCATTGTAGCATATCCTTCGGGAAGACGCGTGATAAAATCGTCTGCTCCCGCAAGAGTTGCTGCAGCGATACATTCCTCATCAGTAGCATCAAGCTTACCGTATCTGATATTATCCATTACGGTACCGGTAAAAAGGTTGGTATCCTGGAGAATAATGCCGAGAGCACGTCTCAGATCGGATTTTTTGATCTTATTAACGTTGATACCGTCATAACGAACTTTACCGTCGGCAATATCGTAAAATCTGTTGAGAAGATTGGTGATCGTAGTTTTACCCGCACCTGTCGCTCCTACAAAAGCTACCTTCTGACCGGGCTTTGCGTAAATTGAAACGTCATGAAGTACGTTCTTACCTTCCACGTAAGCGAAATCAACGCTGTCAAGGACCACGTCACCTCTAAGACGGGTATAGGTGAGAGTACCGTCGGAGTGAGGATGCTTCCACGCCCAAATCTCGGTTCGTTCTTCACACTCAATAAGCTCACCGTTCTCTTCTCTGACATTGACAAGCGTTACGTAACCGTCATCATGCTCACTCTCTTCATCAAGGAGAGTAAAGATTCTGTCGGCACCGGCAAGACCCATAACAATGGAGTTTATCTGGTTTGACACCTGATTTATGTTTGAAGAAAACTGCTTTGTGATATTGAGGAAAGGTACAACAAGGCTGATACCGAATGCCATCCCGCTGATAGAAGGATTGGGAATATCGGTAACCATGAAAATTCCGCCTACTATAGCAACTACGACGTAAAGAATATTACCTAAGTTATTAAGAACGGGACCGAGTATATTTGCATACTTGTTTGCTTTTTCAGCTTCAGCACAAAGGGCATCGTTGATCCTGTCGAAATCCGCCTTACTTTCCTCTTCGTGACAGAACACCTTAACGACCTTCTGCCCGTGCATCATTTCTTCAGCAAAGCCTTCCATTTTACCCACAGCCTTTTGCTGACGGACAAAATACTTTGCGCTTCCGCCGCCGATCTTCTTTGTAGCAACGGTCATGAAGAAAGCTCCTAAAAGTACCACAAGGGTCATCCAAACGCTGAAATACAGCATGATGCAGAGGAGAGTGAGAACAGTCACTCCCGAGATCATAAGCTGAGGAATGCTTTGAGATATCAGCTGACGGAGAGTATCAATGTCATTGGTATAGGTACTCATAACGTCACCGTGGTTATGAGTGTCGAAAAACTTAACGGGAAGAGTTTGCATTTTGTCAAACATCTTGCATCTCATTTTCTTAAGTACACCCTGGGTGAATATAGCACCCAGCTGGTTATATACCACACCTATGGCGAGGGAGAAAACATAGAGCACTATAAGAATGGATACAACAGAGATCACGTCCCCTGCGGCATCCTTCCAAGGCGTTCCCATTTTGAGAGCGTCCTCAATTATAGCAACTACCTTCTGCATAAAGAAGGACGGAAGTGAGCCGACAACGGCGTTAAACATAATACATACGATTATTACGGGAACCATAACGGGATAAAAGGAAACAACCGTTTTAAGGAGTCTGCCCAGTGTTCCTTTACGTGCCTTGGGGGGACCCATTTTAGCACCCTTGGGAGGTGTTTTCATCTTACCGTTCACTGCTCGTCACCTCCTGCCTTATTCTGTGAGAAATAGATCTCGCGATACATTTCATTACTTTCAAGAAGTTCACTGTGAGTACCTACAGCCGCGATCTTACCGCCGTCCATGATAACAATGCGGTCAGCATCTTCAACGGACGCCGTTCTCTGAGCGATGATCAGCTTTGTGGTTTCGGGAATATATGTCTTCATTGCATGACGGATCAAGGCATCGGTCTTGGTGTCAACCGCGCTTGTTGAGTCGTCAAGTATAAGTATCTTCGGCTTTTTCAAGAGAGCACGTGCGATACAAAGTCTCTGCTTCTGACCGCCTGAAAGGTTAGCACCGCCCTGCTCTACGTAATAATCGTACTTATCGGGGAAGGACGAAATAAATTCGTCAGCACATGACAGCTTGCAGGCTTCGATCAGCTCATCATCAGTGGCATTTTTGTTGCCCCAACGAAGATTCTCTTTGATCGTACCTGAAAACAGAACATTCTTCTGAAGAACTACCGCAACACTGTTTCTGAGACTTTCAAGATCGTATTCGCGAACGTCTAAGCCGCCTACTTTAACGGAGCCTTCAGACACGTCATAGAGACGGGAAATAAGCTGAATGAGTGTGGATTTGGATGAACCTGTGCCGCCGATAATACCGATGGTCTCGCCGGAACGGATCTTAAGATCAATCTCGGACAAAGCCATTCTTTCTGCAGTTTCAGAATATCTGAAGCATACGTTATCAAACTCAATAGACCCGTCTTTAACTGTGAAGACAGCATTTTCGGGGGATGTGAGGGTGGATTTCTCGTTGATAACTTCAGCAATTCGCTTACAGGATTCAGCGGAAAGGGTCAGCATGACGAATATCATTGAGATCATCATAAGGCTCATGAGCATCATAACGCTGTAGGTAATGAGCGCTGACATTTGTCCCACGTTAAGGTCCGTGCTGTTTGTTGAGATAACGATATAGGAACCGAAAAGCTGAACAAACACCATTACGCTGTACATACAAAGCTGCATGATGGGGGAGTTGAATGCAAGAATACGTTCAGCTCTTGTAAAGTCACGGCAAACGTCGTTTGCGGCTGTGTCAAATTTACGAGATTCATGTTTTTCTCTTACGAAAGACTTAACAACTCTTATGCCCTTAATATTTTCCTGAATGGAGCTGTTGATGGCATCGTATTTTTTGAAAACACTTCTGAATATGGGATGAGCTTTTTTGATAATCAAGGAAAGACCCACACCAAGCACGGGAATTACGAAAAAGTAGATCATAGCCATTTTTCCACCCATTATAAATGCCATAACGAACGAGAAAATAAGCATAAAGGGCGATCTGACCGCAACCCTGATAAGCATCATAAATGCCATTTGAACATTGGATACATCAGTTGTAAGACGTGTTACGAGGGATGATGTAGAAATCTTATCAATGTTTGCAAACGAAAAGTCCTGTATACTGTAAAACATATCGTGACGTAGATTTTTTGCAAAGCCGCATGAAGCCTTGGCACACGTGATACCTGCAAGTATACCGAAAAGAAGAGACAGCATTGCAAGCACGATAAGAACTCCGCCATACTTAAAAATAACGCTGAGCTCACATCCGTTTTGAATCTCACTGACAAGAGCCGCAATTATAAACGGGATGATACATTCAAGTACCACCTCAAGAGAGACAAAGATCGGAGTCGCGATAGCAGAACGCTTATATTCTCTTATGCTTTTAGCAAGCGTTTTGATCATCAATAATTCACCTTCCTTAATCTTCAAATTTTAATAGTAACGTACACTCTGTTCATTATATCAAATATAACATATATAGTCAATGAGACTTTGTCAATTCAACTATATTTGTAGCATATATCAAAAACAGTCCCGAAATTCGAGACTGTTTTGATGATTAGTTGATTATACCGAGATCGGTATTTTTCGTGATGGTCCTGAATTTTTTTGAAACGACAATGTAACAAATGAAATGTACGGATGCCGTTACCAACCATGAAACAATATAGGAAACGTACAGAGATTCAGGTGTGGTGTAGAATCTGAACACGGTATATATCCATGTGATTCTGATTCCGCAAACTCCGACGATGGACACTATCATCGGCATCCAGGGTGAGCCCATTCCTCTCAGTGCACCAACCAAAACATCCATAATTCCGCAAAGGAAATACATTGTACATATTATTTCCAGACGATTCATACCGTACTTTACGATATCTTCGGGAAGTATGCTTTGATCAGCACCGGATGCCGCTGTATAAAGCGACATAAGCTGTTCGCCGAATATAAATACTGTACCGCCAACCACAAGACCGACGACGATTACGATTATAATACAGGTTTTGAATATCTTTGAAAGCCTTTCAAACTTCCCCGCACCGATGTTCTGAGACATAAACGCAAGACAAGTATGGTGCAGTGAATTCATTGCAACATAGACAAATCCTTCAACGTTTGCCGCCGCGGCATTGCCCGAAACCACAGCTGAGCCAAAGGAATTAACGGACGACTGAATAAGAATATTTGAAATCGAGAAAATAGAGCCTTGTATTCCCGCGGGGATTCCATTGCGAAGCATAGCAACGAGCTTTTGGGGATAAAGGCGCAACTTGCGGAATTCGAATTTGTACACGTCATTTGTGCGCATAAGGCAAACGACAACCGCAACTGCTGAAATCACCTGAGACGTAAGTGTTGCTATCGCCACTCCTTCAACGTCCATATGAAATCCGATAACAAGAATCAGATTCAAAATTACGTTTACAAGACCCGATGCCATGAGTATATAGAGAGGACGTTTTGTGTCACCCACGGCTCTGAGTATAGCCGCGCCGAAGTTATATATCATAAAGGCGGGCATTCCGAGAAAATAAATTCTGAGATACGTTGTAGCTTGTCCGATAACATCATCAGGTGTTGACATCAAAACAAGGGCAGGACGTGAGACCATGAGTCCTATAACCAGCGTTATAACACCACATATGATGCTGAGAGACATAGCGCAGTGAACGGACTCATGAAGATTCTTTTTGTCTTCCGCACCGTAGAAACGTGATACGATCACACTTGCACCGACGGAAAGGCCGACAAAAACATTTACTATCAGATTGATCAAAGCACCGTTGGAGCCGACAGCAGCAAGAGCAGTTCCTCCCGCCCATTTAGCCACAACAATTATATCAGCCGCATTATACAGGAGTTGCAAAAGACCTGTAAGGATCAGCGGTACTGCATACCGAACGATGTTTTTGAAAATCGGACCGTCGCACATATTCACAGTTTGTCGTTTATTCATAGTAGTCTCCGAAATATGTAATATCTCAGATTATTATACTCCAAATTTACTTTAACATCAAGCGGTACTTGAAATATTTTTTTCGTTAGTGTATAATAAAAATATAAGTCAATGATGAAAGGATTCATTTATTATGTTATACAGTGATCTTCTCGGTAGCCGTGTTTCACTTCTCGGCTTCGGGACTATGAGACTTCCAACCTCAGAGGGTAAGATCGATTTCGAGGCTACGGAGGCCTTGATCGACAAAGCTATCTCCTGCGGTGTGAACTACTTTGATACAGCATGGCCTTATCACTCGGGGGAGTCCGAGTTGGTAACGGCAAAGATATTGAAAAAATATCCTCGCGATACATATTATTTAGCCTCAAAATACCCGGGACACCAGACTGCTGATGTGTACGACCCTGCCGAAATATTCGAAAAGCAGTTAAAGAAATGCGAAGTGGAATATTTTGACTTTTATCTCCTCCACAACGTGAATGAAAATTGCATTGACGTTTACCGTGACAAAAAATGGGGTATTATCGACTATTTCATCAAACAGAAAGAACTTGGAAGGATCCGTCACCTGGGCTTTTCAACACACGGCGGGGTAAAAATGATCTCCGATTTCCTTGATGAATACGGCGAGCATATGGAGTTTTGTCAGATACAACACAATTACCTTGACAATACTCTGCAGGATTCAAAAGGCAAGTACGAACTTCTGACAAAATACGGTATTCCCGTTATTGTCATGGAACCCGTGCGCGGGGGAAAGCTTGCAAAGCTTCCGAAAAAAACAGAAGCAGTGATGAAAATGCTCCGTCCCGGATCAAGCAGCGCTTCATGGGCATTCCGCTGGCTCATGAACTTCCCGAATGTCCGAGTAATCCTTTCCGGAATGTCCGATATGTCACAGCTATGTGATAATATCGATACTTTTTCGGAGTTATCCCCTCTCAACGGCAAGGAGTGTGCTCTTCTTGAAGATGTAGCCCGAGAGTTGAAAAACACACTTCCCTGTACATCCTGCCGTTACTGCACCGATGTTTGTCCCATGGGGCTTGACATTCCTTATATGATTTCAATTTACAACGAAATGGCTACATTCCCGTCATTCATGGCGACAATGAGACTTGAAGGCTTTCCCGAGGAAAAATTGCCGTCAGCTTGCATATCCTGCGGTGCTTGTTCAAGGATCTGTCCTCAGAATATTGACGTTCCCGCCACCCTCGCAAGTCTTCATGAAATGATAAGCAAAACTCCCCGTTGGGCGGACATTTGCCGTGAACGTGCTGCCGCTCAAAAACAAAACTGAGCCTGAAAAAGAAAAACTTCACTGCAAAAGGTGAAGTTTTCTGGTTCTATAATAAAAGTTGGGGTAGCTCCTGACAGATATCAAAAAAAGATAGGCATATCTGCAAAAATCTGATAAAATAAAGTTGACTAGACAAAACTTTATCGGAGGAGCAGGTATGCCTACAGTCAATTATATCGAAA
>JAFXKJ010000086.1 GCA_017531765.1 Clostridia bacterium
CGGTGCTAACGTTATGATCGTTACAAAGCTTCGTATGGGCGATGCCAACACAATGATGGCAGAGGGCGGTATTCAGGCGGCTGATAAGCCCAATGACTCTCCCGCTATCCACTTCGTAGATGCTTTTGGAGGCGGTCACTTTGCCGCAAAGAGAGATCTTCTTGCAAAGCTTGTTTGCGATGCTCCCGAGGCTATCCAGTGGCTCTCTAACCTTGGCGTTGAGTTCGACAAGGATGCTGACGGCAGAATGGTTACAACACACGGTGGCGGTACGTCCCGTAAGCGTATGCACGCTGCTAAGGACTACTCCGGCGCTGAGATCATGAGAACTCTCCGTGACGAGGTTCTCAACCGCGGTATCAACGTTGTTGATTTCACATCCGCTATTGAGCTTATCCTCGACGAGAACGGCAACGCAGCAGGTGCAGTTCTCATGAACATGGAAACAGGTGAGCTTCTCGTTGCACGTGCAAAGACCGTTATCATCGCTACAGGCGGTGCAGGCCGTATGCACTACCAGGGCTTCCCCACATCTAACCACTACGGTGCAACAGCTGACGGTCTCGTTCTCGGCTACAGAGTAGGCGCAAAGCTTCTCTATGCAGAAACACTTCAGTATCACCCCACCGGTGCGGCATATCCCGAGCAGATCTTCGGTGCTCTCGTAACAGAGAAGGTACGTTCACTCGGCGCTAAGCTCATCAATGCAAACGGTGAGGCGTTCATGCATCCCCTTGAGACCCGTGACGTATCCGCGGCATCCATTATCCGCGAGTGCAACGCACGCGGCAACGGTGTTGACACAGGTTCCGGTCTCGCAGTATGGCTCGACACTCCCATGATCGAGGCTATCGGCGGCGAGGGTACTATCGAAAAGAGAATCCCCGCTATGATGAGAATGTTCGGTAAGTACGGCATCGATATCAGAAAAGAGCCCATCCTTATCTACCCCACACTTCACTACCAGAACGGCGGTCTTGACATCGACGTTAACGGCATGACCACAAACGTTAAGAACCTCTTCGTTGCAGGTGAGGCTGTCGGTGGTATCCACGGCAGAAACCGTCTCATGGGTAACTCCCTCCTTGACATCATCGTATTCGGACGTAACGCAGGTCAGAACGCGGCGGCTTGCGCTAAGGACGTGACCGTTGGTACGCTCACACTTGATCACATCGCTAAGTTCGAGTCCGAGATCGCAGAGGCAGGCATCGAGACAGACGTTACGTCTCCCAAGCTCCTCCCCGACTATACACGTAAGGTTAACGGTTAAGTTTAAAAGGAGAGTATGAAAAAATGACTTTATTTGGCGGTGTTATTCCCGTAACGGGTATTTCATTCGTTCTCATGTGTGTATTCGGCATCCTCTTTGTCGGATACGCACTGGGACGCATCACCATCAAGGGCGTGTCTCTTGGTGACGCAGGCGTTTTCGTTATCGCGCTGGTTTTCGGTGCGCTCTTCAAGGATATCATCTTCGGCGAAGGCAAGCCCATGGCTGACATCTTCGTTGAAGCTCTTGAGGTTATCGAAAGCCTCGGTCTTATCCTCTTCGTAACGTCCGTTGGTTTTATCGCAGGTCCCAAGTTCTTTGGCAACATGAAGCGCAACTTCAAGTCCTACGTTCTTCTCGGATTTGTGATCATCCTCTTCGGCGGTGTTTCCGCTGTAGCTTGTATCCTCATGGGTGACGGCATCGGTTACGGTGCTACCATCGAGAATCGCGAATGCTTCGTGGCAATGATAGTAGGTCTTCTCTCCGGTTCTCTCACATCTACTCCCGCATTCTCCGCGGCTAAGGCAACCGTTGCCGCTGAGTACACTTCCCTCGTTTCCGTTGGTCACGGTATCGCTTACATCTTCGGCGTTATCGGCGTTGTTCTCTTCGTACAGCTCATCCCCAAGCTTACAAAGGCTGACATGGATGCTGAGCGTGCAAAGCTCGTTCAGGTTGAAGAGGGTAAGGTCAAGAAGGCTATCACAGGTCTCTTTAACATTGACGAGCACGGCTTCGCGGCTTTCGCTCTTGCGGCTGTTCTCGGTACCATCGTTGGTAAGATCAAGATCCCGCTCAGCGCCGCAGGCCTTGACGGAACTTGCTTCTCTCTCACAACAACCGGCGGCTGCCTCCTCGTTTCCCTTATCCTCGGCCACTTCGGCAGAGTCGGTAAGGTAAACATCATGCCCGACACACACACTTAAGCTCTTCCGTGAGCTTGGTCTCGTGCTCTTCCTCGTTGGCGCAGGTGTTCCCGGCGGTGTTGACTTCGTTGCTAACTTCGACCCCATGTACTTCGTATACGGTATCATCATGACACTTGTTCCCATGGTTGCCGGCTTCTTCTTCGCGAAGTACGTTCTGAAGCTCAGCCTTCTCAACAACCTCGGTTCTCTTACCGGCGGTATGACAAGTACTCCCGCTCTCGGTACTCTTATCAGCACTGCTAAGACAGAGGACGTTGCCGCTGCTTATGCCGCAACGTATCCTATTGCTCTTATCGCGGTAGTTCTTGTATCTCAGTTCATAATTATTCTGTTCTGAGTTTAAGCTAACTTATAAAAGCCATCACGCACGCGTGGTGGCTTTTTGGTTTTTGGGGAGAACGGTTGTCTTGTAGGGCGGGGGTTTACTCCCGCCGTTTGAGTAGGATTAAAACCAAACGTTTTTTTGAGAGAAACAGTACGTTTCCGTGAAGATGGTAAGAGACGGTTGTTGACACCTCATCCGTCATCACACCTTTCGGCGTGTTGACACCTTCTCCCTCTGGAGAAGGCTTGTTGGTGTTGCCCGTTTTCAGAGTGTTTCATAAATGTTCTAAGGATGTTTAATAGTTCCATAAAATCAATTTTCGCTCATGCGAAAGCGAACCAAACCGAAACACTTTTCACGCTTCACTTTTACCTAATTTCCCTCTCCCTCCTTGACAACGGAGACGAAATATTATACAATGTATTTGTATGTATTCCTCCCTTGGGTACGTTTGACATGGGAGGGTAATTTGAGGTGAATTATGGACCGCA
>JAFXKJ010000087.1 GCA_017531765.1 Clostridia bacterium
GCCTGAGTTCCCGCGTAGTCAAACTCTGCAGCCTGACCGATAACGATCGGACCTGAGCCGATGATAAGGATTTTCTTAAGATCTGTTCTCTTTGCCATTGTGGCCTCCTATATATTGAAACTGTATTTTAACTTGGTTATTCACGCCTTCCAGACGAGCTTTCCGTCTTTGACGGTAGCATAGCATCTGCCGCTGAGCTTATGTCCTGAGAAAGGAGTTGCTTTACCCTTTGAAAGGAATTCACTCGGATCAACCGTGAACTCTTCGTCAAGGCGCCATACCGAGAAGTCTCGTCCGAAGGGAAGCTTGAAACGGACTCTCGGGTTTACGGCCATAAGCTCGGTGAGCTTATTTATGGATATTATTCCCGTTTTTACAAGGTGTGTATACATGATCGGTAAAGCGGTTTCGATACCGACTATGCCGAATGCGCTGTTTTCAAGACCCTTTGCCTTCTCTTCAGCTGAATGAGGGGCGTGGTCTGTTGCTATCATGTCGATAGTACCGTCGCAGATGCCCTCAATGAGAGAAGCCTTGTCCTCTTTGCTTCTGAGAGGGGGATTCATCTTGAATCTGCCGTCCTCCATGAGGTCACTGTCGTCAAGCACAAGGTAATGAGGACCTGTTTCGCAGGTGACGTCGATGCCGCTTTTCTTTGCATCTCTGATAAGAGACACTGTTTCCTTTGCGGAAATGTGGCACACGTGGTAGGGACAACCCGTTTCGTCGGCAAGCTTTAAGTCACGCTCCACCTGAGCCCATTCGCTTTCCGAGCAGATGCCGCGGTGTCCGTGAGCCTTTGCGTATTCACCGTCATGGATGTATCCTCTGTTGAGGAGGGCGTTAACCTCGCAGTGAGCGACAATCATTTTACCGAGAGCCTTTGCACGGAGCATCGCTTCGCGCATCATACCCTCATCCTGCACGCCGCGCCCATCGTCGGAGAACGCCACAGCATCCCCTGCCATGCCGTCAAGATCGGAAAGCTTTTCTCCCTTCTGACCCACGGTGATGGATGCGTAAGGAAAGACGTTTATGACAGCATCCCGCTTTATTATGTCAAGCTGAGCTTTCAGATTCTCGGGAGAATCGGGTACGGGGTTCAGGTTCGGCATGGTGCATACCGCCGTATAACCGCCTCTTGCCGCCGCGGCACTGCCTGTTGCGATGGTCTCTTTATAAGAAAAACCCGGCTCACGAAAATGCACATGCACATCGCAAAAACCGGGAAAAACGCTGAAATCAGGCGTGTTGAGCACGCCGAAAATATCTGCCATTGAAGAATCGGAAAGGCAGTCAACGAAATATGAATCAAGTTTCGGAACGGAAGTGGAAGTGATGATGTTTGCCATGGCTTTTGTTGTCATTTTCCTGCTCCTTTCGAAAATAAACGACTGTGAAAAAACTACTTTAAGTTGTAAAGAATGCACGGTATACAGCCACCTTGCCGCCACCCGGCATCGTGCTTTACCCTTACCAAATATTTTATCATATAGTAGCTAATTTGTCAACTGAAAGATATTATAAAAAATGCCGATATAAAAAGAATATTGTTGTAATTTTGTTGTACAGTTCCAACGATACGGGAGAAATAAGGAAAAAACATGGCTTTTGCCTTTGTCGTATTCGGGTATATACCGATTTTTTCATGTGAATTTTTGTCGGAGAGATTATCTGCGAAATGAAACGATCCGCCCGCGGACTGTCTGCGGGCGGATCGTTAGTTTAATGGGTTTTTATCGTTCTTCTGAGATTATCTTCCTCTGATTTTACGGCAAAAAGACCGTCGGACAACTTTTTTGCTGTAATTCCGTCGCCGTAAACATTTTCTGCCGCAACGTAGAGAGTCTCGTCGTGTTTTTCAAAGGTGACATCAATAACTCCGTTTTCATAGCTTTGACGTATGGCGGGAATGAGCGCGCTGTCTGTACCCACAACTGCGGGAGACGTACTGTCGGTGAAGAACAGCACTTCACAGCAATGAGGCTTGAGCGTTGCTGTGTACTTGCTGCCTGCAATTCCGCGGTATTCCTTTGACCAGAACTCGAAAACGTGGCATCCGCCGCCGTCGACGGAGAGGGTGAGGTCTTCATCATACCAGTTGATGAAGATTACGGTGCGGATCTTTCCTTTTACTCCGCAATCGAGTATTGCCGGGAGCGGACGTTCGAAAAGGTCAAGGGGAAGCGCGGCATCCTTGTTCTGCGGGAAAAGACAGGAGAGCATTTTCTTCTGCTCGTCGGACAGGAGGCAGAGCTTGTCGGAGAACATAAGAATTCCACCTGAGGCGGCGGTCGCGGAAATATATGACTTTATTTCTTCGTCGCTTCTCGTACACTGTCTCTGACATTCGCCGTCCTCGTTTTCGCTTTTTCTGATGATAAGGCAGTCCGCATCGTTGATAAAGAGTCTCTTGTGATAGTAATATCTTTTGAGGGTACGGTTCATAACCTCCTTGACAGAGTTCCAGTCTCCGAAAATATCACAGCTTACTCTCATTCCGTCGACGAAACCGACGGAGGGAAGGAAAGGCGCTGTACATCCAAGCAGAAACGTATCCTCGGGAACACTTTCGTTAACGACCTTCATACATTCCCTGTAGTTTTTCAGTGAATTGAAATCGGGATCACTGTAGATGTATGAACCGAGGCAAGTCGTCATAAGGTCGAGCTTGAGGTATTTGAATCCCCAGTCATAAGTTGCCCGACGGTATACTTCTTTCATATATTGCCTTGCACCCTCGACAGAGTAATCAAAGCAAAGTGTCTGTTCTCCCGTGTCACGGTCCTTTGCAAAGTATTCGGGATGCTCCTTTGCCACCTTTGCGATCCTTGCCCAGAGAGGGGCAAACCAAAGACCGGGAATGAAGCCTTCGCTCTTGATCTTATCCGCGAGAGCCTTCATGCCCATGGGAAATTTGTCATTCTCTTCCCACTGACCGTAGCACACCTGCCAGCCGTCGTCGATCTGAACGTATTTTACCGGAAGCTGCTCTTTATGGCGTCCCATATCCTCGGCGGCCCTGTTTACGATGTCTCCGCTTATCTCGCTGAGATAATAGTACCATGTGCAGTAACCCGAAGGCACGTCAAAATTCAGCTTCGGCGGAAACTCTGAGTATTTGCCGACGGTGTCACAATAATCTCTTATCTCTCTTACGGGATCTGAGACGGGAGTGATAAAGAAAACGTCACTTGTGAGTGCTTTGCCACAGGGAACAGGGTGCCTCTCCGTGAAACATCTTGCTTCAACGTATCCGTCGTTTCCGATCCATACTCCGCCGAAATATTCATTGGCAGTAAGCAGCCCCGCGATATAACCGTCGCCGCCGTCGGTGATGAGAGCGCCGAAGTCGCCGCATTCGTGGCCGTTATCGTAGTTTTCAAAATCAATGGTATAGACACCCGTGAGCATTTCGTTGGTTCTGTTTCCGTTTACTTCGCGGATCTCCGATGCAACCAGCTTTCTTACCTTGTCGGCAAGCTTTCCCGCGAACATAACGAAGTCGTCGCTTCTCTCAAAAGCATCGCCTTCATTGACGTATTCGCATTTAACGGTAAAGCCGCGCCCCTCTGTACTGAAGATGAGTTTTGTTTTTCCGCAAAGTGCTACCGCGGAATTATCTTTTTCGGTAAGGCTCCACTCGCCGTCGAGATAATGGCTGTGCCACTCTCCGTCAGGGCTCTTAAAACGAATTCCGCAGGTAATATCTGTGACAACGGGAGTGCCGTTATCAAAATACACAGCGGGACGTCCGTTTAATATTGTGAATTTCATTATAAAGTACCGTGCCTTTCGTCGGATTTTTGTCACTGCCTTGATTATATTATAATACCGCGGGATTGTCAATGCAGGGAAGGATAAAAAAAGTGAATCGCGGCAACTTAATGAGCGATAAATATGAACAATTTGTAAACTGTATAAATATCCGAAAATAATGCTTGACAAATACACCTCGCATCTGTATAATAGGCGTATGTTCATTCCGAATAACGGATAAATATACATCAGAGGTGAATATTCATGAATAAAAAGAACATAAAGAAAGTAGTCCTTGCATACTCCGGCGGACTTGATACGTCCATCATGATCCCGTGGCTCAAGGAAAACTATAACAACTGCGAGGTTATCGCGGTTTCAGGTAACGTAGGTCAGGCTGACGAGCTTGAGGGACTTGAAGAAAAGGCGTTGAAAACGGGTGCTTCCAAGTGCTACATTCTCGACCTTACCGACGAGTACGTTGACGAGTACATCATTCCCACCATGAAGGCGGGAGCGATCTATGAAGAGTACCTTCTCGGAACGAGCCACGCACGTCCCTGCATTGCAAAGGCTCTTGCAGAGATCGCCATCAAGGAAGGCGCTGACGCCATCGCTCACGGCTGTACGGGTAAGGGTAACGACCAGGTTCGTTTTGAGCTTACTCTCAAGCACTTCTGCCCCGATATGGCAATCATCGCTCCCTGGAGAGAGTGGGAGCTTAAGTCCCGCGAAGAGGAGATCGACTACGCTGAGGCGAGAGGTATTCCGCTTAAGATAAACCGCGAGACCAACTACTCCAAGGACAAGAATCTCTGGCATCTTTCCCACGAGGGACTTGATCTTGAGGATACGGGAAATGAGCCCATGTATGAGAAGAAAGGCTTCCTTGAGATGGGAATTTCTCCCCTTCAGGCTCCCGACGTTCCCACATACGTTGAAATTGACTTTGAGCAGGGCGCTCCCGTAGCGCTCAACGGCGAGAAGATGAGCGCAAAGAATATCGTTCTTAAGCTCAACGAGATCGGCGGAGCAAACGGTATCGGTATTCTCGACATCGTTGAAAACAGACTCGTCGGTATGAAGTGCCGCGGTGTTTACGAGACTCCCGGCGGAACGATCCTCTATAAGGCTCACTCCGTTCTTGAGTCTGTCTGCCTTGACAAGTACACAATGCACGAGAAACAGAAGCTTTCCGTAACGTTTGCTGAGCTGGTATACAACGGTCAGTGGTTCACACCTCTCCGCGAGGCGCTTTCCGCATTCGTTGACAAGACTCAGGAGAGAGTAAACGGTAAGGTAAGACTGAAGCTCTACAAGGGTAACATGATCAACGCGGGCGTATGGAGCGAAGACTCACTCTACAGCGAGGAGCTTGCTACCTTCGGTGAGAGCGACTACGATCAGACAGATGCAGGCGGATTTATCAACCTCTTCGGCCTTCCCATCAAGGTTCAGGCTCAGGTTGACGCTGCTAAAGCAAAGAAGCAGTAATCCCGAGAGCATCTCTGACGGTTGATTCGGCAACTTCTGCGTTTTGAATAAATATTCAAAAAGCGAAGGATATGTCGAAACAGAAAAATTAGATTTTCGGAGACTTAAAATGGCTAAAATGTGGGCAGGACGTACCACGGGTAATACGTCCGCAATGGCAGATGACTTTAATTCTTCCATACATATCGACTCACGTATGTATCGGGAAGATATAAAAGGTTCAATGGCACATTCGGCTATGCTTGCAGAGGTTGGAATCCTCACTTCCGACGAGGCTGACGGTATAATCGCTGCTCTCGAAGGGATCCTCGCCGATATCGAAAGCGGAAAGCTTGAGATCGACATGACGGCGGAAGACATCCATATGTTTGTCGAAAGTGAGCTTACACAGCGTATCGGTGACCTCGGAAAGAAGCTTCACACCGCAAGAAGCCGAAATGACCAGGTGGCAGTTGACATGAGACTCTATATGAGAGGGAAGTGTGAAGAGATCGAAACACTCCTTGTCGACATTATAGATGCCATCGTGTCCGTTGCCGCGGAGCATAAATACGATATCATGCCGGGCTACACTCACCTTCAGAGAGCACAGCCCATCGTATTTGCTCATCATCTCTTGGCTTATGCCGAGATGTTCAAACGAGATCTTTCAAGAGTGGAGGATGCCAAGGCGAGAATGAACTATTCTCCTCTCGGTGCCTGCGCTCTTGCCGGAACTACCTACCCCATATCCCGCGAGATGACTTCAAAGGCTCTCGGATTTACGGGGTACTCGGGAAACAGTATTGATGCGGTGTCTGACAGAGACTTCTGCGCGGAGCTGCTCAGTGTGTTTTCCATCATTATGATGCATCTTTCGAGATTTTCCGAGGAAATCATCCTTTGGTCAAGCTGGGAATTCTCCTATGTTGAACTTGACGATGCGTATACCACGGGCTCGTCCATCATGCCTCAGAAGAAGAACTCCGATATGGCGGAGCTTGTGAGAGGTAAGTGCGGCAGAGTCTACGGTGACCTTATGGGAACTCTCACGATGCTGAAGGGTCTTCCTCTTGCTTACAATAAAGATATGCAGGAGGATAAAGAATCCCTCTTTGATGCTACGGAGACCGTTGAACGATGTCTTGAAATTTTCGTTCCCATGATAAGAACGATGAAAGTAAAGAGTGACAATATGTACCGCGCCGCACAGAAGGGCTTCATCAACGCAACTGACCTTGCGGATTACCTTACCAAGCGAGGCCTTCCCTTCCGAAGTGCCTACAAGGTAACGGGAACCATCGTCTCGGAGTGCATCGGGCGAGGCATCGTCCTCGAAGATATGACTCTCGACGAATACAGATCCCATTCCGAGCTTTTTGCGGAGGATCTTTACGAGGAGATTTCTCTTAAAACCTGCGTTTCAAAGAGAATTTCCGACGGAGCTACGGGATATAAGTCCGTAGAAACACAAATTGAAAACTTTTATAATTTTCTCAAAGAAAAGAAAGGAAACTAAATCATGAAAAAAATACTCGCACTCATTCTCGCACTTGCAACACTCTGTTGCCTCCTCACCGCTTGCGGTGCAAAGGGTAAGACCCTTGACGAAGTAAAAGAAGCAGGCAAGCTCGTTGTAGCTACATCCCCCGACTTCCCTCCCTTCGAGAGCCTTGAAGGTAAGGATAAGAAGGTGGTTGGTATTGAAGTTGATATCATGGAAAAGATCTGCAAAGAGCTCGGCGTTGAGCTTGAGATCGTTCAGATGGACTTTGACTCCGTTCTCGCAGGTATCCAGGCAGCAAAGTACGACTGCGGTATGTCCGGTATCACAGTTACCGAGCCTCGTAAGGAAAATATGCTCTTCACAGTTCCCTACTACAATGCAGCACAGGTTATCGTAGTTAAGGAAGGCAGCGACATCAAGGGCAAGGCAGACCTTAAGGACAAGACCGTATCTGTTCAGACAGGTACAACAGCAGAGCAGGGTTGCGGCGATGAAGGTATCGCTGTAAAGCCCTTCAATGCAAACGCAGACGCTAAGGCAGCTCTTACCGCCGGTAAGGTTGATGCTTGGGTAGTTGACAACCTCACAGCTATTCAGATGGTTGAAGAAGGTGACGGACTTAAGATCCTCGACGAGAACATGACCGATGAGCCCTACGCATTCTCCTTCGCATTCGGCTCCGAGGACCTCGTAGAAGAGATCGACAAGATTCTCAAGGGTTACATCAACGACGGTACCATCGAAGAGATATTCGAGCAGTACGGCGAAACATACGTTAAGCCCTAAGTCACCAAAGAAACGCAAGAATATAGCGGCTCCGCACGTATACTGCGGGGCTGCTATGTGGTTTTAGGAATCCTTTTTTTCTTGGATTCATAGAAAGATATAAAAGTTATTTTCTCCACGAAAGGTATTATAAATGAGCTGGTTTGATAAACTTCATCAGACTTTTATCGAGGGCGACAGATATCTGTGGCTTATCGACGGTCTTAAAAACACCCTGCTGATTACACTGGGAGCGCTTATCATCGGTGTTATTATCGGTGCTATTATTGCAATCACGAAATATTTTTGCGAGGGCAATAAAAAGCTTAAGGTCTTCAGCGTTATTTGCGACGTTTACACAACCGTTATCCGCGGTATTCCCGTGACGGTCTTGCTCCTGGTGTTCTTCTTCGTTATTTTCGTATCTGCAAGAGACGGAGTTCCCGTTGCCATCGCGGCGTTCGGTATCAACTCGGGCGCGTACATGGCTGAGCTTATCCGCAGCGGTATCAATGCGGTTGATAAGGGACAAATGGAAGCCGCAAGAAGCCTTGGTATGTCCAAGGGTCAGGCAATGGCTAAGATCATTCTCCCTCAGGCGATAAAGAACATTCTTCCCGCTATCGGTAACGAGTGCATCGCGCTTCTCAAGGAAACCTCCGTTGCGGGTTACGTTGCTGTCGTTGATATTACAAAGGCGGCAACCAATATCAGAAACAAAACATATGATGCGGTCAACCCCATCATACTCCTTGCACTTGTTTATCTTGTGCTGGTAGTCGTTATGACCTACCTCCTCGCAATCCTTGAAAGGAGACTTCGTAAGAGTGATGGCAAATAATAAAATTATAATCAGTACCAAGGGACTTCTCAAAAGCTTTGACAAGCTTGATGTTCTGAAGGGAATCAATATCGACATTTACAGGGGTGACGTTGTTTGTGTCATCGGCGCTTCAGGATCCGGTAAGTCCACCTTCCTCCGTTGCCTCAATCTTCTTGAACAGCCTACCGGCGGACAGATATTCTTCGAAGGAACCGATCTCACAAATTCTAAGGTAGACCTCAACCTCCACCGTCAGAAAATGGGAATGGTGTTCCAGCAGTTCAACCTTTTCCCTCATCTCAACATTCTGCAGAATCTGACACTTGCTCCCACTATGCTTAAAAAGATCCCGAAGGAAGAGGCTGATGCGAAAGCCATGGCGCTTCTTGGGAGAGTCGGTCTTGCGGACAGAGCAGAGGCTTATCCCAGCCAGCTTTCCGGCGGTCAGAAGCAGAGAGTTGCCATAGTTCGCGCCCTTTGCATGGAGCCTGACGTTATGCTCTTCGACGAGCCCACGTCCGCCCTTGACCCCGAAATGGTAGGAGAGGTTCTTGACGTTATGAAGGAGCTTGCGAGAGAAGGCATGACCATGGTCGTGGTTACTCATGAAATGGGATTTGCCCGCGAGGTTGCAAACCGCGTTATCTTCCTTGACGAAGGTCTCGTGGCAGAGGAGGGAACACCCGAAGAGATCTTCGGCGCGCCCAAAACTGAGAGGCTCCGTACCTTCCTTTCCAAGGTACTTTGATAAATTCTTATAGTATTGATCAGTTTTTATTTGTTTAGTGAGGAATAGGTGTGAAAAAAGTTTTCATTGATGGTAGCGTAGGTACAACCGGTCTCAGAATCAGAGAAAGATTATCGGGACGGCAAGATATAGAATTGGTGAACTTGTCTGAAAAATACAGAAAAGATATTGAAGCAAGGCGAGAGGCACTGAACGTGGCTGATATATCTTTCCTTTGCCTTCCCGATAATGCTGCAGTGGAAGCTGTGTCTTTGATTGAAAACGACAAGACCACTGTAATCGACACTTCAACAGCTCATAGAACAAGCGATGACTGGACATATGGATTTGCAGAGCTTTCCGAGTCCCACAGAAGGGGGATTGCTGCATCCAAGCGTATTGCAAATCCGGGATGTCATGCAAGTGGTTTTATTGCGTGCGTGTATCCGCTTGTAAAACACGGAATAATTTCTACAGAAAATCATCTATGTGCTTTTTCGCTTACCGGGTACAGCGGAGGTGGAAAAACTCTTATTGCGGAATATGAGGATGATAATCGAGATATACGTCATGAGAGTCACAGAATATATGGTACTAATCTTACCCATAAGCATCTGCCTGAAATGGTGAAGGTATGTTCACTGGATGTTCCGCCTGTGTTTTCCCCCGTTTTAGGGGATTTTTATTCCGGTATGGCAACATCAGTTATGCTTCCCGGTATTTCGGCTAAGATTGTACACGAATGTATTGGTGAACATTATAACGGTCAAAAGCTTGTAAGTGTATCTCCTATAGGCGGAGATGAAGGCGTTATATATGCTTCAACGTATTCAGGACGAGATTCTATGAGGATCATTGTTTGCGGACATGAGAATCAGACAACTGTAACAGCACTTTTTGATAATCTTGGTAAGGGTGCGTCGGGTGCGGCGATACAGAACATGAATATTTCACTTGGAGTAGAAGAAACATTGGGACTTGTACTTTGAGTTTGGAGAGTATAAGTCCGAAAATAACGTGAGATGAAAGTGTATGTTTGCTTTTTCAGACTCATTTGTGCCTTGTCGACAAAAGCAGATCGACATTCTACTCATCCTTAAGGATGAGTGGAAATATCACAAATTAAGGAAAAGGATGGCTATAATTATGGAAAACGAAAAAATTAAATTGATTTCGGGTGGTATATGTGCTGCTAAGGGTTTTAAGGCAAGCGGCATTCATTGCGGAATCCGTAAAAATCGTTCAAAGAAAGATCTTGCCCTTGTTGTAAGTGAAAAGCTTGCTGCAACGGCTGCGGTATACACAACAAATTTAGTAAAAGGTGCGCCTCTCGTCGTAACTCAAAAGAATATTGCAGACGGATATGCCAAGGCTGTAATTTGTAATAGCGGTAACGCAAATACCTGTAATGCAGACGGGCTTGAGATAGCAGAGAAAATGTGTGAGCTTACAGCGGCTGCGGTTGCTTGCGATGCGTCAGACGTTATAGTAGCATCTACAGGTGTAATAGGACAGCGGCTTTCGGTTGAACCTATTGCAGCATCGTTGCCGACTCTTGCGAAAAATATTTCCTATAGTGGAAGTAGGGATGCCGCAGAAGCTATCATGACTACTGATACCGTCATTAAAGAGATCGCGGTTGAATTTGAGATTTCGGGTACAAAGTGCCGTATCGGCGGTATTGCAAAGGGTAGTGGTATGATCCATCCGAATATGGCAACTATGCTTGTATTCATAACGACTGACGTGGCGATTACTCCTGAGCTTCTCAACGTTGCCTTGAAAGGTGACGTTGCTGACACTTTTAACATGATCAGCGTAGATGGCGATACTTCGACGAATGATATGGTTGCTGTCCTTGCTAACGGCGAGGCAGGTAACCAAATGATAACCTGTGCCGACAGTGCTGAATTTGCTGTGTTTATGAAAGCACTCAACACGGTTACGGTAGGGCTTTGCAGAATGATCGCAGGCGATGGTGAAGGTGCCACAAAGCTTCTTGAATGTAAGGTTACCGGTGCGGCAGACGTAATAATGGCACGGACTGTTGCTAAAAGTGTTGTCTGCTCAAGTCTTTTGAAAGCGGCAATGTTTGGAGCAGATGCAAACTGGGGACGTGTGCTTTGTGCAATCGGATACAGCGGAGCGAACGTTGATGTAGCGAAAATTGACGTTTCTTTCCGTTCCGCTAAGGGTGAGATTCTTGTTTGCAAAAATGGAGCCGGGGTTGACTTCTCAGAGGATACTGCCAAGGAGATCCTTCTTGAAAAAGAAATTGAGATCCTTGTCGATGTCGGAGCAGGTAATGCCACATCAACAGCGTGGGGATGCGATTTGACATACGATTACGTAAAAATTAACGGAGACTACAGAACATAAATATGGAAATCAATTTTACAAATCAAGACAGAGCCGAGGTTCTTACACAGGCACTGCCTTATATAAGAAAGTACAACGGAAGCGTAGTGGTTATTAAATATGGCGGAAATGCCATGATAAACGAGACCTTAAAGCAGCAGGTCATGGAAGATATTGTTCTTTTGTGGCTTATAGGAGTAAAAGTTGTTCTTGTTCATGGAGGAGGACCGGAGATCAGTGATGCTATGGATATGCTCGGTAAGAAGCCTGTATTTATTGACGGACTTCGCGTTACTGACAGTGAGACCATGGAGATCGTACAGATGGTCCTTGCCGGAAAGGTAAACAAGAATCTTGTGAATCTCCTTGAGGTGAATGGCGGCAAGGCAATGGGAATCTCAGGTATTGATGGTCGACTCATCGAAGCTAAGCCAAAAAAGGAAGTTCTCGGCTTCGTAGGTAAGATTACAAAAATCAACATAGAACCTGTTATCGATCTGCTTGAAAAAGGTTATATTCCGGTAATATCTACAATAGGTTGCGACAAAGACGGCAATACGTATAATATTAATGGGGATACAGCAGCCGCTTATATCGCAGGGGCGATAGGGGCAGAACGTCTGATTATGATGACAGACATCGCGGGAATCCTCAGAAATAAGGATGATCCTTCGACACTCATCACTTCGTTGACTGTTGATGAAGCGGAAATGCTCGCAGAAAGTGAGATTATTTCCGGAGGAATGATTCCAAAGGTGAACTGTTGCGTAGAGGCAATTGAACGAGGAGTAAAGAATGTTGTTATTATGGATGGCCGTATTTCTCACTCTATCCTCATGGAGCTTCTCACAGATGAGGGTGCAGGAACACTTGTTACCGGGAACAACTGATAAAAGGATTTGATAAATGAGTATTATAGCTACTGATAAAACTTATATAGCGGGAACATACGGAAGATTTCCCGTGGAGCTTGTACGCGGAGAGGGAAGTGTACTTTACTCCGCAGATAACAAACGGTATATTGACATGGGTACGGGAATTGCGGTGAATACTTTCGGTATTTCAGATCCCGTGTGGACAGATGCTGTGACAGCTCAGCTTACACGTCTTCAGCATACTTCTAATCTTTACTATACGGAGCCATGTGCTCTTCTCGCGAAAGAGCTTTGCGAGAGAAGCGGCATGAAAAAGGTGTTTTTCGGAAATTCAGGAGCTGAAGCTAATGAATGCGCCATCAAAGTGGCTCGCAAGTGGGGTGAAGAGAATAAGGGAGAGGATTATTATACGGTGATCACTCTCCGAAACAGCTTCCATGGGAGGACGATAACTACACTTTCCGCCACGGGGCAGGATCACTATCACCGTCATTTCGGACCTATGACACCGGGATTCGTATATGCTGAAACAGAGAACCTTGATGAAGTAAGGTCTCTTGCGAAAAATCATAAGTGTTGCGCTATAATGTTTGAGTGTGTTCAAGGAGAAGGCGGCGTGATTCCGCTTTCAGCCGAATTTGTACACGGGCTTAAGGCAATTGCCGAAGAATACGATCTTCTTCTAATCGTTGATGAGGTCCAGACAGGCAACGGTAGGTGCGGACAGTTTTACTGTTATATGAATTACGGTATTAAACCTGATGTAGTATCTACTGCTAAGGGGCTTGGAGGAGGACTTCCCATCGGCGCGGTTCTTCTTGGAGAAAAGGTTGAAAATACGCTTCGTCCGGGAGATCATGGATCTACCTTTGGCGGAAACCCTGTCTGTGCGGCAGGTGCACTTAACGTTATTCGCAGACTTGATGATACGACACTCAGAGGAGTAAGGGAACGCAGCGACTATATTAAAGAAAAACTCATCGGTAAAAGCGGCATTAAGTCTATCAGCGGAATGGGGCTTATGATCGGCATCGAAACTGTCAAACCTGCTCGCGAGATAGTTGCTGCTTGCCTTGAAAGAGGAGTTCTTTGCCTCACGGCAAAGGATAAAGTCAGACTCCTGCCTGCACTGAATATTCCGATGGACATACTTGATGAAGCACTTAATGTGATCATTGATGTATGTGCAGAATAAATTTTTGATAACTTTGGAGAAATAATTATGAATTTCAAAGGTAAAAGCTTTCTGAAGCTTCTCGATTTTACTCCCGATGAGATAACATATCTCATCGACCTTGCCGCCGAGCTTAAGGCGAAGAAAAAAGCCGGTATTCCCCACAGACTTTGCGAAGGTAAGAGTATCGCGCTGATCTTTGAAAAGACCAGCACACGTACTCGCTGTGCTTTTGAGGTAGCTGCGGCTGATCTTGGAATGCATCCCACCTACCTTGACCCCACGGGTTCACAGATCGGCAAAAAAGAGAGCATCGCCGACACCGCACGCGTCCTCGGCAGAATGTACGACGGTATCGAGTACCGCGGATACGGTCAGGAGATCGTCGAAGAACTTGCAAAGTTCGCGGGCGTTCCCGTATGGAACGGACTTACCAACGAGTTCCACCCCACACAGATCCTCGCTGACTTCCTCACAATTCGCGAGCACTGCGGTGAGCTTAAGGACAAGAAGCTGGTGTACATGGGCGATGCAAGATACAACATGGGCAACTCACTCATGGTTGGATGCGCCAAGATGGGTATGCACTTCGTAGCCTGCGCTCCCGAAAAATATTTCCCCTCCGCGCCTCTCGTTGAAGAGTGCCGCAAGATCGCCGCTGAAACGGGCGCAACCCTTGAGTTTATCTCTTGCCCCGATAAGGCAGTCGTAGGCGCCGATGTTATCTACACCGATGTGTGGGTCTCAATGGGCGAACCCGATTCCGTATGGCAGGAGAGAATCGAAGACCTTACGCCTTACAGAGTAACGACGGATCTTATGAACCGCGCAGGTGAAACGTGCCGATTCATGCACTGCCTCCCCGCATTCCACGACCTTGGAACTACCGTTGGCAAGCAGATACACGAAAAATTCAACATCGACTGCATGGAAGTAACCGACAAGGTGTTCGAGTCCGACAGATCCATAGTCTTCGATGAAGCGGAGAACCGTATGCACACCATCAAGGCTGTAATGGCGGCTACTTTGGCGTAAAACTGTATAATAATAAAAAATCTCCTCGGCTACAGTGCTAACGAGGAGATTTTTCTTGCCCTGCGTTCAAAGGCGAACGCCTAAAACGCCTTTTGCCGTTGCCTATATACTACTTATCCCAACATAGCCAATAATTTAGGGGTTACATTTTTCCGTCACCGGGATTATAATGATATAGAGATAGCGGTAGAGCATACCGAACTCATTAACGTTTCAAAGAAAGCACTTGGAAGGGAATCTGAGATGGAGCTGATAAAAATAAGTCAGACAAAGCTAAAGATCATGCTGAGCCCCGAGGATATGAAGACCTTCGAGCTTGATACGACGAAAATGTGTAACCTGTCGGGGAGGGCGGCATTTAGAAATATACTTAAAGAAGCAAGAGAACGTTGCGGATTTGATACTGCGGGAGAGAGAGTTTTTGTTCAGTATTATCCCGAAAAAAACGGCGGCTGTGAAATGTTTATCACAAAATTAAGCGAGGCGTTGAAGGATAAGCTTCCCACGGGCGGAGGTGAGAGTGTGTGTCCGGGAAGATTTTATCACAGCGAGCTTACGGAACGTTACGACAGCGGGTACATAATCTACTCGTTTGCGGAGATGAAGTATCTGCTGATGACGTGCAAGCGGCTTAAGACGGCAAAATACAGCGGAGAGAGCAGAGCATACAAAATTATAGACAAATGTCGTTATTATTTGGTGCTTTCCGGAGAGACCTATTTCGCCTCTGAGAATAACGGCATCAGGTGCGCACCGTCGTTTTACTACGTGATCCTGGAACACGGTGAGCTCATTTGTGCCGATGCGGTGAAATATCTCGGAGACTTGGCATAGGCGGTGGATGGCTGCTTTTGCACTTGAAAAAGCAGAAGCGGAGAGTCCCGCAAAGCGATGACGGAAAGAGAAAAACAGTAGGTTATAAAAATATATATAATATGTAGTAAATCGGTGAAAAACGAGGTGTGAGCGTGGCGTAAAAACGCGTAAAGCTTTGTTTTTCACCTCTTTTTGACACATTCAACAAAAAACAAAATGTCGATTTGGTAACAATGTACACGACACAAGGCACAAAGTATAAAACCCAAGACAATAATTCGCTAAATTGTTGAAAAAGAACAAAAATGAGTTAAATCTGTGTAAAATCGGTAATGATTTTTTTGAAAAAACATTGCTAAAAAAAGCAAATAGGTATTGATTTTTTGTAAATGATGTGATATTATATTGTTAGTTACCGACAGGTAATGAAAAATTACTATATTTTCTTTATGGAGGAAAAAACAATGAAGAAACGTATTCTTGTAGCGCTTTCCGCAGTTCTCGTTGCAGTAATGCTCGTAGCAACAGTAAGCGCAGCGTCTTTTGATGACGTAAAAGAAGGCGATTGGTTCTACGCTAATGTTCAGTACGTAGCCGACAACGGTCTCATGAAGGGTACTGACAAGGGCTTCGAACCCAATAAGCTTCTTTCAAGAGCGGAACTCGCTGTTATGCTCTACAATCTTGAAGTAGCAGTATACGGCACTCCCGACGAAGTAACTGAAGCATCACCCTTTACCGACTGTGATGCAGTAGCTTCTTGGGCAGGCACAGCAATTGACTGGGCCTATGCAAACGGAATCATCACAGGTTCCTCTGCAACAACATTCAGCCCCACAGTAAATCTTAACAGAGCTTCTATGGCTGTAATGTTCACACGTTATATCAAGATGCATGGTCTTGAGGACACAGTTGACATCACACGTGTTGACGAAACTGTTGTTCCCGTTGAGATCTTTGCTGACGAGTTCGACTGGGTAAACTCCGGTTGGTATGATGTTGAAGTTCACTACGTTGGTTCCGTAGGTCTTATCACAGGTAAGCCTACCGATAACCCCGATATGTTCAACTTCGATCCCGAAGGTACAGCTTCCAGAGCTGAGGCTGCTACCGTTCTCGCAAGACTCCACAAGTTCATCTCTATCCCCACCATCGGTGCTGAGCGTGCATGGGCACTCTTCAACGCTGATTACCTCTGCTCTGTACACGGTGACGTTCAGTACCAGTACAACAAGCTTGGTAACAACAACGGTAACACTCAGGCTACTCGTACTCCTCAGCTCCTCAGCTACGATTTCTTCATTAAGGAAATCGACAGAGTTCTCGACTACGACAGAGATGAGTACTACCTCACACTCAAGAACCGTGACGAATTCTTTAACACCCTCCAGGCCGGTTCTTCCGGTGCCTCCGCTAACGCTGTTCTCGCTCTCGTAAGATGGGACGGTTCCGCAGAAGTTGAGAATACTGTAGAAGTATTCATGGAACAGAGAATTTGGAACAACGATAGCGTTGTATTCCCCAGCGAAGGTATCGTTCTCGGTAACTGGGCTTGTAACGATACTGAAGAGAACTACGCTGAAGCAATTCAGGCAGAGCTCGACAGAATCTTCCCCCTCTTCGTTGATTACATCACATCTTCTGATGGAAAGATCCACATCAACTATGATGCTAACAAGGAGTATAGCTGGGTAGAGTGGATTTCTCAGCCCCTCAACCTCGCATTCTCCAGCGGCGGCTTCGGCAACGGCTTCTACTTCCCCATGACTAAAGACCTCATCGACGATGAGAGATATATGTACTACGACGGCGACGGTGAGCTCTGCACACCCGAGCTTAAGGCTAAGAAGCAGGCTCTCCTTGCAGCTCTCAATGCTGACCAGACATATGAGTACGCAGATACTCTCGTTCTCACAACCAACACAGGTAAGACGAACGACTCCGGTGAGTGGCTCGTTGACATGCCTCACGTAACTCAGGAAGTTACATTCGTATGGCACCCTGTAACTGAAAGAACAACACTTATGAACGGCGGCGAGTCCAATATCGTTGTTGATACTGAGCTCAAGGCTGAGGAGATCACCGAGTTCGCTCTCTGCGACGACTGCGGTAAGCTCCACTACATCTGCTCCGATGAAACAATCACCGAAGAGTCTCTCCTCGCTGACTTCATCGACATGAACCAGGTTCTCTTCTCAAAGAACAAGTACATCGTAACAGGTCTCAAGCTTGACGATCAGTTCAAGGCAGACCTCGCATCTCTCGGTAACCTCGAGATCGCTTCCGGTAAGGCTACATTCACATTCAAGGATGCTTACTCCCTCACCAAGACTCTCGACGTAGAGATCGACGTTACAATCCAGAAGAACACAAACATCACTAAGGCTCCCGAAGGCCGTGACCAGGCTAAGTACGTTGCTACTCTCAACGTATGTCCCGACGAAAACAAGGGCTTCGCAGCTATCGAGCTCGAGAAGTTCATCGCTGAGAACACTTGCGAAGAGTGCGGTGTAATCCACTTCAACGTTAACAAGGCTTCTCACTCCAAGATGTCCAAGCTCCAGAGCGCTATCATCTCTGCAATGGGTCAGAGAAAGGCTGAGAGAAGTGTATTCGTAACAACCGATACAAAGACTCTCGTTAACAACACTCTTACTGATGATGCTATGAGAGCTCTCCTCGAGGCTAACGGCAGAATCACTAAGGACGTAACAATCGTTTACGCAGTATCTGCTAACAACGACGTTGCTATGGCAACTGTTACTCTCGACATCAGACTTGACAGCACATACGAAACATCTATCGTTCCCACACAGACTCTCGTTAACGAGATCTCCGGCGAGGAATTCGTAACTTGTCCTTACAACCTCGAGACAATCACTGCCTTCGAGGAATCCCTCATCATTGCAAAGGTTAACAAGATCATTGCTGATAAGGGTGTAGACGGCAAGTACTATGCATGGTACGGTGCTGGCTTCAAGACACAGGGCGATTGGGACGAAGGTAACGGTACTCCCGCAGACCGTGTATACATGTTCTCCGGTGCTCAGACTGCTTACTGGACAATGCTCCGCTACGCTGACTTCTCTGACTGTGCTGCACAGATCGAGGACGACGGTGACTGGTGGCACGGTAAGTTCACTTACGACACATTCGAAGCGAAGGGTTACGCTCTCGGCGGCAGTGAGCTCAGAGAACAGGCTGACAAGTCCCTCGTTATCGACGGTGATACTGTAAACCTCTACTTCGAGACAAAGACAACCAAGAAGGTTGTTACTATTCCCGTAACTCTTACAATCGGTAAGGACCTCAGAGTTGGATTCCACGGTAACACCAAGGGTGATGCATGGGCGATCTGCAAGTCTATCGACGAAGCTATGGCAACAGAAAAGGCTGGTATCCAGGCTATCATCGACGGTATCTACGCTACATACGCTCAGGACGGCGTAATCACCGTTAAGATCAACAGCTACAACATGTGGCACACATGGAGACCCGGTACATCTAACCGTATCTTCTTCTACATCCCCGGTATCGAAGAACTCTTCAAGGATTCCGGTCTCGTAACTCAGTTCCAGTACGACGGTGCATACCTCTATGCTTGTATGTCTAAGGCTGACTGGACAGAAGTATTCCACGAGAACACAGGTGAACTCGGAAGCGGTACACTCTGCACTGCTCGTGACTTCACATTCACAATTCGTGGTGCTATCTCCGGTGCAACTCAGGATTACACTCTCAAGCTCACTTACCAGAACGACAGAGATTGGGAAGGTACTGCTGAAATCGTTGTTCCCCAGTAATTTCTCTCCATATAGAGAATTATAGACTTTTGGTCAATTAAAAATGACACCCCGACAAATGTCGGGGTGTCGTTTTTAAGTTCAATTTTTTGGATGGAAAAGCATTGACTTTGTTCTTCTGATTTGATATAATCGTAATGAAATCAAACCGGAGGTTTTTTGATATGTTTAAGCGTATTATTGCATTGTTTTTAACTGGTATTATGTTTTTTGCCGTAGTCGGTTGTAAAAAAAATGACGAAGAGTCCGCCGAGGTTTCATCCGAAGAACAGGCAACTAAGCTTGAAGAATATAAAGGGATGATCTTGGATCTTCTTGATGCCCTTGTAAAAGAGGATTTCGATAAAGTAAACAGCCTTTGCTACAGTGCGGGCAGTGTAAGCATTAAGACTTACTGTGAACAGTGTGAGGTGGATTATGAATTTGATTTCAAAGACGGTTATGAATTCAAAAAGTATTATAATGCCTACTCTGTTCCCAGCGAAAGTGATGTTGAAGGTACAATATATCTATACGATGTTCGTGTGAATTTCGGTGACAGTGAATGCATCGTCAGTGTGCAGATTCTCGATGACGGAAAAAAGGTGGGGATTGTAAAATTTGAGATCTCACCGAGAATGCTGTGATCTTCCATAATGTAAAACAACAACTGATTTTGCTGATTTACTTGAAAATTATTGACTTTATAATTACCTTCGTGGTATAATATAATATATGTAATTTTTGTAATTTAATGTTCCCCATAACGGAGGTTAAAATGAAAGTATCAAAGCTTCTCGGACAGCGTTTCAAGAACGCTCCTTCCGATTGTATTATTGAAAGCCACGCGCTTATGACCCGCGGCGGCTATATGAAGCACATGGCAAACGGTATCTATTCCCTCTATATGCCCACCAAGCGAATCACCAAAAAGATCGAAGCGATCATCCGCGACGAAATGGATAAGGCTGACGGTCAGGAGGTTATGTTCCCCGTAGCTATGCCCGCATCCATTTGGGAGGAGTCCGGCAGATACGACTCCATCGGCAGTGAGCTTGCAAGATGGCGCGACAGAAGCGGTAACAAGATGGTCCTCGGTATGACTCACGAGGAAGCGGCAGTTCACCTCGCCCGCAACACCGCTGAGTCCTACGCCGATTACCCCTTTATGATCTATCAGATCCAGACCAAGTTCCGCGACGAGCCCCGCGCAAGAGGCGGTCTTATCAGAGTTCGCGAGTTCACAATGAAGGACGCTTATTCCTTCCACACCTCCGAAGAGGATCTTGACAAATACTATGATGTTCAGTTCAAGGCATACGAGAATATCTTCCGCCGTGCAGGTGCGAAGAACGTTGTTGCCGTAAAAAGTGACTCGGGTATGATGGGTGGTAGCGTTTCTCACGAGTTTATGCTCCTTTCCGACATCGGTGAGGATACCATCGCCATCTGTCCTACCTGCGGCTACAGCGCGAATATGGAAGCGGCTGACGTTGTGGTTGAAAATGCTACAGGAGAAATTTCTGAGCTTACAAAGGTTCACACCCCCAACGCCAAGTCCATCGAGGAAGTATGCTCCTTCCTTAAGGCTGACACCAAGTCCTCAATGAAGGCAGTAGTATATCAGCGCAACTCCGATGACGCTTACGTTATCGTGTTCATCAGAGGCGATCTTGAGGTCAACGAGACAAAGCTCCGCAATTATCTGAAGTACGAGATTCATCCCGGTGTCGTTACCGAGGACAGCGGAATTGTGGCAGGCTTTATCGGTCCCGTCGGCGCTCCCGCGGGCGTAAAGATCGTGTTTGACGCGTCTCTCAAGGGAATCGAGTCTCTTATCTGCGGCGCAAACGAAACAGATTATCACTACACGGGACTTAACATTTCCCGCGACCTCGGCGACGTAGAATTTGTTGACGTTGCTAAGATCTTCGAGGGAGCTATTTGTCCCGTATGCGGCAAGCCCCACATCACCATCAACAAGGGTATCGAGATAGGTAACATCTTCAAGCTTGGTACAAAGTACACGAAGGCAATGGATATGACATATCTTGATGCAGACGGCGTGGCAAAGCATCCTATTATGGGTTGCTACGGTATCGGCGTAGGCAGACTCTGCGCTTCCATTTGTCAGGAAAGCCACGATAATTTCGGTCCCATTTGGCCCATGTCCATCGCTCCCTGGCAGGTTGAGGTATGTAACCTGAGAAGTGACGACGAGACTGTAAACTCTGCGGCGGCGAAGCTTTACGAGGACCTTAAGGCTGCAGACGTTGAGGTACTCTACGACGACAGAAACATCCGCCCCGGCGCGATGTTCGCCGACGCTGACCTCTTCGGTATTCCCGTAAGAGTCGTAGTATCTCCCAAGACCTGCGAGAAGGGCGTGTTTGAGGTTTCCTTCCGCGACAAGTCATGGAAGGGCGAGATCGCGATGGAAGGCGCTGTAGACGAAATCAAGAAGATCGTTGAAGATCAGCTCACGCTTTATAAGTAAGATAAAAACAAAGCTACCTTTTGGAGGATCCCAAAGGTAGCTTTTTTATTAAACTAACAGGAGCCGTGCGGCTCCTGTTAGTTGGGTATGGAAATTAGAACTGTACTGCAAAATCAGTGTGTATTGACCTCAAAAGAACCGTCCCCTACAGCCTCTAAGGAAAGTCCTTCGGCAACCTTGTGAAGGTCTTCCATTGAAACGAGATTCGTTGCCCAAACCTGTACCATATGATCCTTGTCTTCAAAATGAATGATGAGCTGCTTGTTTCTGTACTGCTCCACATCTTCCGGAACGTTTTCTCTGGGGAAATATATGATCTGCGCATAATGTCCGTTTACGGTAAATACTTCGTATTCAACCGATTCTTTGAATTCGGGTGTGGCATCTTCGATATGAAGGAAATCATCACCTTCCAAGTCAACGACGGTGTATTCAAGACCTGTGGGACCTTCAAGAAAATCATCAGCACGATCTTCAATGGCGATGATCTCTTCAACAGTCTCGGGGATAAAGTCTGCATGAAGAGAATACTCCGTCTTTTTCGTAACGTTATCCTTATCATCTGCGATGACATTACTGATTACGTTAGCGGCCAACACAGATGATGCAAGTATTACACAAGTGGCAAGTGCTGCAACAAGTGCCTTTATCGGGATAGCCCTACGCATAGCGGGAACTGATTCTGTAGTTTTGATGGAATCAATGATCGCGTTCTTCTTTTCTGTGTACTCTTTTGAGAAAATATGCTTGTTATCCATAATTGTATCCTTTCATAGTAATATTTCATGTTTTTCTTGGTGTTACTTTTGTTTAAGACTATCAAGTTGGCGTCTGACTCTCTCAAGCCGCTTTCTGACACAAGCCTCGCTTATTTTCAGAACTGCGGACGCTTCACGTACTGTAAGTCCTCTGACGTAGATACACTCCACAACATCGCGGAGCTTTTTCGTTAGACAGTCAAGTGTCCCGTTTATGTAAAGAGGCTCGTATTCTACGTCCCGGGAGCCTTTTGCGGTCTCGTTGTCCGTAATACTTGAAAGTTCTGTAAACATTTCCCGTTCGCGAGTGCTTCTTCTGTACATATCGATGGCGGTGTTTTTTGCCGTTTTGACGGCAAACCGTCTGCACGAGTCTGTGTATGGGTCAGTTATACTGTCGCGCTTTTTCAGAAGCTTCAAGAAGCTTTCGCTTACTGCATCCTCAGCGGCATAGCAGTCGTTAAGGATCTTAAAGCATACGCGGTACATTTCCTGCTCATACAGGGAATAAAGAAGCTCTGCCTTTTCGGCATCGCTCATTTGACACTTCAACGTCTCACCTCCGTTTTTCTTTATTTGAACCGGCTCTATATATAATAACGAATCAGAGGGGGCGAATTGTGACATATGAATTAATTTTTTTGTTTTTTTCAAAAAAATGCGTTTTTTTCATAAAAAAGCAGGGTGGCTTGTGTTATCGGTTCAAAAAACGACGTTTGTGTAAAACAAAAAAAGGGTCTGTCGCACCGCAATGTCTGCATTTCTTGGTGAGACAGACCCTTTTTCTGAGTGTAAATTGCGAGCTGAGAAGTATGGTCACTTGGCTAATGGCGTAGCTTTACCGCGGTCGGTAATTCGTGAATGACATTCTCAGCTCATCTTCCCCTCAAAGGGGGACAGCTCAAGCCTTATGAAATATCCTCTGTCGTGGGAGCAAACGGGACATTTCAGCGGCGCTTCCGTTCCCTCGTGGATGTGTCCGCAGTTGAGGCACACCCATTTTACCTTGGAGTCGGAAACGAACAGCTGTCCTCTCTCAAGCATATCGGCAAATCTTGCAAATCGGTCGCCGTGTGCCTTTTCTACCTCGGCTATCATGCGGAAAGCGGCGGCGATCCGGGAAAAGCCTTCGCTGTCAGCCACTTCGGCAAATGCCTTATATACGTCGTCGTGCTCTTCGTATTCGTTGTGCTGAGCCATTCTGAGAAGTCCTGCGGTGTTTTTCGCGATGTCAACGGGGTATGTGCCGTCAAGTGCGATCGTTTCTCCGGCTTCGGAGGAAAGGAAATTGTAAAACACCTCAGCGTGCTCCTTTTCCTGCCCCGCGGTGTAATTGAAAATACATTCGATAACGTATAGGTTTTCCTGCCTTGCTTGTGCGGCGGCGAAGGTGTATCGGTTTCTCGCCTGACTTTCCCCCGCGAATGCCCGCATCAGATTTTCTTTTGTTTTACTGTTTTTCAGTTCCATTTTTACCTCCATGATTGTGGTGGGACATTTCCAAAGCATTATTTGACCGACAGACCAAATTTATTCATTTGACTGAAGAAATTACTATTGACAAACTGTATAAAAAGTAGTACAATGTAGGTAACTTTAAGAAAGGAGTTTTTCAGACATGAGAAACATTAAGATGCTTATTGCACTTCTTCTTTCTCTCGTTATGATCTTCACACTTGCGGCTTGCAGTTCCGTTGAGGATGATAAGGACGACAAGAAGGACAAGGAAGAAAAGACCGAGCAGACAGACGACAACGACGAAGACGATAAGGAGAACGACGAAGATACTAAGGATGACGAAGACGATAAGAAGGACGAGGAAGATACTAAGGACGAAGATGAAGACACCAAGAAGGAAACTGATCCTGAAGAGGATGAGCCCTCCGACTCTGACGATCCCGCAGACCTTATCGTTGGTAAGTGGAGAGCTAAGATCGACGTTACCGAGGCAATGGAGCTTGCAATTGCAGTTTCCGGTTTTGATGATGTAGGCGCTCTTGATTACTTCGAGTTTGACAAGATGTACTATATTGTCGACATGAACTTCAAGAAGAACGGCGATCTTAATATTACCATGGATATCGGTGATATGATTGACGTACTTATTGAGGGTCTTGAGAACGGACTTGAGGAATATGCTGATGCTAACGGTATCGATGTTGATGATCTCTATGCTGCACTTGATACTGATGCAGATAATTTCGGTGAAAAATTCGTTGAACTGTGCGGCTTTGAAAATCTCTCTTATGATGTCGAGTCTGAGTACGAGATCGTGGATGACGAGATCGTAGTTGAAGGCGACGGCCTCGCATTTGAGTTTGAAGATGAAGACACACTTCTTCTTGACGCTGAAGGTCTTGGTCTCACCGGTATGGTAGAAGACGACATGATCGCATTCGACAGAAAGTAATTTCATACTTTTCAAAACCTCCCGAATTTCGGGAGGTTTTGTCTTGACAATCAGTTGAACGAGGTGTATAATAAATTCAGAAAGTGAACGGAAAGGAGACAGGTACAGTGGTAACTGCAGGTTCCTTTATTTGGTCGTTGATTCTCATGCTGTTCCCCTTTTTGAGAATGTTCTTTATTTTTTGACATAAATTGATTTTTGTCTGATACGCCTTAGAGCATTTTTTCTTGTATATTGCTTTCGATACTTAAACCTTGCGAAATTTTCGTGAGGTTTTTTGCTTTTTATATAGACATTTACGGGATATTATGGTAAAATACTCTATGTGTATTTTGCACGTTGTATTTGCGAGGTAATTTCCATGAGTGAAAAGAAAACTATTATCCCCGAAGGATATAAGCCGCGTCTGAGCATTTACGATACTCAGTGCGCCATTGATTTTATAAAAAGAACGTTCAGCCGTAATCTCAGAGGCGCTCTTGCTCTGAGACGTGTTTCCGCGCCCCTTTTCGTCCTTGAAGCGTCGGGATTAAATGACAACCTCAGCGGCGTTGAGAGACCCGTTGAATTTGACATTCCCTCTGTTGGGGCAAACGCGCAGATCGTCCATTCTCTTGCTAAATGGAAGAGACTTGCGCTTGCGCGGTACGGATTCCCAATCGGTGTTGGACTTTATACTGACATGAACGCCGTTCGCCGCGACGAGGAGCTTGACAACATCCACTCCGTCTACGTTGACCAGTGGGACTGGGAAAAGGTAATCTCCCGTGATCAGAGATGCCGTGACTATCTTGAGGACACGGTAAACCGTATCGTGGGAGCCCTTTGCGACACAAACGAAGCGGTGATCGACGAGTTCCCCACACTTAACTGCAAGATCGACAGGGAAGTGTCTTTCGTTACGTCTCAGGAGCTTGAGGATATGTACCCCGACATGACGGGTCACGAAAGAGAGGATGCGTATGTTCGCGAGCACGGCACCACATTCATCATGAAGATCGGCGGAAAGCTGAAGTCAGGCAAGCCTCACGACAACCGCGCTCCCGACTACGATGACTGGGAGCTTAACGGTGACATTATGGTGTGGAACGAGGTTCTCGGCAGATCCTTTGAGATATCCTCCATGGGTATCAGAGTTGACGAGGAGTCTCTTGCGAGACAGCTTGAACTTGCAGGCTGTCCCGAAAGACGGGAGATGGAGTTCCACAGACTTCTCCTTGAAGGTAAACTTCCCCTTACAATGGGCGGCGGTATCGGTCAGTCGAGAATCTGTATGCTCATGATGCAGACAGCTCACATCGGTGAGGTTCAGGCATCCGTTTGGGATGATGAAACAAAGAAGATCTGCTCTGACGCGGGTATTATTCTGCTTTAATAATCAAAAAACACGTTGGAATTTTCCGACGTGTTTTTTACGTATGAGTGTTTATTCTATATTAAATTCGGGCGGTACGTCAAGCTCATGGGGAACGGGACGGCCGTTCTTTTTTCTTTGTCTGACACATTCCGTCAGCAGATATTCTATCTGCCCGTTGACGCTTCTGAAATCGTCCTCAGCCCATGCGGCGATAGCGTCGTAAAGCTTTGCGGAAAGTCTCAGGGGTATTTGCTTCTTCTCTGCCATATCAGTAAAGTGTTCCCGAGTTTACAACGGGCTGGGCGTCGTGATTTCCGCAGAGTACAACGAGAAGATTTGATACCATAGCCGCCTTGCGTTCCTCGTCAAGGTCAACGATGCTCTTTTCGTTCAGTCTCTCGAGAGCCATTTCAACCATTCCCACAGCGCCGTCAACGATCATCTTACGGGCGTCGATGATTGCGGATGCCTGCTGGCGCTGAAGCATTACAGCGGCGATCTCGGGTGCGTACGCGAGGTAAGTGATGCGAGCTTCCACGATCTCAAGACCCGCATCTGTCACCTTGGATTGGATCTCGTTTCTGATTCTTTCAGCTACGATCTCGCTTGAACCGCGAAGGCTTCCTTCATCCGCGATTCCGTCACCCGTTGTGTCAACGTTAGGCGCCACGTCATAGGGGTAGATGCGTACAATGTTTCGCAGCGCGCTGTCGCACTGGAGGGAGAGGTACTCTTTATAGTTATCTACGTTGAATACCGCCTTTGCAGTATCAACTACACGCCACGTTACGGCAATACCGATCTCAATGGGGTTGCCGAGGCAGTCGTTGATCTTCTGACGGCTGTTGCTGAGAGTCATGATCTTAAGAGAGATCTTTTTGTCAACTGTCTCGGACATCTTGGGATTCGCAGACAGTAAAATGTGGGATTTCTGTGCGCCGCCGTCAACGTCACCGCTTTGACCGAGCCTCGTTTTTGCCGCGGGATTTACAGCGGTACAGAAGGGGTTTACGTAATAGAAGCCGTCGTTTTTGAGAGTACCCACGTATTTTCCGAAAAGGGTGAGGACCAGTGCTTCCTGAGGCTTCAGTATCTTAAGACCAAGATAGGGAAGCCAGCCCACGCAGACCCAAACTATACCTGCGACAACTATTGCCACGTCTACGCCGTGAGGGACGGCATGAATTTCGTGATCCATGTTAAGTCCGCCCAGAATTATTGCGGCAAAGCCTAAAAGATAAAAAAACGTGGTAAGTATCAGAGCGAGCATACCTCTGCGCTTAGTTTTCAGAATTTTCTCGCTGATGCCGTTTTCTTTGTGGTTTCTTGGAATTTGTTTGTTGCTTTGTTTGTTGTTTTTCATGTTCTGAAGCTCCTTGTATTACAAAGATATTTATGTGACATCATAATGATATCATAATCTGCATTGCTTGTCAATAAAATTTCGAAAAAAATGAAAAAAATATCTAAAAGCCGTTGACAGAGGCGTTTTTGTGTGATATATTATAGGTGTTATATATGAAGTATAACACCTATAATACGATCGTACGAATGTAATATTACAAAAAAGCAAAAGGAGGCGGATGGATGTTTCAGATCGACCCTATGTCCAGAACACCTATTTACGAGCAGCTTATCGAACAAACGGAGAAGTTTATTTTGACGGGGGCGATCTCTGCGGGAGATCAGATACCCTCCGTCAGAAGTGTCTCGGTGGAGCTTTCCGTAAATCCCGTAACCATTCTTAAGGCATACTCCGATCTCAGCTCCCGCGGAATTATAAAATCGGTTCCGGGGAGGGGGTATTTTGTGTGCTCCGATGCCAAAGAAAAGCTGAGTGCGGGTAAGAGTGAGCTTCTCTTTGAGGTTTCAACTCTTGCGTCAGAGCTTGCACTTGCGGGAATTCCTATGGAGGCGGTAATAAAGAAGATTGAAGAAGCATACGGTAATTTTGAAAGAAAGGATGATGACAAATGATAATTGCGGAAAATTTGACGAAAAAGTTTGACACTTTCACAGCACTTGACAGTATTTCATGCACCATTGGTGACGGATGTATATACGGAATGGTTGGGTCAAACGGCGCGGGTAAGTCCACCTTTTTGAGACTTATCACGGGAGTTTACAAGGCTGACGGCGGAAGCGTTACTCTTGACGGTGAAGACGTGTGGGAAAATCCATCGGTGAAGCGCCGCATTGCTTATGTTCCCGACGAGCTCTTTTTCCTCCCGGGTGCATCAATGAACACCATGGCGGAGCTTTACCGCCACAGCTTTAATTTCTTCGACAGAGACAGGTTTTTGCGCCTTGCCACTGATTTCGGACTGAATGTTAAAAAATCGATCTCAACCTTCTCAAAAGGTATGAAGCGTCAGGCGGCGACCATACTCGCACTTTCAACCTGCCCTGATTATATCTTTTTTGACGAGACCTTTGACGGCCTTGACCCAATCATGCGTAATTACGTAAAGTCCATTATATGTCAGGACGTGCTTGACCGTGGCGCGACTGCGGTAATTACCTCCCACTCCCTCCGTGAGCTTGAGGATACCTGCGATCAGCTCGCTCTCCTTCATAAGGGAGGTCTTGTACTGCAGAGCGATATACAGAACTTGAAAACAGCACAGTTCAAGATACAGATCGCCTTTGGTGAGGATTACGGCAGGGAAAAGTTTGAGTCGCTTAGTGGCATGAAGATAATTCATTTTACAAAACACGGAAGTGTTACCAACATGATAGTGAAGGGTGAACGGGATTACGTATGCGCTGCTTTGAATGAACTGAGTCCCCTTATCCTTGATGTGCTTCCGTTGACTCTTGAGGAAGTGTTCACCTACGAAATGGAAGCTCTGGGCTATTCCTTTGACCTGAACTGAAAGGAGATGAAACTATGACAAGTGAAACAAAGGTAAATACAGCAAATAAAAAGAAAAAAGAGTTTTTCAGTCTCGGTCTTTACGTTGAAGCTGTCAAGCGAATCAGACTCCCTGGAATTATTCTTTCCGTTATTCTCGCCCTTGAAGCACTTCTCGTTCCTTTGGGGTTTGAGATAGACTACTTAATGACAAAGCGAATGTACGGAGGGGAAGCCTTCGGTTCGAATTACACCCCTCAGGTGATGAGTGGCTCGGAGCTTCACATACTCCTCTTTCTTGTGGCGGTGGTAGGCGCACCCGTGTTTGCGTGGAGTCTGTTCTCATTCTTAAACAAGAGAAGCGCATCCGACTATTACCACTCATTACCTCACACAAGGCTTTCCCTTTACGTCAGCAATATTGCGGCGCTGGTAAGTTGGATATTCGGTATTACCGTTGTAACAAGCGGACTTTCCCGTTTCACAGCGGCACTCTTTCCTAAGGTTATAAGTGTTGAAGCGGGAACATATTTCCCTTATATGGCAGGATGCTTTGCACTGTCACTCCTTATCGCGGCGTGTATCGTGATCGGAAAAAGTATTACGGGAACGGTATTTTCAAATCTTGTCGTAACTTCGCTGATCATGGTTTTCCCGAGATTCGTTATGGCAATGGTAACGAGCGCGGTTACATCAAAGCTTCCCATTATTCCCGCTGACCACGTGAGCTTCTTTCTCTCGCCGAAGCTGAACATTTTAACGGGAATGATAACCCAGCTTGAGGACGTCTATTACGTTGAGTCTTGCCTGTTTGACGGTGTGTCACAGATATACACTTTAGTCCTTGCCCTTGCTTACTTTGCACTCGGAGCATTTCTGTTCTGCCGCAGAAAGAGCGAAAGCGCGCAAAGATCGGCACCGAGTAAGCGTATGCAGGCGGTATACCGCACGGTCCTCGCTTTTGCGGTGAGCGTACCGTTCTGCTACATTATCTTCGGACTTGATAACGATCCTATAAGCAAGGTGTTCCTTGTGGGAGCTCTTGTTATACTTTCAGCGCTAACGTACTTTATCTACGAGATTTTGACCACGAAGAAGTGGAAGAATCTTCTTCGGGCGATCCCCGGCTTCTTTATCGTGCTTCTTCTTGACGTGCTTCTTTTCGGCACAATGTACGGTATTACCGCCCTTGAGGGGTCCTTCCGTCCCGATGCGTCTGAGATCAAATATGTTCAGCTTGCGGGTAACACATACGGGTATGCGGGCATGGGTATGGATTTCAGAACATATGTGGAGTCGGAGACCTCTAAGCTGAAGATCACAGACGAGGAAGCCATAAAGACGGTGGCTAAGTGCCTTGATGAAACCTTTGAATACTATGAGACCTACGGCGGTATCGATGATTGGTACAGCTACTCTCATAACGGAGCTTACTCGGATAAAGCAGAGTACGCAAGCATATACACGTTTAGGATCGTGACCAAAAGCGGAATTACAAAATACCGTAATATCAGGTTCTACAGCGAGGATATGGCGACAGTCAGAGAGTCTCTTGGTGAAATGTCCGGTTACAGTGAAGCATGGACAACGCTTCCCACACCTCACAGAGGAACACTGACCATGGACAGTGGGGCGTTTGAGATCAGCAATGACCAAGCTGAGGAAATCTTTGAGGTGTTCAAGAGCGAGCTTGAAGAGGTAGACTTGGACAAGTGGGTGGAATTCAATATGAGCTACGGCCCCGCATTTGCGTACTTCTACTATCAGACGGCGGACATATATCTCAGCGTTCCCGTCAGTGCGGAGCTTTTCCCCGAGACTGCGGATATGATACTGAAGTATGCCAAGATAAACGCCGACGAGATCTTTAAGGAAATAGAGTCTGCACTTGAAAATTACGAAAACTCGCACCTTCAGTATGCCGAGCTGTTGGTATATGAAAACGGCAATTACGTGTACTGCGGAACAGATACCTCTTTCTTTGATGAAGATCGGACTGAGTTTGTTCTGAGCTGTCGAGACAGCGGCAAATTTGAGCTTGGTGACGATTTTATGCGTGTGGAAATAGAATTTTTCGACACATCGGACGGTGAAGAGCCCGAAAAAGGCGATATGGTTTATCTTTCATGTATAATTAAAGTCAGCGAAGAGTCAAAGGAAATATTGTCGCAGTATTATAAAGGCGTATTTGAAGATTGAAGGTAACAAGGGTTACAGGGTTCACATCTAAATACGCCAAAACAGAAAAACGCCGAATTTTTCGGCGTTTTTCGTTATTACTTTCTTACTTTCTTACTTTCTAACGGGAGAGATCTTCTCCTTGCCGCCCATGTAGGGACGGAGAGCTACGGGAATATTAACGCTCATATCAGCGTTAAGGTTGTTCTCAAGGAATGCGATGAGCATTCTGGGAGGAGCAACAACGGTGTTGTTGAGGGTGTGAGCAAAGTACTTCTTACCGTCCTCACCGTTTACACGGATCTTGAGACGTCTTGCCTGAGCATCACCGAGATTGGAGCAGGAGCCAACCTCGAAATACTTCTTCTGTCTGGGAGACCATGCCTCAACGTCGAAGGATTTTACCTTAAGGTCAGCAAGGTCACCTGAGCAGCACTCAAGTGTTCTTACGGGAATGTCAAGGGAACGGAAGAGATCAACTGTGTTCTGCCAGAGCTTGTCGAACCATACGGGACTTTCCTCAGGCTTACATACAACGATCATTTCCTGCTTCTCAAACTGGTGGATTCTGTATACACCGCGCTCTTCGATACCGTGTGCTCCCTTTTCCTTACGGAAGCAGGGGGAGTAGGATGTGTAGGTGTAGGGAAGCTTCTCTTCGGGGAGGATCTGATCGATGAACTTACCGATCATGGAGTGCTCGCTCGTACCGATGAGGTAGAGATCCTCGCCCTCGATCTTGTACATCATAGCGTCCATTTCAGCAAAGCTCATAACGCCTGTAACAACGCTGCTGCGGATCATGTAGGGAGGAACACAGTAGGTAAAGCCGCGATCGATCATGAAATCTCTTGCATAGGAGATGACGGCGGAGTGGAGACGTGCGATGTCACCCTCAAGATAGTAGAAGCCGTTACCCGCAACGCGTCTTGCGCCGTCAAGGTCGATTCCGTTGAAGCCTTCCATGATCTCGGTGTGGTAGGGAATATCAAAGTCGGGAACAGCAGGCTCGCCGTACTTTGTAACCTCTACGTTCTCACTGTCGTCACGACCGATGGGAACAGAGGGGTCGATAATGTTGGGGATGGTCATCTGGATCTCGCGGATTCTTTCAGCAAGCTTTGCTTCCTTCGCCTCAGCCTCGGCAAGACGTGCGGACTGTTCGCTGACCTGGCGCTTAGCTTCCTCTGCTTCCTCTCTCTTGCCCTGACCCATGAGCGCACCGATCATCTTGGAGATCTTATTGCGGTTAGCTCTCATTTCGTCAGCAGCCTTCATGGTAGCTCTGTTCTCCTCGTCAAGTGCGATAAGCTCGTCAACGAGGGGGAGCTTCTTGTCCTGAAACTTCTTTCTGATATTTTCCTTAACAAGCTCGGGATTTTCTCTTATAAACTTTAAGTCAAGCATGATTTTTACCTTCCGATCATATATTAAAGATTAGCTTTTTTTCTTTTGGAGACTTCCTTTAGTCTCAGCTCAGTGTTAAGTATCTTCTTTCTGAGGCGAATTGTTTTGGGAGTTACCTCAATGAGCTCGTCCTCCGAGATAAACTCGATGGCTTGCTCAAGGGAGAAGATCTTCGGGGGTACAAGGCGGAGTGCCTCGTCTGCACCTGTACTTCTGATAGATGTCAGATGCTTTTTCTTACATACGTTCAGTGCAATATCCTCCTGCTTCGGGCACTCGCCGACGATCATGCCCTCATACACGGGAGTTTGAACACCGATGAACATTACACCGCGGTCCTGGCTGTTGTAAAGTCCGTAGGAGGTGGACTCACCTGCCTCAGAGGCGATGAGAGAGCCGGTAAAGCGGGTCGTGACCTCGCCCTTGTAAGGCTCATATCCAGCAAACAGTGAGTTTATGATTCCCTCACCCCTTGTGTCGGTGAGAAACTCGTTTCTGTATCCGAAAAGGCATCTTGCGGGGATCATGTATTCGATCTTCATTCTGCTTCCGGAAAGATTCATTTCAAGGAGCTCGCCGCGGCGCGCGCTGAGCTTTTCAACCACGGAGCCCATATATTCCTGGGGCACATCGATGGAAACCTTTTCCATAGGCTCGCATTTTACGCCGTCGATCTCACGGTAAAGCACACGGGGAGTTGAACAGCAAAGCTCATATCCCTCGCGGCGCATGGTTTCAATAAGAATGGAAAGGTGCATCTCACCGCGACCCGCTACGTTGAAGGAATCCGTAGTGTCACCGTCGGTAACTCTGAGGGAAACGTCCTTGAGAGTTTCCTTATAAAGTCTTTCGCGTATCTGACGGGTGGTAACGAATTTTCCTTCCCGTCCTGCGAAGGGACTGTCGTTTACCGAGAAGGTCATTTCCATGGTCGGCTCGCTCACCTTGACGAACTCAAGAGGTGTGGGATCAAGGGGAGAGGTGATGGTGTCACCGATGGTAATGTCGGAAGCTCCCGAGAAGCAAACGATGTCACCAACCTTCGCTTCGGTTACTTCCTTGCGTGACAGTCCGTCAAACTCGTAAAGGGTAACCAGCTTTGTTCTCTTAGGCTGAGCATCGGGAGTGTGGTAGTTCACGATAAGCGCATCTTCTCCGACTTTGGCACGGCCTCTTTCAATACGTCCGATACCGATACGGCCTACGTAATCGTTGTAGTCGATGGAGGAAACGAGAAGCTGAAGCGGCTCGTTTTCTTCACCCTCGGGGGCGGGCATATATTCGATGATCGTGTCGAAGAGAGTTCCGAGATTTTCACCCTTTTCATAGGGGGAAAGGGAAGCAGTACCTGCTCTGCCCGAACAGAAAATCATGGGAGAATCAAGCTGTTCGTCGTTGGCACCGAGATCGAGAAGAAGCTCAAGAACTTCCTCTTCAACCTCTTCAAGACGTGCATCGGGCTTGTCTATCTTGTTGATAACGACGATGATCTTGTGGCCAAGCTCCATTGCACGGCCGAGAACGAATCTCGTCTGAGGCATGGGGCCCTCAGCCGCGTCAACGAGAAGGAGAACGCCGTTTACCATTTTAAGTATACGCTCAACCTCGCCGCCGAAGTCTGCGTGTCCCGGGGTATCGACGATGTTGATCTTAATTCCGTCTCTCATAACGGAGGTGTTTTTCGCAAGAATAGTGATTCCGCGCTCGCGTTCAAGGTCACCTGAGTCCATAACGCGCTCGCGTACTGTTTGATTTTCGTGATATTCGCCACACTGCTTCAGCATTTCGTCAACGAGGGTAGTTTTACCGTGGTCAACGTGAGCAATGATGGCAACATTTCTGAGGTCTTCTCTTATCAATTCAGTCTGCCTCTTTTCATGGTAGTTTATTTACTTACAATAATACAAATATCATTATATCATAAAAAATAAAGCTTGAAAAGGGGTTTTTATAAGTTTTAAGGTGAATTAAATAAAGAATTGACGAATTGCGGGACGAGAGGATATTTTCTGCAAAAAACATTGACAATACGTTATCAGTGTGTTATAAAGTAATCAGTAAAGGAAAAAGCAAAATCTTTTTATAAAACCAAAGGAGATATGTACCGTGAATATTTACGAAATACTTGAAGACATCAAGTCACCCCGAAGGAAAAAGGTAATTCTTGACTGCGACACTCATAACGAGATCGACGACCAGTATGCGATAGCTTACGTTCTGGGCAGAAGCGACGTATTTGAGGTTCTTGCCATGACAGCAGAGCACTTCCACTGCGGAAAGGACGGTGATCTTGCCCGTGGCATGGAGGAGTGCTATCTTGAGTTTTTCAGAGTAATGGAGAAGTGCGGTAAGGTAGGAGTCTGTCCGGTTTACCGCGGTGCTACAACGAGGATCTCCGAGGACTGGCCCCTTCTTCGTCCCGTTGACACCGATGCGTCAAGAGCAATAATAAAGCACGTCCATGAAGCAGGGGAGACGGTATATATTCTTGCAACGGGTGCTATCACCAACGTGACCTCAGCCATCATGCTTGATCCTACCATCAAGGATAAGATCTGCGTTATCTGGCTTGGCGGCAACTGCTTTGAGTGGGAGGATACCATTGACGAATGTAACCTTTGGGGAGACTATACCGCGGGGCAGATACTCATAAACAGCGGAGTCAATCTCATTCAGCTTCCCGCAAACGGCGCTCCCGGCAACGGCACTAAGGCGCTTTTTATTTCACAGACCGATTTTGAGGCGAACTTTATAGGTGACAGTCCCGCGGTAAGATTCTTCCGCGACGAGCTTCCCTTTGAAATGCACGATCCCGAAACAGAGCCGGTGTACGTTCACGTTATCTGGGACATGGCGGCGCCTGCGGTGCTGACGCTCCCCGAAGCGTTCGATTTCAGCGTTATTCCCGCGCCGATATTTGCAGACGACAGACACTATGCATTTGACAGATCGAGACATAAAACGGTGTACATGAACAAGCTTGACCCGAAGGTCATCCTTGAGGATATGTACAGAGTTATAAATTCACTATAACAAAAATGGCAAGCTCACAAAAGTAAGCTTGCCGAATTTTTTATAATACCAAATATCCGTAATACATCGCCGCGGCAACCGCTGCAATTTGCAAAACAATGATCACGGGGATTCCCACCATAAACTTCGCGTGACGGGTCTTGTGGCGGATAAACCGCATGGTGCAATACATCATGACCGAGCCGCCCAAAAGGGAAACGGTAATTAGTGTCGCTTCGGGGATTCTCCAGGCTCCTTTTTTTGCCTTTACCTTATCGCTTACAGTGAAAATCACCGCAAGCAGCGATAGGATACCTATCCATATCAGAAAATAATTAACGCTTATCATAAATACTTACCAGACTGCGCCTGCGCCATCTCGTCACATCTTTCGTTGTACGGATGTCCCGCGTGGCCCTTTACCCAAACAAATTTTACTGTGTGTACCTCGCACAGCTTCAAAAGCTTCTCCCAAAGATCGGGATTCAGTGCGGGGGAGCCGTCGCCCTTCTTCCAGCCTTTTTTACGCCAACCTGCCGCCCAGCCCTTCGTAATACCGTCGCATACGTATTTTGAATCGGTGGTGAGGGTTACCTCACAAGGCGCTTTCAGCTTGCCGAGAGCTTCGATAACTGCCGTAAGCTCCATGCGGTTGTTTGTGGTATCGGCTTCACCGCCGGAAATTTCCATCTCCCGTCCGTCGTAAACAAGTACCGCACCCCAACCACCCGGACCGGGATTCTTTCTGCAGGAGCCGTCAGTGTAAATATCAAGCTTTTTCGCTTTGGTGTCGGGTGGAGTGCTATCTTTTTTTGTTTCTGCCTTTTTTTGCACTTCGGGAGCTTTGCTCAGCTTTGATTTATAGGGAAGCTTTATTTCGTTGCGGTCAAGGACTGCTCTTGAGAGCCGCGCTCCGTCCGCATATTCAAGCTTCAGCGAGAAGAAAGGACGTGTTTTGTCTTCAATAAGGTCGAGGAAAATGTAATCCCCCTCCCACATATCGATCTCTCCGAATTTTTCCTTCGGTACCCACTCGAGCACACCTTCGTCGCAATCGGTGAGGCTTCCCATGAACTTGTCGCAGGTGAAAAGGTGCATATATTCGCCTTCATCACCGTATACGAAGGTGACGATCCCGCGGTAACTCAGCTTCAGCGGCAGGAGTCCCGTTTCCTCTCGAATTTCCCGTGAGATACACTCCTCCGGAGACTCGCCGAATTCTGCATGACCGCCGATTCCGATCCACTTATCGCGGTTTACGTCATGCTCCTTCTTTATTCTGTGGAGCATGAGGTAGCAGCCGTCTTTTTCTATGTAACAAAGAGTGGTGTTTTTCATTACCTTACTTCCTCTAAGATGATCTCTGCTTCCGCATTTACTTTGCCGTCGTCACGTACTGTTCTGACGTAATATGCGTCATCGTAGAACCCTGAGTATATCTTGATACTGCAACCAAGAGGCGCTTCGCTGACGAAATTGATGCTCATCTTCGCAGGGCGCACGCCCTTCATGGAGGTGATATAGCTGCAAAGAATATCGGGATAACGGGTGTTGTTCATATGTCCGTTAAGGTCACAGTCGGCGTATTCCACGATTCGCTCACCCACGAGAGTGAGATTTACCTCGGGAGGAATGCGGAATCTTGTGGGTGTGTCAAGCTCAAGGGGCTCGTCCTCACCGTAATTAAGCTCCACGTCGGTAACACGGCACAGCTTCCGTTCATTTATATTAAGAAGCGCCCAAACGGAGGATGCCTCCGCGACGATAATGTCATCCTTCTTAATGCGGTAGCAGCGGTTGAAGGTAACTCCCTTGGAGGGACACGCCCATGTTTCACCTTCAAAGCTGTCGTGAGCCTTCAGGGTGCCGTACATACTCACTGTGATCTTACTGAGAACGAAAGAGAGTCCCTGCTCCAAAAGCTCTTCATAGGTAGGCTTCAGAGCAAGCATCTGAGAGTTTGACGAATCCTGCATATATCTTAAAATTGCGGAGGGGGATGCGATGGAATTTACGTCTGTCTCTGCCGCACCAAGCTTATATTTTTCTGTCCATTTCATAGGGTAGATCCTCGCTTTTTTATTAACTAAGCTTTATTATATAACTTTTTGCTTCAATTTTCAAGAGATAGGCGGGGGAATTTTCAGAAATGACGGCAAGAGAAAAACGGCAAGAGTTTTTCTCTTGTCGCTTTTCTGTATTTTATCTTATGATTATTTTGCCAATGGCATGATGTAGATGGGCTTTTCCGGGTACTCGACCGTTAGATCTTCGATCTTGCCCTTAAAATACGGCGGGTCAAGATACTGTCTCCAAAGTCCGGGGTTAAAATCAAACTCACCGATCTCCATGTTTGGGAACATTCCGGAACCGTATTCTACACGGTAAGTAAGCAGTTTATCCTGAATGAACTTTCCGATGAGCTGAGACTGCATATACTCATCCTCATCATCACTTCTGTACAGCTTATCAAATTTGACGAGAGCTTCCATAATATTCATGGAGATCTGATTTCGGTCGATATTTGTCCAAACAGTGTAGCTTTCTGCATGAAGCTCAGCTTCGTCAAAGAGGCTAACGAGGTAAGGAGTATCCATCTTGTTCTGGAAGTACACTCTTCTGGAATTAACGGTTTCGAAAATCGAGTGACAGCCGGTGTCACATTCATTTACTGTATTGAATACTTCGTAGATCATCTCCCAACCCTTGCCGAAATAGCCTTCCATGAATTCGGAAACGAGTACGTTGTATTCTTCCTCAGTGATAAAGGGATCCCACATGAATTTCGCGATAAGGTAATTTCTCAGAACGCTGAAGTCGCCGATGATCTCTTCTTTGTCATCGGTGGGAACTGCCTGCCAGCCGACAACTCCGCATTCTACGTACATTTTAGCATTGTTACCCATGGTATTGTAGCTTATGTCCGTCATGGGAATGGGAGCTCCGTAATTACAGTGGTAAGTCCACAGATACATATTGCAGTCAAGCTTACCCCAATCTTCGAGATATTTACCCGTGTAGTTTGTAAGCTGTACGTAGTTGCATTTGTTGTTCATGGGGTGACCGACACACGCTTCAATGGGAGCAAACTGAACGATTACATTGTCTCTGGGAGATGTGGTGGGAGCGCTGAGAGTTTGGTCGTAAGCAAAGGTATGAACGAGTAAGTCAGTGTAGCCACGGTTCTTCAGATCATCAGCCACTCTGTTTACAAAACGAATGAGATATTCGGTAGCACCGACTTCAGCAATCACGGGGGCACACTTTTCGCAGTCACACCAGCTTGCAACGTCGTTTGCGGAAACAGATACCATCTGAGCATTCGGCTTTGCTTCGATCTTCTTAATAACGTTTTCCATTACCTGCTCATAAACAGCTTCATTAAGGAGACAGGGCTGAGACTCGTACTGTTTACAAAAATCGGGAGCGAGAGCTGCGAAAGAATGGATTCCGTTTGCCATCGTCCAGGAAACATCTCTGAATTTGAGCGCAGGTACAGCCGCGGAGTTATAGTTATCGCGAATCGCTAATACGGGGGATTCGGTGTAATTAACGTCCGTTACGTCGATACTTTTCGCGGGCTTTACGTAATCCTGGTTCTTGCTGAGGAACAGAACACCCACGCACTCTTCAAGAAAATCGTAAACGGCGTAAGCGGCACCACGGTCAGCAGAACCGATCAGGCGGATGCTGTTGCCCTCGGATTTGACAGTGAAGTTGTCTATACTCTTGTTGACACTTCCGTCGATTACTACAGTTGTTTCGTCAACGATGATTCCATACGCACCGGGCTTGTCTGTGGATGCGGAAAGCTTAACGCCTGTTGCCATTTCAATATACTTTATGAGATCGTCTACCGCTGTTAGACTGTTCTTTGAAGCATCAGCAGGGTAGTAGACCGTATACTTTGAAATATCGTTGCCGTTGATGGTAAGCTTTTCAACGGGAGGAGAGTATTCGTGTCTTTCAGCAGCCGCACCCGTGAATTTCACGTCGCTGTCGAAATGTGATCGAAGTGCGAAGCGTACCGCACCCTTGTAAACGCCTTCGGGAGTATTACCCGTGATGGTAACGGTCTCACCGTTTGTCCTTATCTCGTAGCCGTCTGATCCCAATTTTTCGTCAGCAGCAGTCTTCAGTACGATTGTTTTCTTTGCTGAGGAAGAATTAACGATTTCGAGCCTTGCACCTGTGGTGTACTCGATCTGATACTGTAAACGTTCAGCTGCATCGATCGAAGTGCTGTCAGATACGATAACGTAGTCGGACTTGCCGTTTTCAACAACGCTCGTTGTGGTAACGTAGGGAAGGAGTCTCATTGCAATAGTCGCAACGGATGCACGGTCTGCCTTACCCTCGGGATTGAAGTTACCGTTCTGGTCACCCTGAATGAAGCCGTATTTTCTCATGGTTTCGATATCGGTCTTCGCCCAATCAGCGATCTTTGCGGCGTCTGTGAACTTGTCAACCTTTGAGTTGTCGGGAACGCTCTCGCCAAGATATTTAACGAATCTGACGATGAGAACAGCCATCTCCTGACGGGTGATCTCACGTGTGGGGGAGAATGTCGAAGCGGACGTACCTGTGGAAAGCCCCGTTTCAACAGCCCAGCCTGCCGCATCGGCATACCATGCATCAGGATCTGTGTCGGTAAAGTCAAGGCTGTCACCGTAGCCGTAGTTTGCCGCATTTATTGCAGCAAGACGTGAAAGAACGGTTACGAACTCAGCTCTTGACATGGGAGCTGTAGGGTCGAATTTTGTGTCTGTCTTACCCTTCATAAGACCAACCTCGTAAACGTCTGCTACTGCATCATAGTACCATGCGTCAGCCTTAACGTCTTCGAAGGGAAGGGGAGTGTCAGCAAATGCCGGTGCTGACACCATTGCACTTCCGACAAGCATTACGAATGCGAGAAGTGCTGATAATGTACGTTTCAGTTTCATAATGTTCTCCATTCTGCTTTTTAGCATTATTAATTTTGCAAACACTGTTCTATGATTATATAATAACATACAAAATGTTTTCTTTGCAAGTCAAAAGAAGTGAAAATATAGACAAGATTTGACTTTTTATAGTATCTGTATACAAAACCGAAAATGTAGGGCGGTTCGTTTATTCCAAGCTCGTCGCCAAAGTCAAAGGTGTTACATATCAAAGCTTAATAAAAAATAATAAATAAGTGTGAAAATTCACATATAAATTCACACATTAAGTTGACAACTTAACATATATGTTGTAGAATAGTTATGTGTGAGTATTATCAGAAATGTTTTTTGAAAGGCGGTGGCGTATTGCATAAGGAACGCAGAGAAACTATCAAATCTCTTCTTTCTTCCAGAGATTTCGTGTCTCTCAAGGAGCTTTGTGAGATGTTTCCGGACGTGTCCGAGATGACGCTTCGCCGTGATATTGAATATTTCGAGAAGAGAAATGCCGCCCTGAAAATGCGCGGCGGCTGTAAAAGCCTCATATTTGATGCCGATACGGGAACAGGCCGCACGTCAGGCAGAATAACGGAGAATCTGTCCGCAAAGCGCGCTATTGCCTCCAAGGCTGTGGAGTTCCTTGAGACGGGACGGTCGGTGTTCATCGATTCGGGAAGTACCATGTCAACTTTATGTGACATGATCCCCGAAAGAAGGTATTCCTTCACCACAACAGACCCCAGAGTGGCGCTGAAGCTTTGCCGAAGCACCCCGTCTGCGGTGAATATTGTGGGAGGAAGACTTGAAGGGGACAACCTTACCGTTACGGGACTTCAGGCAACCCGTTTTCTCGGTGACATCAATATTGACCTTGCATTTCTCACTCCCACGGGATTTAGCTTTGAAGACGGCTTTACCGTAGCCAGCTTTAACGAATGTGAGCTGAAGCGTATCGTTGTTGAAAAAGCAAAAACAGTGATAATGCTGATGGACTCGTCAAAGTGTAACAGAGCGCTTCCGTATACCTTCTGCACGATGGCGGGTGCTGATATTATAATAACCGATTCCTCATTCCCTCGTGAGCTTGTCAGAAAGCTTTCCGATATGGGAGTCAGAGTTATTATAGCAGCTCAAACAAAGTAATAATTTTTTTGAAAGGATATAGTCATGGCTAATTTTGTGATCATGCCCCGTCAGGGGCAGAGTGTTGAGAGTTGTATTATTACAACCTGGCACAAAAAAGTCGGAGATGATGTTAAGGAAGGCGACGTTCTGTTCTCTTACGAGACGGACAAGTCCGCTTTTGACGAGCCCTCTCAGTTCTCCGGTGTAATTCTCCATTCTTTCGCAGAGGAAGGAGACGTTGTAGACTGTCTCAAACCCGTTTGTATCATTGGTGCGGCAGGGGAAGATGTTTCGGCTCTTATTGCAGAGGCAGGCGGAGCTCCTGCAGAAGCTCCCGCTGAGGCTCCCGCAGAAGATGCAAAGACAGAGACTGCTTCCGCGGCACTTGATGTTCCCGCAGTTACAAAGGTTGACGGTGACATCATCAGAATCTCCCCTAGAGCGAAGAATCTCGCTCTTAAGACCGGTGTTGATATGACAAAGGTCGCTCCCACAGGCCCTCACGGCAGAATCATCGAGCGCGATATTAACGCGGCTCTTGATGCAGGCTACGTTGCGACAACTCAGGCTGTTGAAGACTTCCTTGCAGGTAAGCTCACCGCTGTCACTGAAGAGACCGTTGAAGCTCCCGCACCTGTTGCGGCACCTATTGCGGCTCCCGCATCTGACGACTTCAGAGCGTACACAGAAACACCCTTCAGTAATGTTCGCAAGGTCATCGCAAAGGCTATGCACGCTTCTCTCTCCGAGATGGCACAGCTTACACTCAACTCTTCCTTCGATGCTACAAGTATTCTTAACTACAGAAAGCTTCTCAAGGAAAAGGGCGAGGCGATGGGACTCTCCAAGGTTACCATCAACGATATGGTACTTTACGCGGTTTCCCGTGTACTTCCGAACTATCCCGAGATCAACGCAAACGTAGTTGACAACACCTTCAGAAAGTTTGCACACGCAAACATCGGTATGGCAGTTGACACCGACCGCGGACTTCTCGTTCCCGTGATCTTCGGCTCAGATACTCTTTCTCTCGCTGAGATCTCGGGTAAGACAAAGGCTCTCGCAGGAAGCGCAAGAGAAGGTACACTTTCTCCCGACGACATGAGTGGCGGAAGCTTCACAGTTTCTAATCTCGGATCTATGGGCGTTGAGAGCTTCACTCCCGTTATCAATCCTCCTCAGACAGCTATCCTCGGCGTTTGCTGTACAACTAACCGCCTGAAGGCTGACGGAAGCGTATATCCCGCAATGGGTCTCTCCCTCACCTTCGACCACAGAGCAGTTGACGGCGCTCCCGCGGCTAAGTTCTTAAAGGAACTTTGCACGGCTCTTGAAAACTTCGAGCTTCTTCTCGCTAAGTAATAGAAAAGAGGTAGAAATAAATGTACGATCTTATAGTAATCGGCGGCGGTCCCGGTGGATACAATGCCGCTGAAAGAGCCGCCCACAGCGGTATGAAAACACTTCTTTTTGAGGAAAGAGCACTCGGCGGTGTTTGCCTTAACGAGGGCTGCATTCCCACAAAGACTCTCCTTTACTCCGCAAAAATCTACGACTACGCAAAGCATGGCGACAAGTACGGCGTTACCGTTGAGGGCGCAAAGCTTGACCACGCCAAGGTAGTTGAAAGAAAGAATAAAGTTGTAAAAACTCTCGTTTCCGGTATCGGCGCAAAGATGAAGGGCGCAGGCGTTACCGTTGTGAACGGTACGGCAAAGATCGCAGGCAAGACTTCCGAAGGCTTCACAGTTGAGTGCGGCGGTGAGAAGTACACTGCAAAGAAACTTCTCATCTGCTCGGGAAGCGAAGCTATCGTTCCTCCCATTCCCGGTCTCCGCGAGGCTGTAGGTACAGGCCTTGCAGTTACAAACCGCGAGGTTCTCGATATTACCAAGCTTCCCTCTGAAGTTGCGGTTATCGGCGGCGGCGTTATCGGTCTTGAGATGGCTTCCTACTTCAACTCCGTCGGATGCAAGGTTTCCGTAATTGAAATGTTCGACAAGATCGCAGGTCCCACAGACGCTGAAATCTCAAAGAATCTCCAGAATAACTACGCAAAGCGCGGCGTAAACTTCATTCTCGGCGCAAAGGTCGTGAAGGTAGTTGACAACGGCGGCAAGGGCATTGTTGAGTACGAAAAGGACGGTAAGGTTCAGGGAGTGAACGCTGACCTTATCCTCGTTTCCACGGGAAGACGCGCAAGAACTCAGGGCATCGGTCTTGAGAACGTCGGCGTTGCAATGAACCGCGGTGCCGTTATCACAGACGAATGCGGACGCACCTCCGTTCCCGGCATCTGGGCGGCA
>JAFXKJ010000088.1 GCA_017531765.1 Clostridia bacterium
ATCTGTCGGGTCCTTTTTTATTACTTTGTTTCTACGGCATATTTCTCAGCGTATTCTTCATACATCTTGAGGAATTCACCGCCCTGGCTTCCTCGAACGCTTCTGAGATATTCGTGGATATCCATTTCGTCCTTAGCCATTTCAAGAACACATCCTGCGATATTGGAGCAGTGGTCAGCAACTCTTTCAAGGTTTGTAAGAAGGTCACCGAATACAAATCCAAGCTCAATGGTACAGTCGCCTGCACTGAGTCGTTCAACATGGTTGAACTTCAGCTGGTCGCGGAGCTGGTCCACTACCTGTTCGAGAGGCTCGACCTTAGATGCAAGCACGAGATCGTTATTCTTGAATGCACCGAGACTGAGTTCAAGGATCTCGTCTATAGCACCGATCATCGTCTTAAGCTCGGCAGATGCCGCCGCTGAGAAGGCGAGTTTCTTATCGTGGATCTCTTCAGCGGATTCTACGATATTAACGGCATGGTCGGAAAGTCTCTCAATATCTCCGATTACGTGAAGGAGCTTGTTTGCTTCGTTACTGTCAGCCTCAGTCATATCATGAGTAGAAAGCTTAACAAGATAAGAACCAATCTTATCTTCAAATACGTCTACCTTTCCCTCAGCCTCACGTACCTTATCAGCATCCTTATCATTATAAGAACCAAGAAGCTTAAGAGAATCCCTGATAGACATAACTGCGATCTCAGCCATGTTTACAGCTACAACGTGGCTGCGCTCGATAGCAACGGAAGGAAGTGTGAAGAAACGCTCGTCAAGAAGCTTGTTTTCTTCGCTTTCTTCAGAATCGCGAACGATAAGGCAAGCGATCTTTTCAAGGAGCTTAGCCATGGGAGTGAGTATCGCAAGAGCAATAAGCTTGAAGCTTGTATGAACGATAGCAATTGAAACGTATCCCATCTGCATATCCATAAACGGAAGCTCTGTAATATAATTTACCAGATAGAAAACGGGCAGAATTATAAGCGTTGCTATAATATTGAACAGAAGGTGGATAATTGCCGCGCGGCGAGCATTCTTACCCGTACCGATGGAAGAGATCATCGCACTTACACAAGTACCGATGTTCTGACCCATGATGATGGGGAATGCGGTGGCAAACGTAACAGCACCCGTTTTTGTAAGGGCCTGAAGTACACCGACCGATGCAGAAGAAGACTGAATGATCGCGGTAAATACTGTTCCGACAATAACACCGAGAACGGGGTTAGAAAAGGAAACAAGAAGGCTTTTGAAGGTTTCGTTGCCTTTAAGTCCCGCAACAGAACCGGACATCTTGTCCATACCGAACATAAGTATAGCAAATCCGAGAAGGATCATACCGATGTCCTTACGCTTTGCATTCTTCTGGAACGCAAAAAGAAGCACACCGATCATGGCTACGATCGGAACAAAAGTATCGGTCTTTAACAGATTAAGAATCGCAAGTCCGGTATTGTTACCGTCGATAGCCTGGAGTGACAGGATCCACGCAGTAACGCTGGTACCGAGGTTTGCACCGAAAATAACACCGATAGACTGACCGAGAGTCATGATACCGGAGTTAACAAAACCGACTACCATTACGGTAGTAGCTGAGGAAGACTGAATGATAAGTGTAACTACTAGTCCGAGCAAAAATCCCTTAATAGGATTGGACGTAGCTTTACTGAGGAAGACCTTGAGCTTATTACCTGCACTTTTTTCAAGCGCGGCACCCATTGCGTTCATACCGAATAGGAAAAGGGCAAGACCGCCAATAAGTTCGAGAACTTCTTTTAATCCCATAAGTTTCTCCGTTCTGCCGTTTTTTGGCATTTTTTATTCCGCATATTAACATATGCTACGTTTATTCTATCATAAAACAAAGTTTTTTTCAAGTCAAAACCGCGCCCTAAATCGAGATTTAGGCGCGGTTTTGATGAATTTTACATAGATTTAACCTAATTCTTTACTGAATACTTATCAAACAGTGCGGTAGTCTCCATATTACCGTCATTTTTTATCCAAAGAACCCCTACCCCCTCAAAGTTTGAGACAAGTTTCCTGCCTTCATCAAGTGACATATTAAACAGTGCCGTTGACAGTGCATCTCCAAGTGAAGCATCATTGCACACAACTGAAACCGATTTATATCTGTCAGACGGAAACAGCGTTGCGGGGTCTATTATATGATGGTAATTTACGCCATCCGAAACGTAAAATCGTCTGTAGCTTCCGCTTGTGACGAGTGCTTCCCTTTCGAGAGCAAGAAGTGCGGGATAAGTCTCCTCTCCGTCAGGTGACTCAACTCCAACATTCCACTTTTCTCCGTCGGGTGACCTTCCCACAGTTCTTACGTTTCCGCCGAGACTCAAAACGTAACCCGAGATACCTTCACTCTCAAGCATACGTGCAAGCTTTTCCGTTGCAAATCCCTTTGCCGTCGCACCTACGTCAAGCTTCAAGGCGGGATCGGTAAAATAGACTTTATTCTCGTCTTTTAATATTACAACATCATTAATGTCGCAATGCTCCGACGCTGAAAGGAGTTCACTCTCCGACGGCACTTCACCTTCACCGTCTTCCGCGCTTACTCTGTAGCTGTGCCACAAAGCAGTCACGCTTCCCAAGGCTATATTAACTTTTCCGCCTGTGAGGGCGTGCATTTCCTTTGAAAACTCAAGCAGTTCAATTACCGAGATGTCCACTTCTACGGCATTTCCCTCACCGTGAGCTTTATCGTTAAGAGTCTTTATGTTATTTACACCTTTGTAGTCATTGTAAATGTCAAAGAGTCGGTGGTACTCTTTCATTTTTGTGCTTAACGTCTCAACTACCTTGTCAAATTCACTTTTGTTTTCAGCGTAACCCGTAACGGTCGTTACGGTATCAAAATAATCGAAAATGTATTCGGTGTACTTTTCAGCTTTGCCGCCTTTCCCGCAAGCGCAAATCGAAAGCGATGAAAAAACGAGTAACACTGCAAGTAAAGCCGACTTTATTTTCACTTTCATGTTCATTCTTTATGTTAGTCTCCGTTTCGGTGTTTTGAAGTATTTAAGCTTTGCAGTATACGGGGTAAGACTCAGCCTTACCCCGAAGTGCATCAGTTTTTGGAAGCGTTTACGATTGCCATTACAAAATCTTCCACCGATATGGTGCATCCTGCGGAAATCACGTCGTCGGTACCGTATCCGTTATCCGCAACAAGAGCTTTTATTTCATCGGTGGTCTTACCGCGAATCAGCTTTTCAAAAGCATTTGCCTGTTCATACCACTCCGCCTTCGCTCCCGCCGCCTTCATTCCGTAGCTGTCACCAAGCTGTCTTTTAGTTGAATAGTTTTCCATTGGGACGGCTTTTCCCTCGGAAGTATAGGAAACTTCGATGTCAGCCGCATCAAGCCTGCATGAAACTACCTTTCCGTCGTCATCAAAGCTGACTGCCGCTGTTGTAAGCGCAATTTCGCATTTACCGTTGTCCTTCCCCGCATCGCTTTGGGAAACTGTTTTAATATACAGCCCGCTTTTTACCGAATTTCCTTTCCCGTCGCTTGTTTCTCTGCTGCATCCCGAAAGAAGAACTGTTGAAATAACAAGAAAAGAAACAGCTTTCAAAATACCAAGGTTCTTTTTAATCTTCATTTTTACCCTCTTTGATCAAATTAGCGTTGAGTCTTTCAACACTAATATAATTTGACATTTTGGAGGGTTTTAAGCAAGACACCGCCGAGTATTCCAACGAAAATTCCGGATATAATTCCGCTTATTGCCAATATGGGAAAATAATATGAGATCTCGGGAGTTTTCATAAGTAAAACGGCGCCTATGATCTGTCCAGCGTTATGGGTAACTCCGCCTGCGGCGCTGACACCGACGGGGGAGAATTTGTCCGTTTTTTTCAGTAGTACCATGACACAAAAGCTAAGTACACCGCCGAGAGTACTGTAAAGCAAGCTGACTGCACTTCCGAAAAGAATGGACGACAGAAGAATCCGCAAGGTCAAAACGAATGCACAAGGTTTGATACCGACTCTGTACATAACGAACACCGTCATAACATTAGCAAGTCCCACCTTGATTCCCGGTGCGACAGAGCTTATGGGAGGAAGCAAAAACTCCACGTAAGAAAGGATAAGTGCCAAAGAGGTGCACATTCCAAGAAATGCCGCACGTATTCCGTGGCTTTGCAGTTTTCTGTTCATCTTTAACGCACCCTTTCTTTAGATTTGTGAAGCATCCAGTGCCAAATTTGGCTCATCCCTCTCCGTCGGTAACACTTACAACAAGCTTATGAGGAAGGCAAACTATGCTCTCGCCGATTTTTGAAATAGGTCGGTGGGAGGCGCAAATACCGTCGGGGCAGTCGGCAGAGGTGACCTCAGCCTGACCGTTTTTTATCACAAGTACATTTTTACCGTAAGGAGTGACGATCTCTGTTTCAAGCGTTTCCGTGATTTTGTAGCTTGCCACAGTCTCTCCGTCAACCGTGACCTCAACAAGTGTCCCGTCATCACCCATGGCATTTATGAGTACAAAAGCGCCAATTGACAGTAAAAGAAGAACGGATATTAAGATAATGTCTCGGGTCACTCTAATTCTGACGCTCTTATCCATTTTGCCTTCATGCCTTTCTTCGATTTGCGACGTTTTTCATCTTACAGGCTGAAAAACGCGGACAAGGCACAAATTGGTTATTAAAAATGTACCTATGACACTATTATACACTATTTTTTCGTCATGTGAAGAGTTTTTCGAAAATTCCTTTGAATCCTTCTGCGGCAAAACCCATAAGCGACGTCAAGATCATGATTTTGGGATATAACTTTCCCGTCTTTTCCCTGAAAGAAGGTACCAAAAATCCACACGCTTCGAAAAGCAAGGAAGCAAACGTTAAATAAATGACCGCCGAGACTAAGGATAGAACAAAAAACGTACCCATAGCCTTTTCAAAAAAAGCAGTGCTTACAAGAATCGCAAAGAGTGCTGAAACAAGTGAGGCGCATTTTACTGTCCGACCGTGGGCTTCCTTTATAAAGTTACCAAAAAGCAGTACCGCCCCCGTTGACGTCACGGATGAGAATAGCGGCAACAAATAACTGAGAGACGGAAAGACACTCAAAGAAAGCCTACCTAGGACGGCACCTGCCATTCCTATCACTCCCGAAAAAGCGGTAATGCTGAAAAAACAGTAAAAATCCACTCTCAAGAAAGACACTTCAGCGTCTGAAGCTTTACAGTAGATAAGGCAGGCAATACCCGCAAGACACGTGCTCACGGAAAGTATCAGATCAAGTTCCATCTTCCCCTCCAAGCCTTTCACGGACGATCACTGTAATTCCGACTACACCCGATATAAGCAAAAGAGCACCCAAGTGTCCGCTTAGTGAATTTATCTTAAACTCATGCATCAGTTCGAGTTCTCTGCCGAATATGCTTCCCTCTCCGAAAAGTTCACGAAGTATACTCACACCAAAGGATAACGGAATGACGGGAAGTACGTTTTTTAACACTTCCGCCGCGCTGATACCTTCTTTACTACAAGCAAAAAAGCTGATTATTGCGCTGCCAGCACTTGTCACACCATAGAAAAAGCTGTCAGCTTCCCCCGAAAATATACTTCCCACACTTCGGCTGAACGCCGCAGAAATACATATGGAAAACACCACTGTCCCAAACAGTAACGCCTTACGTTCAACATATTTTTCGGAAAGTCCCACACATATCCTGCAAAACAGCGCACTTATGCTGACCGACAGTCCGAAAAGGAGTCCGAGGGCTGCATCGGGTTTGATAAGCGCCGACACAAACAGGGCTGAAGCCGCAATGAAAGTATTCATTTTTTATTCTCCAAATCATCCGAATTATTTATTTTCCCGATACTATTTCGTATGCACTCAACGCATCAAGAACTCCTTTTTTATATGCACTTGTAGTTTTTGTGGCACCGCTGACTGTATTTACGAGCTTTACTTCACTGTAGGCCTTTCCGCTGAAGCTTTCTCCGTAAGTCTTTTCCTTTCCCAAAGTCTCACGGCTTGAAACACATACCACCGATGTTACTCTTCCGTCTTTAACGCCGCACAGAAGCTCAAGTCCCGCGGCATATCCCGTGACACTCAGCCGCACCGCCGTTCCCTTTTCGCTTACATACAATAGCTTAATGCTGTCAGGCATATCTTCGGTAGGCTCCATAACCGAAAAATCACCTATCTCGGGTATGACCGAACGAAGCTCTTCTCTTAGCGCGTTTTGCTCACGCATAGCCGTCAGCCGGTCCCCAACTGCGTTACCCACGGTCAATACCCCCGATGACAACACGATAACAGCCAAAACAAATACACTGCCTTTAATCTTCATACGTGTTTCTTTTCCACTCCAAATACTTTTACTTTGACAAACGCATCAATAACAGGTACTGCAAAATTTCCGAGAAGTATGGCAAATGACACTCCCTCGGGGTATAGACCGTAAAGCCTTATTACCACGGTCAAAAATCCGCAAAGGGCACCGTACAGTGCTTGTCCGCGGCGGGTCGTGGGTGAGCTGACGTAGTCCGTGACCATATAAATCGCACCGAAAAGGACACTTCCCGCAAGACACCACTCAAGCGCGAAATAGAAGTCGAAGTTTTCATAAAAAAGTGAGGTTAAAAACACTGTCCCCACGTAACTTGCGGTAACGTGCGGGGATATCACACCTGTCAAAAGAAGAATCAAAAATCCTGCCAGTATGGCTAAGGTGCAAGTTTCGCCGATACATCCGCCGCGCAGTGCGAAGAATAATTTCCCGATACCGTAAACTTCACCGTCGCGTAAAAGAGATAGGGGAGTTGCACCTGACACAGTGTCGATATTATCGGGAAAACCGTAGGACGCCATCTCACCGAAGGAAAGTAGCATGACGACACGGGAGGCAATAGCGGGATTTACGGGATTTTTACCGATACCTCCGAGCGCCTGCTTGAAAAGACCCGTAGCCAACATTCCTCCCAGAACTGCCTGCCATATGGGCAAAGTAACAGGCAAGCTTAGTCCAAGCAGCAGTCCCGTTACCACAGCACTCAAGTCCCTCTCACCCGAGTGAGAAAGAATATTACAAAGGACAAGCTCACATACTACCGCACCGAGAGTACACGCAAGACACACCGCAAGTGCGCGAAAACCGAAAAAATACGTTCCCGCGAACAGACAAGGCATGAGTGAGATTATAACGGTCATCATTATCTTATCTGTACTTGTCCTTGATCTTATGTGGGGAGACGATGAAACCTTTAACATCTGCATCATTTTCACTGTACCTTTTCACTGATTTACACGTAATGATCTATATACTACTGCTATTCATGGCGCGAAGCTCTTTTTTGATTCTTTTATTGTTTTCGGTCAATGATATTTTAGCGGGGCAGACAAACGAGCAACAGCCGCATTCAATACACGCCTCTATCCCAAGTCTCTTTGCCGTCCGATAATCGCCGATTTTGACTGCTCTTCCCACAGCGGCTGAATCAATGGAAACGGGACAGTTTCTGAGACACGAACCACATCTGATACACATATCGGAGTGAGGTAAATATGCACTCTTTTTCGAAAAAACAGTTATGGCATTAACGTTTTTCAGAATGGGCATAGCTGTGTTTTCAATAGCCACGCCCATCATCGGGCCGCCGAAAAGGATCTTTCCCGCCTTACTCTTACATCCCCCGCACCACTCAAGAAGCTCCGAGACTGAAGTTCCTATGGGAATATCCGCTACCGTGGGACAAAGCACCGCATCCCCGTCGACCGTTACAAGCTTCCTTACAAGGGGTACACCCGTCCTTAGATATTTTCCTATCTCCGCTACGGTAGAAAGATTACTCACGATACACCCTGCATCAATGGGAAGTGCCCCGAGAGGAACCGTTCTTCCCACAGTATTGTATATCAGGACCTTCTCTGCACCTTGAGGGTACCGTGTACTCAGTACCTTTAAGGTACATCCCACATGACCGCAGATCTCGCGGCACCATCTTTCCATAAAATTCTTTTTTTCACAAGCGATTATTACGTTTATATCTCCGTAGAGACTGCAAACTGTTCTGATGGCAAAGCTCACGTCTTCAAGGCAGTCTCTTGCCATATGGGTGTCCGAGGTTATATACGGCTCACACTCGGCACTGTTGATGATGAGCGTGTCAAATTTGCGCTGTCCCACGTCATATTTAATATGCGTCGGAAAGCCCGCGCCGCCAAGCCCCACTATCCCGCTTGCAAAAAGTGCATCGATAAATTCCCGCACTGTCGAAACTTTCGGAACCTTCAGCTTTCCCGACAGCCTGTGTTCTCCGTCTGAGAGTATTTCCACCCCTTGACAGACACTGCCGTCGGGAAGTCTTACCTGAAGTATCTCCTTTACACGTCCGGATACACTTGCATGGACGTTAGCCGAAAATATACCGTCCGCCTTTCCAACAATGTCTCCGACTCCAACATACTCCCCGACTCCTACGCTGACCGTTGCCGCCTTCCCAATGTGCATTTTCATGGGAAGGGTTACCTCGCGGGGAGTGTTGAAGCTTTGAGGCGTAATATCCTCGGTGGTTTTCAGATGCGGGAGCATAACTCCCCCAAGCTTTCTTTTTCTCAATCCGTTTCACCGTCCGTCTGATTATCTTCAGTAGATTATTGCCACAAACACGGGATTATATCAATGTGGCGCCATATTTTTCTCAGTTGAGATAGGCAATAGCAAAATTCAGATACCCTGCAAAGCTTACCCACAGAATATACGGGATCATCAAATACCCCGCAGGCGGGTAGAGGGCGTAGAATTTCACCGCGGTAATAAGGATCAATATCCACAAAACCACAAGCCAGATGAAGGCAAACCAAAGGAATCCGAAATTAAAGAAGAGGATGGACCAAAGAAAGTTAAATACAAGCTGAATGACATAAAACACCATGGCAGAGGTGATATCCGACTCTGTACCCGTGGACATCAAAGCAAAATAGGATGCTGTTCCCATGAGGATAAAAAGTACTGTCCACACTACGGGAAAAAGCCACGAGGGCGGGGACAGCGGAGGCTGCTCAAGTGAATTAAAGCTGTCCATCGCACCCGACGTAATTATTCCCGACAAAGCTCCCACGATGAGAGGTATGGCGATACATACCGCCAGCACTTTAAGGTTAATTTTCAAATCATATCACTCCTATACTATTTCTTTTTATAGTAATTATATTTAAAAAGCACCTGAGTTATGTACCGATGGATAAAAATTATCGGGAATACTTGACCTGACACTTATTTTGAATTATAATACTAAAAAAGGAGGAAGCAACATGATATACACGCTTACACTCAACCCCGCTGTTGATTACGTTATGGACATTGAACATCTGAGAGAGGGAGAAGTAAACAGATCGTGCAGAGAAAATATATTTTTCGGCGGAAAAGGGATAAATGTGTCGATGATCCTCGCCGAACTTAAAGTTCCCTCATGCGCCCTCGGATTTATAGGCGGGTTTACGGGCAGAGCACTGGAAGAAGGCATGAGAGGTGCGGGAATTGAAACCGATTTCACCCATTTAAGGGAAGGCATGACCAGAATAAACGTGAAGCTTCGTGGTAACACCATAACGGAGATCAACGGTGCGGGACCTGCAATAAGTGAAGGTGATATGACATCTCTTTACGAAAGACTCTACCTGCTATGTGAGGGTGATACCCTTGTTATCGCCGGTTCTGTGCCGTCATCTCTTCCGCGGAATACCTATGAGCTGATTATGGAACGCCTTTCCAAAAAAGGGATCAGATTTGCCGTTGACGCATCAGGGGAGCTGCTTACAAGATCACTTAAGTATAGACCCTTCGTAATAAAGCCGAACATTCACGAGCTTTCCGAAATTGCGGGCAAAGCCTTTGAAAGCGTGGAGGAAGTGGCAGCATTCGCAGGTGAACTGCAGGAGATGGGTGCCGTCAACGTTCTCGTTTCCATGGGGGAAATGGGAGCTCTGCTTGCAGACGAATTCGGAAACGTACACGTGCAGGATGCTTTCAAAGGACGTGCGGTAAACACAGTGGGGGCGGGTGACTCAATGCTTGCGGGATTTTTGGCGGGAGTAGGCGAAAGCTACTCTCACGCTCTCCTACTCGGAACTGCCGCGGGAGGTGCCACGGCGTTTTCCGAAGGACTTGCAACAAGAGAAAAAATCATTGAATTAATGAGCGCACAATAAAAAAACTATCGGTCACATTCGATTAATGTGCCGATAGTTTTTTATTACTTTACTTGCGGAAATCTTATCATACTTTCGACGTCAAAGCCGTCCACGGAAACAACATCAACGAGTACCCCGTTTATTGGATGCCACTCTACCGCAAGCTGAGCGTGCTCCTTATCGGAAGCAATAATTACGTTACAGCCTTCGCCGTCGCCCGATAAACTGTCTTCAAGACTGTCAGTATCAATTACCCTGAGAACTTCAAATTCTCCGTCCAACAGAATTACTGTGAAAATACTGTCAGAGAAATGTTTCCTATGGAAAAGAATGAAATTCGAAAGAAGCTCTAAAGACACCATCGGAGACTTCAGTATATCCCTTTCGCGTTCTTCCAAAAATGCCGTGTAAGAATTCACGATATACTCCGCAGTCACCCGTCCGATACCTTCAACCTTTACAAGCTCGTCCGCTGATGCACTGAACACACCTTCAAGACTGCCAAAGCGGTCAAGTAACAGATGTGCGGTGTTATTTGTATTTCTGCGTGGAATTATATCAAAAAGGAACACTTCGAGGAGCTCATGATCTTCAATACTGAATGCTCCTTCCCTTTTTACTCTGTCACGCATCCTTTTTCTGTGGTCTGCATGAATACCTGTCTTTCCTGCCATTACTCAATTTCAACTCCAACTGCTTTTAGATACATTTTTGCCCATGCGGGAGAATTTGCCGCTTCAAGATTATTGACGAAAAGAATATCAGTGAGATCGTAATCCGCAAACATCTCCTTGACGTTCATTGACGTATACCTTGTGTCCACAATCATTATATTTCCGTAATTTTCCGCAAGGAACGGCACGAATGCGTTTCCGTAGGAATCCTTGATAACGAGAATATTTCTGTCCTGAGGGTTTTCGGGAACATTGATCACAGTGTAAGGGTTGTCCCCGCAAAGGAATGCGGAATAGGTCTTGCTCCACTCCATAATTGCACTGTCGTAGGTCTTGACGTTACCTGAACGGTCGGTGACGGTCATGGTCAAGGTCTTTTTTGACATGAATGCTTCTATGGTATCCTTAAAGGACTTGACTCTTTCGTCCTTGGTATACTCATACATCGATCCGCTGTAACTGTCGGTGAGAGTTTTTATATTAAAGTCGTCAAGCTCCGCCGCTTCAAGTCCAACGGATTCAACAAACGCCCTATATGCGTAATATGCTCCGCGCTGTGTCCAGTGGTGGTCACTCTTAAAGTAGATATACTCGTCACGGTGCTTGTACATTTCACCGTAGGTATCAACGAAGTTTACCTTTTCACCGATAATGTCCGAAAGCTTATCGAATATCTCTCCCTGATCGGGAATCTTTGATTTGATCTCCTCATTATCGATTCGGATAGCTGACGTGGGAATAACGCAGGCGCTGACCTTGGCGTTCGGGAAAATCTTCTGATAATACTCAAGAACTCCCGCATAATCCGCGGCATATTTTTCAAGATACCAGCCCTTTGTATACACAGCATCGCCGTAAATGAAAAGGCCGTTAGTCATGAAATCAGCGGTATCTCCCGCATCAACTCCGCCCGATGCTATCTTCTCCACCGTTATGATACATTCAGCTTTCAGCGCTCCCGAAGTACAGCTTATCGTTGCTTTTCCGGCTTTCAGTGCTTTTAAGGTAACCTTGTCTCCGTCAGTCTTAACTTCAAGAACCTTGTCGTCAGACACGTTCCAGGATAGCTCGCCGATAGTGTTATAAAGCACCGCGTTAAGCTCAGCACCGCCGCCTACCGTAAGGGTAAGCTTGGTTTTGTCAATAACAAGAGTGGGCAGATTTGTACTTCCGGGATCAAATTTATCCCCGCCGTCGGTAGTCTCGCCGTCCTCTCCAAGAAGAGAGCTGAGCGTGTCTCCTACGGAGGAATCGTTCTCATCCTTTTCCACTCCAGTGTCGAGAACAACGAAGCTTCCCTCTCCGTCGAGGGAATAATCGTAGCCTTTCAGGGTATCGAGCTTCTTTGCCGCAAGGACGATATTGTCTCTGAAGACGAACGTGTCTGCGAAAAAGAGGTTTATCCCTTCGGTAAACTCACCCGAAAGGAAAGATGACAAGGAAAACTTCGGAAACTCAGCAAGCTTACGTCTTTCAACCTCTGACTCTGTGGGACGGTTAAACTGAAACAGGTTCAAAATTACAATGAGTGAGAAGAAAACGCCCATTATGAAGATACAGATAACATCCGCACGGCGTTTTTTTCTCATGCGTTCACGCTTTTTCGCCTGCACCTCCATCATCACACGCTGACGCATTTCGGGAGGCATTGCTTTTAATTTTTCTTTGAAATTACCATTCATGGCAAATCACCTCCGTCAGAAATTCCAGTAGAGGAATGGGCTGTAGGTGTCACCGATCATTCGAACGGTGGAAACCGCAATTAGAATAAGGGATGTTGCAGTCATAACGTAACGGCGCGTCTCGTAGCTTATCCTGAATCTTTGCTTAAACTTGCTTGTGATAAACGGAATGACGGGATATGCGAGAACAATACCGACGATGAGAAGATTCAGATTATCCATCACAATGGACGTTGTGAAAATATCGCTGAAGCCGTCAACTCCGACCCCGAAGAGGTAACCGAGAGATTTTGCGGTGTTGTCGGTAAAGTAAAAGAGAGCAAAGCCGAACACGGTGATAAAAGCGGTATACACTCTTGAAATGACCGCGCTCAGATACTTGTTTATCCTCTCAAGGAATCCGAGGAAGAATTTCTTCTCAAATATCAGAAGCAGTCCGTAGAACATTCCCCAAAGCACAAAATTCCACGATGCACCGTGCCAAAGTCCCGTCAGGAACCATACGACCAAAATGTTTCTGATATGGTGGCTTCTGTTTCCTCCAAGGGGAATATATACGTAATCTCTGAAGAAAGTGCCGAGAGACATATGCCAACGGCGCCAGAATTCCGTAGCACTTTTTGAAGAGTACGGATAATTGAAATTCTCCAAGAACTCAAAGCCGAACATCTTTCCGAGACCGATCGCCATGTCGGAGTAGCCCGAGAAATCGTAGTAGATCTGTAATGCGAAGAACACAGCTCCCATCCAACGTCCCGCAAAGGTAACGTCAGGAAGTGAGTACAATGCTTCAGCCGCGGCAAAGCAGGAATCGGCGATAAGAAGCTTCTTGGCGCATCCCACGGCAAAGCGGTAAATACCGTCGTTGAGCTGAAACGGCTTAACGTGCATATCGTCAAGCTGGTCTTCGATGTCCTTATATCTTACGATAGGTCCCGCTATAAGCTGAGGGAAAAGGGATACGTAAAGGAGAAGTCTCGCGAAGGATCTCTGAACGGGAGTGTCCCCTCTGTAAACGTCGATAACGTATGACATTGCCTGAAAGGTAAAAAAGCTGATACCGATGGGCATTGTAATTTTCGGCACGGGAATGTTTACGAGTGGCAGGAGATTCACTGTTTGCACTAAGAATCCCGTGTACTTGAAGAATGCAAGTATGCCTAAGTTTGTGATGATCGCGAAAACGAGCCACAGCTTCTTTTGGTTTTCATGTCCGTCGCCGTAGGAAGCTATTAGTCTGCCGAAAAGGAAGTCAAACCCAACGGTGCATATCATGAGAAACACAAAAACAGGCTCGCCCCAGCCGTAGAAAACAAGAGAAAATGTAATCAGCACGCCGCGCCTTACGGTATTGTTTTTCGAAGCAAAAAATGCGACGAAAAGGAAGGCAAGGAATGCATAAACGAAAAACGGATGTGAAAATACCATTTATATACTCCTGTCAGTTTTACGCTTCTTCAATTTCTTTAACAAGTGAGGGAAGCTCATTCGGGTGAGACGCCACGTAGTGTGCGCCCGCCGAAACAAGTCTGTCTCTGTCCTGGAATCCCCAAAGTACGGAAATACACGGTACGCCCGCGTTTTTTGAGGTTATAACGTCAACGTCGGAGTCACCCGAGTAGATCACCTCATCCGGGGTAACACCGAGAGTCTCCATCACGGAGAGAAGCATATCGGGAGCGGGTTTTCTCTTGATTCCCTTCTCCTCCATTTCCCCCATCACCGCGTCGATATCGGGAAAGAAAATGTCGCAAAGCTCCTTTGTGGACTTATAATATTTATTTGACACAACGGCGGTTTTGATTCCTCGGTCCTTCAGTATTTTAAGAGCTTCGGGAATTCCGTCGTAGGGCTTTGTCTCGCGGAGAAGGTTATCAAGGTAGGTCTGCTTATATTCTGCAGTTGCCGATTTTACTTCCGCGTCAGGCGTGCCGGCGGGTAGAGCGCGGCGGATAAGCATCTCTGCACCGTCACCGATATAGCTGCGGACTTCTTCGGGTGTATGTGTGGGAACACCGCGGTTTTCCATGGTCACATTCACCGCATATGTAAGGTCAGATAGGGTATCAAGGAGTGTTCCGTCAAGATCAAATATTACTGCTCTGCAATTCATTGTATTTATATTCCTTCCACAGATCATTATTATGGTCGCAAGTCGCGCTTTTTATGCAAAAGGCTAAAAAGCTCACAAAACGTCGTTCACTTAATATTATAACCCATGGAAAAAGCTTTTTCAATAGGCTTTGTCAAGTTATTTTTACTTTTTATATTGCAATAAAAATAATTATATGTTATAATGTTTAAGGGGACGGCACCCATAACAAAAAACGGAAAGTCCGACACACCACAGTCGGAAAAAATTTATATGAGGGGGAGACACCCATTGAAAAAAGACGAAAATGCCTATCGTCCGAGTTCAGCCGCGGCTAAAAAAATCGCGGTGATTGACGAAAACGGCAAAGAATATGAAGCTACTTACGTAAAGCGGGCTCGTGGGCTCGTAAAAAGCGGCAGGGCACGCTTCATAGATGACGCTACGATATGTCTTGCGTGTCCGCCGGATAATATTAAATTAACGGAGGATAATTCCATGACAAATACAGAAAATTATAACGTAAATCTTGAAACCGGTGAGGTTACAGTTCAGGAAAGCGAAGGAGCTATCAGAGAAAACACTTCGAGATACACACTTGAATACTTCCTTGAGCAGATCGAGAAGCTTACTTCGAGATACGCCGGCGGTACTGAATATATCGTTGGAGCCATCGGAAGAATTCCAAACGAAGGAACTCCCTGCGGAGGCGCGGGTGAAGAGGTAGCAAAAGCGGCGGCAGACGCGGTACGTTACCGTGAGACCACTGTTCAGAAGACTCTTGACTTCTACTTCAGAATGGTAGACGAGCTGAAGCCGAAAACGGAAAACAGCAACAGTACTAGCTCCGATAAAGCACAGTTTCTTGATTGGGTAGCAACTTGCGTACAGAACGCAAGACCGGGCGTTGAAACTCCCGACTACGCGAAGTTATGGAATGAAATAAAATAAACATACTCTTCACTTCCCCGACGGATTTTCCGTCGGGGATTTTTCTCGGCTGTATTGAATTTTGAAGCAAAAAATGGTATAATCGAAGTACACCAAACGTGCGAATAAAACATAAGGAGATTAAAAAAATGAAGAAAATTCTGCTTTGGTCGGTGATAGCCGCGATCTTATTGACCGCTATTACCGCAACTGTCCTCGCCGCACCCAAATGGAGCGACGTTGACGAGAATGCATGGTACTATGATGCAGTTGTGACTGCAAACGAAAACGGGCTTATGGAAGGTAAGCCCGGGGGAATATTTGCTCCCTACGAAAACGCATCAAGAGCGCAGTTTATTACCATTCTCGCCCGTCTCAGCGG
>JAFXKJ010000089.1 GCA_017531765.1 Clostridia bacterium
AAACCGATGCACTCGTAATCCATATAACGTGAGGTCATGAGCATGAGCTGTTCGCGGGTAATGAGAGCTGTACCGCCGAAGGTCTCGGCATTACCGTAACCCGTGATAACGCCTGCACTCTCAGCCCAGCCCACGTACTGTCGGTATCAAGAATCTGCGGGAACATCGGTGAATGAAAAGTCCAGGTTCGCTTCACCGCCCGCAAGACGGAAGAGAATAGCAACGTACTCAGCTCTCGTGAGGTTCTTGAGAGGTGCAAAAGTTGTGTCGGAGGTACCGTTCATGATACCGAGCCTGTTCGCCTCGACGACTGCATCGGTATACCACGCGTCGTCGGGTACGTCTGTCCACTTGGTCGCACTAACGGACACGGCAGTGCATAAAAGAATGAGCGTGCACAGCAGTAATAAAAATACTTTCGATGATCTTTTCACCTTAATAACCTCAACATTTCATATATTTTATTTGTTATTTTCGTTTAGTTTTGCAATAACCTCGTCGGCAAGCTCAGAGACACTGTGAAGTATTCCGCCTTTGTCGGGTACAACTCTGATGCCGTCATACCTTTTGAACCATGTGATCTGCCGCTTTGCGTAATTTCTCGTGTTCTTTTTTATAAGCTCCGTGGCAAATTCAAGGGTAACATCTCCTTTAACAAAAAAGAGCATTTCTTTGTAGCCGATTGCCTGAGCCGCAGTGGAGCATTCCGGCAGCTTTCCGTTATCGTAAAGTCTTTTTACTTCCTCCACAAGTCCACCATCAATCATTAAGTCCACACGACGGTTGATCCTTTGGTAAAGTATCTCACGGTCATTATAATCAAGTGTTACTACAGTGCAATCGTAAGGCGATTCACCTATGAGGCTTTCTCTGTCTGTTTGTGTTTTTGTTTTTCCCGTCTTGAGATAGATTTCAAGAGCGCGGATAACGCGTTTTACGTTGTTGGGGTGGATCACTTCAGCAGAATCCGGGTCAACTTCACGTAGCCTTGCATGGAGTGCTTCGTTTCCGTTGGTATCGGCAAATTCCTGCAGTGCGCTTCTTAAACTATCCGATAAATCGCTGATTCCCGAAGACTCGGAGAATGAAGTCGGACGGAGAAGTGCATCAAGGTACATTCCCGTACCTCCGCAAATGATCGGAATCTTTCCTCGACCAACAATATCACCAATCGCTGCTGCGGCCCCCGCCGCATAGTCAGCCGCAGAATAATTAACTTCGGGGTCACACACGTCTATCATATGATGGGGTATTCCTGCCATCTCGTCAGACGTGGGCTTTGCAGTGCCGATGTCCATTCCGCGGTATATCTGCATCGAGTCACAGGAAACGATCTCACCGTCAAGACGGCGGGCAAGCTCCAGCGCAAGTGCCGATTTCCCCGATGCTGTTGCGCCGCCTACTGCTAAAATTTGGGGTTTATTAATCATATTTATCTGCCTTTTAGAGCAATAGCTCACTATATGTTACTATATGTTACTATATGTTAAAGAATAATCATCGCATCTCCGAAGGAGAAGAATCTGTACTCGGTCTTTACCGCTTCCTCGTAGGCTGAAAGCATTCTTTCCCGTGAGGCGAAGGCTGAAACAAGCATGAGAAGCGTGCTTTCGGGAAGGTGGAAATTGGTGATCAGTGCATCTACAGCTTTGAAACGGTAACCGGGATAAATGAAAATGCCCGTGTCACCCGCATAGGGAAGAACCTGACCTTCATCACTTGAAACACTTTCGAGAACTCTGCAAGAGGTCGTACCCACAGCAATAGTTCTGCCCCCTGCCGCGCGCCGTGAGTTAATGAGCTCGGCAGTAGCGGAATCAACCATTATAAATTCGGAGTGCATCTCATGATCGGCGATATTCTCTTCTTTAACGGGTCGGAAGGTGCCAAGTCCCACGTGGAGAAGCACACGGGCGATCTTGCATCCCTTTGCTTCGATCTTTTCAAGGAGCTCTTCGGTAAAATGGAGTCCCGCAGTGGGAGCTGCTGCCGAGCCCTGGGTTTTTGAGTAAACCGTCTGGTATCTGTCCTGATCCTCTAACTTTTCGGTGATGTACGGAGGGAGGGGCATGGTACCGAGATCGTCAAGAGCATCGAAAAGGCTGCTGTAGCATGACGCAGGTACGAGTCTTACAACTCTGCATCCGCCTTCAACAACGTCTTCGATGTATGCGGAAAGCTTTCCGTCTCCGAATTCGATTATGTCACCGATCTTAGCACGCTTGCCGGGCCCTGCGAGAGCTTCCCAACGGTCGTTTTCAAGCTGTTTCAAAAGAAGAAGCTCAACGGGAGATGTACTGTCCGTCTTTACGGTTTGACCAAGATCTTTATCATAGCGGTAAGCTCTGTGACCGATTATGCGTGCGGGAATAACCTTCGTTTCGTTTACAACGAGTGTGTCCCCCGGGTTTATGTAATCGAGAATATCATAAAAATGCTTATGCTCGTTGGCTTCGGCATTTCTGTCAATAACCATCAGCTTTGATGAGTCGCGGGGATATACCGGAGTTTGTGCGATTCTCTCTTCGGGAAGGTCATAGCAAAAGTCCGAGAGCTTGAGGGATGTCTCTGGAAGTTGATTTTTTATCATGCCATAATTCTCCAAGGTAGTATTTTCTGTAAAAAATTACGGAATATTGTATATCCGCTTGACAACGGATTATATTTGTGATAATATATCCCTATATGGATGCGGAATCAAACCTTTCCGTATCCAATATAATGATAGAGGAGCGCCTCCGATGAGTAACCGCGTGCAAGGCAACCGCATTGCCGCAAGAGTGCACGGTGAAGGGCGAGGGGTGCCGAAGATGTGTCGGCGGACGGCTCATCTGGGATGCTTGTCGAAAGAAAGCATACTGTCACCGTAAGGTGGAGGGCTATCTGTGTATATCATTCTGTTATTTGGGATGATTATATTATATTACACAGACGGCCGGTTTTCAACCGGTTTTTATATTTTTCGGAATTTTTCCGTAAAAAAAACGAAACAAAATTTCAGTAAATGTATCAATGGAAAGGTAATTTTCAAAATGGGAACATTTAATAAGCAGATTGTGTTTGAAGGCGCGGCTACAGCGCTTATCACTCCTATGAAGAACGGACTTGTTGATTATGAGGCATTCGGAAAGCTTATCGACTCTCAGATCGCGGGAGGAATTGATGCCCTCGTTGTGTGCGGTACAACAGGCGAAGCGGCAACTCTTACCGACGAAGAGCACAAGGAGTGCATTAAGTTTACAGTGGAGAAGACAGCGGGCAGAGTTCCCGTTATAGCAGGTACAGGTTCTAACGATACCGCATACGCAAATGAGCTTTCAAAGTATGCTTGCGAAGTTGGCGCGGATGCCCTTCTCCTTGTAACACCTTACTACAACAAGACTTCCCCCAAGGGGCTTATCAAGAATTTTCTTTCCACGGCGGATGCCTGCGACAAGCCTATCATTCTCTATAACGTTCCCGGAAGAACCGGCATGAATATGTCCGTCTCCGTACTTCGCGAGCTTGCAAAGCATGAGAGGATTGTTGGTATCAAGGAAGCATCGGGTAACCTCAGCCAGGTGGCTGAGATCGCCGCAGAGCTTGGTGACGATCTTGCAATCTACAGTGGTAACGACGATCAGATCGTTCCCGTAATGTCCCTCGGCGGCCGCGGTGTTATCTCCGTTCTTTCCAATATCATGCCGAAAGAGACTCACGATATGTGTGCACTTTTCGCAAAGGGTGACGTTGTGGCGGCGCGTGAGCTTCAGCTGAGGCTTCTCCACCTTATCAACAATCTCTTTATTGAGGTAAACCCCATTCCCGTAAAGGCGGCTTGCGCTCTCATGGGTATGTGTACAGAGGAGATCAGACTCCCTCTCTGCGAGATGGATGAAGGTCATCTTGAAACTCTCAAGGCATCTATGCGCCGCGAGGGACTTATCGGTTGATCCGACTTAATGACGAAATAAAGGAAGTGTAAATATGAATCCGTGCAGAATACTTATTTCTGGCTGTTCGGGCAGACTCGGCAGTGTAATAGCGAAGATCGCCGCTGACAGCCGTGAAATTACTGTTGCCTGTGGAGTTGACCGCGTCGGTACGGCGGCTTTCCCGATTTTAGATTCCTTTTCAAAGGTTGACGTTGAGTGCGACGTTATAATTGACGTGTCTCACCATACCGTAGCGCCCGAGCTTATGGAGTTTGCGGTGTCTAAGAATATACCCGTTGTAGTTTGTACAACAGGACATACGGAGGAAGAGGAAGCGGCAATTAGAAACGCGGCGGAAAAGATCCCCGTACTCAAGAGCCGTAATATGTCACTCGGTATCAACGTAATGATGGAGCTTGTACGCCGTGCTGCTGCGGCTCTCGGTGACGGATACGACATTGAGGTCGTTGAAGCACACCACTCAAAGAAGCTCGATGCTCCCAGCGGTACAGCGCTCATGCTTGCAGATGCCGCAAAGGAAGTAAGAGAGGATGCTGAGTACGTGTACGACAGAACTCCTTACCGCCGTGAAAGAGATAAGCGTGAGATCGGAATCCACAGCGTGCGGGGCGGCACCATCGTTGGTGAGCATAGCGTGATCTTCGCGGGACTTGACGAAGTGATTACCCTTTCCCACAGCGCGGGAAGCCGTGACCTCTTCGCCTCGGGTGCCATCAAGGCGGCGCTTTTCGTGAAGAACGCAAACGCAGGCTTCTACACCATGAGCGACGTTGTGCGCGCACTTGTATAAGAAAATATAGAGAGCTTTCGGTTTTTTCGAAGGCTCTTTTTCGGTATATTATACAAAAATGTTCCCATGAATTGTTCAAGTAGTAGATAAATGGAATTAATTGTAATATATATTTACATTTTTTTCTTTTTGTGATATAATGAGCTTGTAGGATAGGCATGGCTAAATGACCATGTGGAAAATGGTCATTTTTAGGAGGTGTCAAGATGCGGTATGCTATTGATAGAATTATCTTGTATAGGTGTGTGCATAAGATGTAGGTCATCTTATGCGTTTGCTATCTTGTTATGATTAATTCTTTTGAAAAATTGGAGGTAAACATGAAAACTACATACACTTTGATAAATAAAAGTATATCATTTTTTATTTCATTAGTTCTCATTTTAATGATTGTTCCAATATCAAGTTCCGCAGACTCAGGGGTAATATATGAGAGTGAAATTAATAATATGTTTTCAACTGCCGATTTTACCTATGATGACAAAACTAATTATGGACAAATTGATTCAGTTGATGATGTTGATTTCTGGACAATTACATATACTTGAGCAGGGATGGTAAATCTTTATCTCGGAGACATACCTGCGGGATTTGATTATGATTTATATTTGTATAGGTATAATAGTTACGGTGTTATAGCTTATTCTGCCAAAACAAGCGGTAATTATGAGTTCATACAGTTTACAGTTCGACCGGGTGATAAATACTATGCGAAAGTAGTTTCTAAAAGTAGCACGGTATCATCTGCTTATTATCAATTAAGATTCAAAAAATATGAATATGGTGGAGCAAATTTGTATGGTTTTAATTTTAGTGATATATCTACTGTAAATCAAATTAGTAATGTTGCAACTCACCTTGAAAACATTGGGTATACTACTTGGGAGAATATTGACTATCCGGCTTCTTCGGCATATTCAATGTTGCCATATGGTTGGGTATACCTGTCAAGTAGTCATGCAAATGCAGGTTTTACAGTATTTCGCAATAATGGTAGTGATTCATTTCTATTTGCTGATTATTCCGGTACTCTTTACGATAACTTCGAAAAGCTTTCAAGTCTCTCATATAATGCATTGAGTCCTAAACGTTTGGTTATATATGCTGGGTGTTATACCGGTGCTACAAGTGACTCTTACGGTAATCTTGTTGAAATGACTTTGAGTAAAGGCGCACATGCATGTTTCGGATGGTATAATAGTGTTATTACTGCAGATATGAGTAATTGGCTTAGTGAATTCTTTTATTTATGTGAAACCCAAAACAAAAGTGTTGCTGATATAATTATGTTAACTGCAAATAATCTGAGAGAAGGTTATACTGTTTATGATACATCAATTTTCAACATAAATGATGGTGATTCTTGTGATTCAGTCATCGTGTAATGATTGCGCTCAGATTGTTAAGCATCAAATTACAAGTATAATAAATAACATTGGAGGGTAAATATGAAAACAAAAGTTATATATTTTATTTTAACTGCTATTCTAATTATTTCTGTTCTTTCTGCCATTGCTATATATGCAACTGTCGCAGATACAAAAACTGAAGAAGTTCCTACAGACGTAAAAATCGAAAAAATCGTTTCACGAGATATTGAGAAAACAAAAAGTGTAAAACTTGGGAACGGTGAGACTATAGAACTGAATTATAATAAAACCCGCAATCTTTCCTTGAATCAATTTACTGATGATTATACAGATAAAAATAATAATACTTTTGAATTTAATGAAAAAGGTAAACTAAGCGGATTTGTAGTTAACGATGTTGTGTGTAGTCAAGCTAAGACTGATGAGGCTTTATTTGCTGTGGGAAATGGAAATGTTGTTTCTGAATCAGATGTGATCAATGTAGCAAAAGAACATCTTTCGAAAATGTTCGGTGAATGATTTTCCGATTTTCAATTTGACGAAATAATAGATCATGGCGGGTATATGCGTTACACCGTGGTTTTTACTGAGAAATTTGGTGAAAATGGATTTGTTAACGGTAACATATGTTACTGTGACGTATTCTCAAACGGTACTGTATTCTCAAGCGACATGGTTGAAAGATCGAATTTTGAAGATTTCAACGAAGCAAGAATCAAAGGTATTACCGAAGATGATCTTCTTAAATATGCAACTGAAGCTTTTAATGAAGTTTACGGAGAACGTCTAAAGAGTATTGAAGTAACTGAGATTAAGCTTATAAAAAACGAAGATAAATATTCACTTGAGATTATAGTCGGACTTGAAATAGCATTTGAAACCTCTGTGCCTGATTTGGGTATGGAAATGCCTTGCTATTCCATGGGAGACGTAATTTATTATGCGCTTGACTAAAAAGAATACAATAATCATTATTCTTGTTACGGCTATTTTAGCAGTGAATATTTCTTCGGTCGTATTGATATTTTGTTATTCATCAAACAAAAGTGACAGTAAAAAAGAAACAGTATTTCCTGATCCTGATATAATAACCGTCTATAACGGCGATGCCGTCGTTGAAATTACAGCCAAGTACGATTATGATTATATAGTCACTGATATTAATAAAAGGATAAATTACTTAGAGTATTTTGATGAGATAGAGTCGTTGGAAGTAAATACAGAAACGTATATTGAGTATAAATATTCTGAGTTAAAAAACGTAACATTTAACCTTAGTATAGAACGCAGGACAGTCAAGGTATCATGTATCAGATTTATTTTGACAGGAAACGATCATGGAAGGATTGTGATTGTAACTGATTCCGGCGAAGTTATTTTAGAAAAACTTAGCCCTAACGGAGAACTTATAAAAAGAGTGAAAAATTTGACGACCGAATAACATAACAAATGTATAAGAAAATATAGAGAGCTTTCGGTTTTGCCGAAGGCTCTTTTTGATTTTCTACTTGCCACGGGACAGGTTGTGTGGTAGAATGTGAGTATATAGAATAATCAATGAATTGCCTACGGCATGATTTGAAATCTGCGATTTCATGAATTGAATCTTACGACTCATGAATTGCACTTCGTGCATTAAATTGGAGAAGCATATGAAAATAGTAATAGCAATAGATTCTTTTAAGGGAAGCGTCACCTCCGTGGAAGCCGCGCTGTCCGTGAAAAACGGAATATTACGTGTGTATTCCGATGCGGAGGTAGTAACTGTCCCCGTTGCCGACGGCGGAGAGGGTACGGCGGATGCGCTGATATGCGGCATGGGAGGCGAGAAGATGAATCTCACCGTGACAGGACCGCTTGGTGAACCTGTCGAAGCTTCCTACGGAATTATCGAGAGTACGGGTACGGCGGTAATAGAAATGGCGCAGGCGGCGGGACTCACACTTGTACCCGAGGAAAAACGCAATCCCATGAAGACCACCACCTACGGCGTCGGTGAGATGATAAACGATGCGATCTCCCGCGGCTGCCGCAATTTTATCATCGGTATCGGCGGCTCGGCGACAAATGACTGCGGAGTTGGTATGCTGAAGGCTCTCGGTTGGAATTTCGTGGATATAAACGAAAACGACGTAAGACCCGGCGCAGAGGGACTTGGTGATGTCTGCTTTTTTGAGTCTGACAAGCGTCCGTACGTTCTGTATGACTGTAAATTTGACGTTGCTTGTGACGTTACAAATCCCCTTTGCGGTGAGAGTGGCTGTACCTACGTTTATTCACCCCAAAAGGGCGCAAAGTCGGAAGACCTCGCGAAAATGGATAAATGGATCGAACATTTTGCCGACCTGACAGAAGATTTTCTTGGCGTATCACACAAAAATTACCCCGGCGCGGGTGCTGCGGGAGGTCTCGGCTTTGCGTTCAAAAGCTTCCTTTTCGGTGAGCTGAGTCCGGGAGTGGAGATCGTCCTTCGTGAGACGGGATTTTACGATGCCCTCGACGGCGCGGATCTCGTTATAACGGGAGAGGGAAGACTTGACGCGCAGACCGTAATGGGAAAAGTTCCCGCAGGAGTAGCAAAAGCGGCAAAGGAGAGAGGTGTTCCCGTTATCGCTTTCGCGGGATGCGTAACTGAAGATGCTGTAAAGTGTAACGAGCACGGAATCGACGCCTTCTTCCCCATACTGCGCCGCGTTGTGACGGAAGCGGAGGCAATGGAAACGGAAAACACAAAAACTGCCCTTGCCGACACGGCAGAGCAGGTCATGAGACTTATAAAAACATTCGGAAAGGTGAATTAAATCATGGAAAGAATTATAAACGCTGAAAACTACAGAAGTTTTGCTTATGTAAATGATAAGATAATAAACGGAAAGATCAAGGGTGTTGTCGTGCGATTCCACGGACTCGGCGGTCAGGATATGTTTAGTGATGACACCTATGAGGGTAAACTCTTTGCCGAAAGAGGGATCCTCTACGTAGTACCTTATCAGAATCCTTGGGCATGGATGAATGCCGACACCGTACAGTTTGTTGACGAGATAGTTGACGTGCTTTTTGAAAAATACGCCCTTGACGAAAATACCCCAATCGTTTCCTGCGGTGACAGCATGGGCGGTCAGTCATGTCTTGTTTACGCGGCATATGCAAAAAGAACTCCCGTCTCCTGCGCGGCAAATTGCCCCGTGTGCGACGTAGTGTTCCATTTTACCGAGCGTCCCGACCTCCCCAGAACGTTCTACAGCGCACTCCACGGTTACAACGGGACATTGGAAGACGCGCTGAAAAGTATCTCTCCCCTCCACATTGGTCTTAATATGCCTAAAATTACGTACCACATTTACCACTGTGACAAAGATAAGGCGGTAAATATCGACCTCCACTCTGGAAAACTTGTTAGACTCCTCAACGAAAACGGATATCAGGTTGACTACCGTATCATAAAAGACAAAAACCACTGCGAGCTAAGCGATGAGATATGGAACGAATACCTCTCCATGATCGCAGAGGATATTGAGAAACGTCAGTAAGGTGAGTGAAAATGGAAATTCGTTTGGCTGAAAAGCGGGAGCTTTGCGAGATTTTGTCGATTTACGAGAGCGCAAGAGTTTTCATGCGCGAAAGCGGGAATCCCAATCAGTGGGCGGGGAAGTATCCCGATGAAGAAACGGTGACGCGCGACATTGAACAGAGAAAACTCCGCGTTTGCACCGAAAACGGTGAGATTCTCGCAGTGTTCTTCTATGATGAGGGTGAAGATCCGACTTATAATATAATCTACGACGGCGAGTGGCTTAATGACCGTCCTTGCGGAGTTATCCACAGAATTGCCGTGTCTGACAAGGCGCGCGGTCGCGGCGTTGCCCAAGTGTGCTTCGACTATGCTTTTACAAAATGCGGCAACGTGAAAATAGACACTCACCGCGACAATATCCCAATGCAAAAGTCCCTTGTGAAAAACGGCTTTGTTCGCTGCGGCATCATCTATCTCGCAAACGGCGACGAGAGAGTCGCATTTCAGCGAGGGTAAAATTTTCTTAAAATATTTTCTCATTTTGAACCTTTTGAGTTTTCCAAACGACTATATAAGTGAAATCGATTTCAAGATACCTATAAGGAGGTGATAATGTGAATGAATTTGAAAAGCTTTTGCAGGAAAATCTTACACCGCTTCAGCGCTACGTCAGGTTTAAGATAAATGATCCTCACGATGCCGAGGATATAATCCAGGACGTATGCCTTACAGCAGTGCTGAAGTTTGATTCCCTGAAGAACGTGTCATCCTTCAAGGCGTGGCTTATCGGTATTGCGGGTCATAAGTGTACGGACTACTATAGACAAAAAGCAAGGGATATGAGTATTTCCCTTGATGCTTTGCCCGAGTCCGCGCTCGGCATGGGAAGACTTGGTATTACGGAGCAAAGCATTGTGCGGGATACGCTCGACCTGCTCGGTGACAAGGAAAAGCAGATACTTTATCTCTATTTCTTCAAGGATATGTCCCAGGAGGATATAGCGAAGCGCATTGATGTTCCGATAGGTACCGTGAAAAGCCGCCTGCACTACGCAAAAGAAAAATTCAAAAAGCATTATCCGAAGAGCAAAACATCAAAAGGAGATATTGTTATGAGAAAACTACCCGAATATTTACCCGAATATAAAATTGAAAAGTCTGATCTTGCCCCGTTTGAGGTGAAATGCGAGGAGCTCATGGGACTGTGCATCATCCCGAGGCTGAATGAAAAAATCACATGGGCGAGCTACGCTGTTCCTTCACGGAAAATGGATGATTTTACCGTTGTATCGGTGAACGGTAAAGCTGAGGTCCACGGCATAGAGGGAGTTGAAATACTTTCGAAGGAACATAACTGTAAGTCAAATAAGGATACCGAAAGATATTTTGTAGCACAGCTTACCGATACCCACTGTCGATATCTTGCCGAAAGTCACGTTGAAAACGGTGTTCGTAAAACCTTTACGTTCCTTGACAGCGATATTTTTATGAATAACTGGGGATTTGGTAAGGATAACTGTGGGTTTAAGGTTGATATAACCCCGCTTGGGGAAATTAAACGAAATGGTGAAGAAATAACAGTCACAGCTAACGAAGAAATTGTCGATATCGCAGGAAGATATAATATCACTATAGACGGAAAAACCTATGATACCGTATGTGTAATGGATATCGGACATTTCAGCAACAGGATCGTTATTGAACAATACCTTGACAAAAACGGACGTACGATCCTTTGGCGCAGATTCAATAAAAACGATTGGGCGTTCAAGCGATACGGAAAGCTGTGGACAGAGATGCTTCCCGAAAACGAAACACTTACCGTAAACGGTGAGACCTACGTCCATTGGTACGACTGTGTAACTGATTATATTTTTTGATCAAGTTTTTCTTCTAAACGGTGACGAAAGGGTCGCATATCAAAGAGTATAACAAAAATCCTGACGGCGGCTCCGTCAGGATTTTAATTTTAATTACTTTGATACGATTCCCACGTCGTCAAGTGAGAACGGCTCGAATCCGATGGACAGAGCAGGGGACGTGTCGGGAAGTGTAAAATCCTCGTTCTCGGCATCGGAAAACTCAGGGTCTGCGATAACCGAGTGACGGTCAAGCCCAAGCTTATTCCACTCTTCAAAGCTACGTCCCATGAAGCTTACCTCACCCGTTGTACACCAATAAAGGTTGTAATCCCAGAACGTACTGTGAGAGAACCAATCCTCCTCGTTGAACAGTGGTCCCTCACTCCATAAAACGATGTTCTGACTGAACACCTCACCGTTGGGAGGCGGATTCGGCGTGTTCGGCGGATCACCGTAACGTGTAAGCTGGAATTTCTCACCGAAGCAAAGGATGTTGTTTCGGATAACGTTGCCGAAGCAGTCGAAATTACATCCCCAACCGCCGGCAGATGCCTTTGTCACGATATTGTTCTGTACGGTAACTCCCGAACAGCTATTGTCGAGGATAATTCCCTCACCCGCACCCCAATAAGGCGTTGAATATACGCCTCTGATGTAGTTTCCGTCGAGTACGGTCTCGGGAGACACACCAAGCACGTAAAGAGCGCCGTGGGTACCAAGCTCACCCGTGCCAAGCTCATGAACGAAATTCTTGATAACTCTGTTTGCGCGGCTGTAGTTGAGAGGGAAGATCTTCCAGTTCCAGCCTACGGATATCGCCCACTGAAGGGGACCTGAAATATCGTTGTGAGCTATGCTGTTGTTACCGCTTTGACCGATCCAGACACCTGTCGCGCCGTGATAGAACTCACCGCAATCGGCAATGAGGTTGTTTTGGAAGGTGACACCTTCGCACCTCTCGTAGATGCTCTTTGGTCTGTCAACCTCACCGATACGTATTCCGCCTGCACCGCAATGGGAGAACTTGCAGTCTTCAACTAAAAAGTTTTTACATCCCTTAGCGAGCCACAGAGCGTAACCGCCGAGGTTTTCAAAGGTACAATTTCGGAATATACCGTTATTTACTGCACATAAGTGAAGAGAATTGGGGCAGTTCAGCTCAGCCTGAACGCTGTAGTAGCAACTTCCCGCGTGATGTGCATCGGTCTCTGCAAAGGTTATGTTTTCAAAGGTGATGCCGTCAAGGGTTTTTCCGTCTGATGGACGGGCTTTGATAAGAGTCTGCAGTGTAGGGTATGACACACGAACGGAGTCGATCGTTTCGCCATACTTCAGATGATAGTAGAGCTTGTTTTCGCCCAAATCGTGGTACCATCTGCCGGGGACAGTCAATCCCTCGCGAACGTTGTCGAGATAATAACCGAATGACCAGGTGAGAGGTCGCCACGAACCGTCAACGAACAGAACTTCACCCTTGTCATGGTCAATGCTTTCGGGGTAAAGACGCGCTTCCATCCAGAACTGAAGGACAACAAATTCAATATCCTCGGGACGGTGCAGATCGCGGGGGAAATCACCGGGGGTGAAGAACATCTGACGTCTGCTGAGACGAGCTTCCTCAGGCTCCATATGCGCCGCCCAACTGTTTTCCGTTCCGGGAATCTTGCGGGTCAGAATGTGCCCCGATTCGGGGAAACGGGAACGTTCTCTCAACTCTCCGTTTACGTAAAGCCTTGAAAAACGGGTGTTTTCGGGAACTGTGGCTGAGATTATACCGTCTCCCTCGTCGCTCCAGCCGCTGACGGTGGCGGAACCCTTGATCACGGCACCGTTGCCGATTATTGTAAGTCCGCTGTCGCGCTCGTCAAGGGTCAGAGTATCGCTTAGAAAATATTCTCCCGCGGCAAGCTCAAGGGTAACCTTGCCCTCAATAAGTCTTGCGGCTTCCACAGCTTCGGGAAGTCCACCCACGGCGTGTTCGGGGTAACATCCGCATCCGCTGCCAAGTGCCGTCGGAGAAGCATAAATGCGTTTTTCCATAGTATAGCTCCTTTCATATGTGAGTGATTTATCGCGTACAAGTATAACTAATTTAGTTATATATCATGAACTTCCGTTTGTCAAGGGATTATAAGGAAATGACCGTTAAGAATCGCTATATGAAGTTTTTGAATTGATAAAATATGAGGGGTATCGCATTTAGAAAGATAATCGAAAAAACGTTCGATGATTCGGAGGGACCGGCGTCACTGTTTCGCTTGCGAAACGATATGGTAGGTTTCTTTGGACTAAGACATATGATGTATCTTTAATCCTTCGTTACGGATTTTTTTTGCGAAAAAACATAAAGAGCCTCCAAAAGTGTTTAACTTTTGGGGACTCTTCATTATAGCTATGAAAACATTATAGGATTACAGCGTTTTTATAGTTACCTTACTCAATGAACTCAAATTCCATACCGCAGAAGTTTACAGTATCGCCTTCCTCGCATCCTGCCTCGCGGAGACGGTCAATGATGCCGCCGCGAATGAGAGAGCGCTCGAAGTACATGAGAGATTCCTTGTCGCTGAAGTTTACTCTGCCAACAAGCTTTTCAGCCCATTCACCCGATACGATGAACGCCGCGTTATCTGCTCTGCGGATGGTAACGTTTTCAGAACCTGAAAGATCGTCTTCAACTTCAGTCTCGGGAATGATCTCAGGCTCGTAGGTGATAACGGGAGGAAGCGTTTCAAGAATCTTCGCGGTCTTGTCCACAAGCTCCTTGAGATTCAGCTTGTTAGCGGCTGAAATATAAACCACATCATAGTCGAGGGCGTTTGCGATGGTCTCAAGCTCCTTAGCTTCTTCGGAAACCGCGGGAATAAGAGAGAATTCCTCAACTCCGTTTACCATAAGGTCAGCCTTATTAGCCGCGATGATGCGGGGACGGGACGCAAGCTCGGGAGAGAACTTTTCAAGCTCTTCTGAAATTACGTTGAAGTCTTCAAGAGGAGTTCTGCCTTCGGTACCCGCAACGTCAACTACCTGAATGAGCATACGGCATCTTTCAATGTGACGGAGGAAGTCGTGACCCAGACCGAGACCGTCGGAAGCACCCTCGATAAGACCGGGGATGTCAGCCGCAACGAATCCTGCCTCGCCGCCGATGCTTACAACACCGAGAGAAGGCTCAAGAGTTGTGAAGTGGTACTCGGCTACCTTGGGACGAGCCGCAGAAATTGCCGCGAGAAGAGAAGACTTACCCGCTGAGGGAAGACCGACAAGACCAACGTCAGCAATCATCTTAAGCTCAAGAAGAACTTCCTTTTCTTCACCGGGAAGACCGTTTTTTGCGAAACGGGGGATCTGCCTTGTGGGTGTGGCAAAATGCTTGTTGCCCCAACCGCCGCGGCCGCCCTTACAGATGATGAAATCACCGTCGTCGCACATATCCTTGATTATCTTGCCGCTTTCGGGATCACGGACAAGTGTACCCCTCGGCACTTTGATTATAATATCTTCGCCGTTTTTACCGTGGAACTTTGCTCCACCGCCGTTTTCACCGTTTTCAGCGGTGAATTTTCTTTTGTAGCGGAACGCGAGAAGGGTGTTTGCCGAATCGTCACAGCGGAAAATAACATTTCCTCCGTGACCGCCGTCACCGCCGTCGGGTCCGCCCTTGGCAACGTACTTTTCACGTCTGAAAGAGATAGCACCGTGACCGCCGTTGCCTGCTTTTACGTATATTTTGATTTTGTCTATAAACATTTGTTACTCCGTTTTTTTGTTTCTTAGCAAAGACTTGTGAAAAGTCTGTCGTATCGATTTATGCATTCCTCGATAGTTGCTCTTGCTTCATCGGGACCGCGGAGATCGTCAACGTCAGTGTGACGGTTTTCAAGCTGCTTGTACACCTTGAAGAAGTGGCTCATTTCATTGAAGATATGCTCGGGAAGGTCAAATACCGACTTGTACATATTGTAGTTGGGGTCAGAGTGAGGAATTGCTATGATCTTCTCGTCGGGGCTTCCAGAGTCGATCATGTTGATAACTCCGATGGGGTAAACGTCAACGAGAGTCATGCTTGCAATAGGCTCCGAGCAGATAACAAGTACGTCGAGAGGGTCGTTGTCCTCAGCATACGTACGGGGAATGAAGCCGTAGTTTGCGGGATAATGAGTGGAAGTATAGAGAATACGGTCAAGACGCATGATACCGGTCTCTTTGTCCAGCTCATATTTCAGCTTACTTCCCTTGGAAATTTCAATTACAGCGGAAAAGCTTTCGGGAGTTATGCGCTTGGGATTGATGTCGTGCCATATGTTCATACATTTTACCGTCTCTTTCTTTATTTTTATTTGATCATTTCTCTTGCAACTTCACCGAGAGCTTCAACACCGCGTATAATAGCCTCGTCGGAGGGAGTGGAATAGTTGAGTCTGAAGGACTGTGAGGGAGCATTCTGATCGGGGTTGAAGGTAGCACCGGGAACTACGGCAACCTTTTTTACAAGAGCGCGCTGAACGAACTCCTTCGCGTCAAGCTCATCGGGAAGAGTACACCAAATGAAGAGACCGCCTTCGGGACGTGTGTACTTAATGCACGCGGGGAGATTCTTGTCAAGGCAGTCAAGCATCAGACTGCACTTGTTTCTGTAAAGCTCGCGGATCTTTTCGATGTGAGCGTCAAGATCGTACTCTGTGATGAAGCGATAGCAGAGCATCTGGAAGAAGTTGTTTGTGTGAACGTCCTCGACCTGCTTTGCGATTACCATCTTTTGAATTACCTCGCGGGGACCGCGGATAAAGCCAACACGCATACCTGCGGAAAGGATCTTTGAGAATGAAGAACAGTAGAGAACGATGCCTTCGGTATCGATTGATTTGATTGTAGGTACGTCCTCTCCCGCGAAACGGAGCTCGCCGTAGGGATTGTCCTCGATGATGATTACTTTGTGTCTGAGTGCGATCTCGTAAACCTGTTTTCTGTTTTCGAGAGTGGAGGTAATACCTGCAGGATTGTGGAAGGTGGGAATAAGGTAGAGAAGCTTTGCTTTGGGATTTGCTTCAAGTGTTTTTTCAAGCTCATCGGTGTTGATACCGTCATCGGAAAGGGGTACTCCAACAGTTTCACATCCGCAGGAACGGAATGCGTTAAGAGCACCGATAAAGGAGGGATTTTCGCATACTACCGTGTCACCTTCGTTGCAAAGAGCCTTACAAGCAAGCTCGATACCCTGCTGACCGCCTGTAGTGATGATCGTCTGATCGCCGTCACCCTTGATATTGAACTTAGACTCAAGTCTCTTGTCAACTTCGCCGATAAGAGGTGTGTAGCCTTCGGTAGTACCGTACTGAAGCGCGGCTGTGGAATGATTTGCAAAAATATCAGCGGCAAGAGCACCGAATTCCTCTGCAGGGAAAGAAAGGGGAGAGGGGTTTCCTGCGGCAAAGCTGATAATTGTGGGGTCTGCAAGTGACTTAAAGATCTCGCGGATCGCGGAGGGCTTCATTGAAGCTAACTTATCAGAAAAAATATATTCCATAACTGTTTGGTGTCCTTTGCTATCAAATTAAAATATTCCAATATATATTCTACCATACAGCGGAAAACATTACAAGAGTAATTGATGCCAAAAGAAGTAAAAATATCAGTTTTTTTATAGTAGTTGTAAATAATTGAAGAAAATATTGCGTGAATTTGTTCTGCTTATTGAATAAACAGAAGAAATATGATATAATAAAACGAAAAGTTTTGAGATTGCTCTCGCATTTCGGAGGAAAGTCCATTAATGAAGAAGTTTTTAATTGAAGCAAAAAGGGTATTGTCCATCGCGTGCGTTCTGAATACCGTTTTGATCACGTTTCTTTATACCGTGGGTAAGCTCATCAGTCCCAACTGGATCCCCCGCTTCGGTATGATGTGGATCATTCTCGGTATCTCCGTTGTTTTCGGTATTGCCGAAAGAGTTTTCGTCCTCGGCGAAACGTCCTTTTTACCCCTTCTCGGTCACTTCGGCATCAGCCTCGTCGGCTTTGTTTTGATCTTCGTTGTCGGCGGCGGGTACGCAAAAAGCGGCGGTCAGCTTTTTATAGCCATGTTCTTGTTCTTTATTGCATATTCCGCGATCATGGGTGTAAGAATGGGTGTTCGGTCTGCCATCAACCGCAAAAAGAATGACAGGGAAGAGTATTCTTCCATGTTCGACGAAAACAAAAAGAAAGTTAGCCGTAAAAAATAACGAAAAACTATTTACAAAAATGTCTGTTTAGGGTAAAATATATCTTAGCAGGAAATCAAATCAAATATTATTACTTGGAGTTTAGCGTGAGAGTATAAACAGTTATAATCTAAACTGCAGTTGTTTCATTATCATTTTGTGCAGCCATAGGCTGAATGGAGGTTGTTATGGCAGTAAAGTATAAACGCGCCTTTCTGAAGCTTTCCGGTGAGGCTCTTGCAAAGAAGGATCCCGTGACAGGTGAACAGAAAGAGATATTCGATACGGAGATTCTTGATAGAATAACTACCGTCATCAAGGAATGTATTGATATGGGCTGTGGCTTCGGTATTATGATCGGAGCCGGAAATATCTGGCGGGGAAAGTTCGGACGTGGTGTAAACCGTGCAAAGGCAGACCACATGGGTATGCTGGCAACCACCATAAATTGCCTCAGATTCCAGGATGCTCTTCAGAAAAAGGGTGTTGATGCAGTTGTTATGTCAGCGGTTTCAATGACTGATTTCGCGGAAAGCTTTAATTACGAAAAGGCAATCAGCTATATTGATTCAGGACGCCCCGTTATCTTTGCTTGCGGTGCGGGTATTCCCTATATCTCAACCGATACCGCGGGTGTTATTCGTGCGCGAGAGATCGAGGCTGACGTTATGCTTATGGCAAAGAATGTTGACGGTGTTTACTCCGCCGACCCTGCAAAGGATCCCACTGCGGTCAGATACAAGACCATAACATACCGCGAATGTATAGACCGCGGAATTGAAGCACTTGACCCCTCCGCATTTGCCATCGCGGCAGACAGCGGTATTGACATTGTAGCTTTCGCTCTTAAGGAATTTGACCTTATTCGCGCGGCGGTCAGCGGCGAGTCTGTCGGTACTCTCGTTACGTCAGGTGACGTAGCTTGCGAGCTGTACTGATCAAACGTAGTTTATTATAAAGATGCCAAAAGGCAGAAATGGAGTTATATATGAAGCTTGATACAAAAGAATTCGAAAGAAAAATGAAAAAGTCCATCGACGTTTACGTTGATACTCTCGCTACCATCAGGGTAGGCAGAGCCAATGCAGCGGTTCTCAACGGTATCACCGTTGACTACTACGGTATGGAAACTCCCATTAACCAGATGGCAGAGGTCAAGGTAAGCGATGCTAAGACTCTTATGATCCTTCCCTGGGATTCTACAACTCTCAAGAGTATCGAGAAGGCTATTCTTGCATCCAATATCGGAATCAATCCTCAGAACGACGGTAAGTCGCTGAGACTTGCTTTCCCGCCTCTTACAGAGGAACGCCGCCGCGAGCTTAAGAAGCAGGTTTCCGGCATGGGCGAGGATGCTAAGGTATCCGTAAGAAACATCCGCCGTGAAGGAATCGACGCCGCTAAGGATATGAAGAAGGCAGGCACAATGACTGAGGATGAGCAGAAGCAGTCCGAAAAGGCTATGCAGGATCTTACAGATAAGTATACTAAGGAAATCGATAAGATCACATCCGAAAAAGAAACAGAGATCATGTCCATATAATCTTAAACGGAGCCAGCGCCCTGATCCCTCGGGAGTTTCCCGAGGTCTTGGGGCGCGATACTTGTTTTTATGTTTGGTAGAAAAAAGAAAAATATAGACGCTGCAACTCTCGTTGAAGCCACCGAATTACGTCATATTGCCTTTATAATGGATGGAAACGGACGTTGGGCGAGCTCCAAGGGACTTCCTCGAGAGGCAGGCCATAGAGAAGGCGCGAAGAATTTCAAAGAGGTGGTCAGATACTGTAAAAAGATCGGTATTAAGTACGTGACCGTTTACGCCTTCTCCACCGAAAACTGGAAAAGACCCAAGAGGGAAGTCGATGCCATCATGAACCTCCTTGACGGTTATATTACCGAGGCTAAGACGGAAACCGATATTGCATACAGATTTATCGGCTCTCGTGAGGGACTTCCCGCCGAGATAGCATCGAAGATCGATTTTCTTGAAGATATGACCGTCGGACGTGAGTACAGGCTGAATGTCGCGCTGAATTACGGAGGCAGGGCTGAGATCGTCACCGCCGTAAACAAAGCTATTGCCGAGGGACTGACCGAGCTCACAGAGGACGACATATCTAAAAGGATATACACATCCGATTGCCCGGAACCCGATCTTATTGTCCGTACCGGCGGAGAGCTCAGGACCTCAAACTTTCTGATGTGGCAGGGTGCTTATTCCGAACTGTTCTTCTCGGATAAATTGTGGCCCTCTTATTCTACAGAGGATGTTGATCTGGCTATCATGAGCTTTTCCCAAAGAAAAAGACGCTTTGGCGGACTTGATAAAAATACGAAAACTAAATAAGACCGCTTTCCTTTCAGTCAATACCTGCGGTTTTGTAAATATATGAAAAATATAAAGAAAAGGTATGGTGAAAAACTATGCTGACAAGAATAATTACTGCAATTGTTGCGCTGTGCGCTTTCATTCCGATCTTGATCTTTTCCGATACTGTCGCTTTCCCCATTGCGATGGCACTTCTCTCATGTATCGGTGCTGTTGAGCTTCTCCGCTGTGTCGGAATGAAGAAGATAACATTTACCGCCATTACTGTACTTATTGCTTTGGCAGTTCCCATGGGTGCCAGATACATAGAAGATAAGCTTTTGCTTATTTCCGCTTTTTTTGCGGTGTTCTTCGTATATCTTATCATAATTCTTGCTTCAAGTGTGTTCTCAAAAGGACAGTATGATACAGCAGAGGCTTCCACAACATTTACTATGGTCTTCTATATAGTAGCAAGCTTTTCCTCAATCGTTCTCCTGAGAGATTCCGTTTACGGCACGTCTCTCTACCTTTTGGCATTCTTAGGTCCCTGGATGAGCGATACTATGGCTTATTTCTGCGGACGCGCATTCGGTAAGCATAAGCTTATTCCCAACGTAAGTCCAAAAAAGACTGTGGAAGGAAGCATCGGAGGCATTACCTTTACAGGTATTGCATTTGCGTTTTACGGATATTTTATGATCGACGGGGCAAAAACTCCCTTGGCTATCGCTGTTCTTTTCGTGATGGGTGTACTTGTATCTGTTGTCTCTCAGATCGGTGACCTTATTGCTTCCCTCATTAAGAGAAAATACGGTATCAAAGATTACGGTAAGCTTTTCCCCGGTCACGGCGGTGTATTGGACCGTTTTGACAGTGTTTTGATTACTGCTCCCGTTATTCTTATCATCGCAGAGATCGCCGCGAGATATAATATTTTCGGTTGATTTTTTGAAATCACAATAAAGGACGTGTTTTTGTGACTGATTACAGTAAACTTACAGTCTCTATCCTCGGAAGTACAGGTTCGGTAGGTACTCAGGCAGTGTGCGTCGCTCGGGAAATGGGTGTACGGGTCGCCATTCTCGCCGCAGGAAGGAACTACCGCCTTCTTGCCGAGCAGGCATCAGTGCTTTCTCCCGAGATTTTAGCCGTATCCGATAAGGAAACTGCGGAACGGCTCGTGAGCCTCGTTGGGGACTCTTACCGTGTTATTTACGGTGCCGACGAGCTTGAAAAATGTATACTTGAGACTTCCCAAGACGTTATCGTTCATTCTATCGCAGGACTTGAGGGAACACGTACGGCTCTTGCGGCGGCACGGACAGGTGCCAGAGTCGCTATGGCAAATAAAGAAGCCATTATCGCTGCGGGCGGTTTTATCAAGCACGAGCTTTCAAGGTCGGGCGGAATCATGGTCCCCGTGGACAGTGAACACAGCGCAATCTTTCAATGCCTGAGAACACAAGGAGATAAAGTCTCTTCCGAGATCGTGAAACGTATTCTTCTTACGGCATCGGGTGGTCCTTTCTTTGGTAGAACTTCTGCTGAAATGGCTGATGTAACCCCCGAAATGGCACTTGCCCATCCCACGTGGAAAATGGGTCCCAAGATCACTATCGACTCGGCAACTCTGATGAATAAAGGCTTTGAGGTAATGGAGGCAGTCCGTCTGTTTGACGTTGATGCCGACAAAGTTGAAGTTGTCATCCACAGGCAGAGCATAATTCACTCCATGGTTGAGTATATTGATAACAGTGTTATCGCTCAGCTTGGTGCTCCCGATATGCGTACGTGCATCAGATATGCGCTGTCCTACCCCGAAAGGGCTGTTGCCGATTACGGCCAGTTAGACTTCAAAAAGCTTTCACGTCTTACCTTCGATGCTCCCGATTTTGAAGCTTTTCCCCTTCTCGGTGTTGCATATGACGCGATAAAGGCTGACGGCATAATGCCCGCGTCTCTCATCGCCGCAGATGAGGTTGCCGTAGATGAGTTCCTCCGCGGCAGACTCGGATTCGGAGACATTCCGAAGGTCGTTTGTGACACTCTCGAAAAGCTTACACAAAAATCCATATCATCGACGGAAGAGATCTATTCTGTTGTTGGTGAAGCTAAAAGCGTGGCTGTTGATGCCGCAAAAAAATATCGAATTTAATCATTATCACCGTTAGTATACGGTTTGAAAGGAAGGTGACAGCACTTGGGCGTACTGTATGTAATATTGTCCATATTCATTTTCGGACTTCTTGTGTTCATTCACGAAGGCGGACATTACTTTTTTGCACGGCTGTTTAAGGTAACGATTAAAGAATTTGCTATAGGTATGGGACCGAAGCTACTGTCTCATAAATCTAAAAAAAGCGGTATCGTTTATTCCTTGCGTGTCTTACCCTTCGGTGGATTTCTTTCCATGGCAGGGGAAGATGAAGAAACGGATGATCCCAACGCTTTTAATAAAAAATCCCCGCTTAAGAGAATTGCAATAACAGCCGCAGGCGCTTTTGTAAATCTCGCGGTGGGACTTCTCGCAATGGTGATCCTTGTTGCAACTCTTCCCGTGTTCGGCTCAACAGAGGTTGCTGAGTTTGTGCCGTACGAAGAGGAAGGTTTTATATCTACAGAAGAACAGGGTCTCCGTGTAGGGGATAAGATCACTCACATCAACGGTACACGAGTGTATACCGCAAACGAGCTCTTTTATGAGATCATGCGCAAGGGCATTGAACCTGTTGACATCACCCTTGACAGAGACGGCGAAACTGTAGTTCTCAGTGATATAAAATTCAAACAGATAACCGAACAGGGCACAGCCTTCGGAGACATAGATTTCATGGTAAAAGCAGAAGAGAAAACTTTTGCTACAACTGTTAAGCACGCTGTAACACGCAGTCTTAACAGCATAAAAATGGTGTACGATTCACTGTATGACCTCGTAACGGGACGATACAGTGTGGAAAGTGTGTCGGGGCCCGTTGGAGTTACCGAGGCTCTCAGCGATGCGGCAAAGTCAGGCGCACCTGACCTTATTTACCTTGCCGCGTTTCTCAGCATCAACCTTGGTGTAATGAATCTATTGCCCCTGCCCGCACTTGACGGCGGAAGGATCGTGTTCCAGCTTGTTGAGCTTATACGACGTAAGCCGGTGCCCGTAAAGGTGGAAAGCATGGTTAATTTTATCGGTCTTGCGCTGCTTATGCTTCTCATGGTCGTCATAACCTGCAAAGACCTGGTAAAGCTTATTTTATAAACGACTGTTATCGATTCTTAAAGCTTTCGTCGCCTATTCGGAGACGAGAGCTTTAAGCAATTTACACGGGTAAGTTGAGTTTTACCCGACTGAGTAAAAAACATTGCAAACCAAAGAAAGGCATGGTCATAATAATGGACAGACGTAAGACACGGCAGATAAAGGTTGGCGGAGTATCGATCGGTTCTGACTCTCCCATCTCGCTGCAGTCTATGACAAATATCCCCGCACACGATTTCGAAGGGACTACGCGACAGCTCACGAGACTGGAGAAGGCAGGCTGTGATATCGCAAGAATTGCAGTACCGAGGGAAGACTGTGCCGCCATATTTACATATGCCAAAAGTCACGGAGTTACAATACCCCTTGTGGCTGATATTCATTTCGACTATAAGATCGCCCTTGCTTCACTTAAGGCAGGCGCCGATAAGATCAGAATAAATCCCGGTAACATCGGGGAATCATGGAAGGTCAGAGAAGTTGCAACTGCCGCAAAATCCATGGGTATACCAATAAGGATCGGTGTGAACGGCGGATCCCTTGAGGAATCTCTCCTTAAAAAGTACGGCTCTCCAACAGCAGAAGCGATTGCCGAATCGGCACTCAGTCAGGCTGATGTGCTTGAAGGCTTCGGATTTTCCGACATCGTAATTTCAATCAAGTCCTCAGACGTTTGCAAAATGGTAAAGGCTTCCGAAATTGTTGCGGAAAACAGTTTATATCCTCTCCATCTCGGTGTTACCGAGGCGGGCGACGCATTCAGTGGACTTGTAAAGAATGCCGCGGGAATCGGCGCGCTTCTCACCCACGGAATCGGTGATACGATCAGAGTTTCCCTTACAGCTGATCCTACGGAAGAGATCAAAGCGGGCAGAGAAATACTGAAGTCCGTGGGTATGTGGCACAGAGGCGGAGTTAATATCATATCGTGTCCCACTTGCGGCAGGACTAAAGTTGACCTTATATCCCTTGTTGGAAAGCTTCGTGATGCAGTAGCTGAAATTGATACAAAGGGTAAGAGTGTAAACGTCGCCGTGATGGGATGCGTTGTAAACGGTCCCGGTGAGGCAAGAGAAGCCGATTTCGGCATTGCAGGCGGTGACGGTTTCGGAGTCCTTTTCCGTCGTGGAGTCCCTGAGGGAAGAGTTGAAGAAGATAGGATCGTTGAAACCCTTGTCTCAAACGTTCTGGAATTCGTAGGTTAAGTTACGTAAAACAAGATTTATTATATTTTGGAGAAATAATGGCACAGGAATCCCGTAAAACAATGTACGAACGCTTCGGCAGATTTGAACCGAAGGGCACTCACAAGGATATTTTTGATAAAGCGCTTATAGATTCCCTGAAGCTTGACCGAGAAAGAAAAATACTTGAGCTTAAAATATCATTACCTGATATAGTATCCAAAGCAGACATATATTCTCTTGAAGCGGCGATGGCTGAGACTTACGAGCTTGCTCTTGTTAGAATTCTCACAAGCTATCCCTCCGATAAGTTCAGACAGACATATTTGCCCGATATTCTTCTTGAAGCGGCGCGGGTAGGTACAGTGATCAACGGATTCTTTCGGGAAATGAAGACAAAGGTGACGGGACATAATATTGAGATCCTCATCCCCTTTAATCAAGGCGGAATCGACCTTCTTGATACTGCAAAGACCGCAAACGTTATATCTCGGATCATTGCAAGCGAGTTCGGTGAAAGCTACAATGTTACCATCAGCCGTTCGGAGGATGCCGCAGAAAGGTATGCGGAACACATGAGACGTCAGCTTATGGAGCTTAACACTCGGACCAAAAGCATCAGTGAGGCAGAGGAGAGACGTGTTGCCGCTATGGCGGCAGGCGAAAGTGCTCCGAAGGACGAGCCAAGTGCACCTCAGCTTAATCTTAAACGTGTTCATTCTCTCTTCGAGGGCGAGGATGTCATCGAAAAAATATCCGACGGTGTGATTAAATCGGGACGTATGAAATTTGACGTTTCTGTTCCCGAAGCGGTTCTGGGACGTGAATTTATCCCCGAAAATATTATTCCCCTCCGCGCTGTAAAAAACACGGGCAAAAATATTGAGATTATCGGAGAAGTGTTTTTCTCCGAAGCAAAAGAAACGCGCCGCGGTGACAAAATGTCCGTTACCGTGGGAATTACAGATAAAGAGGCGTCTCTTTTTATAAAAACAACTGTATCTGCCGAAGCCGCGGATGAGGTTACCTCAGCCTTCGGTATGGGCAAGTCATATATCATAAGAGGTAATATAAAAACCGACACCTTTGATAATGAACTGTATATGCAGTATACAGATGTTATGAAAGTCAAACGAATACTTCGTGAGGATAACGCACCCGAGAAGCGTGTTGAGCTTCATCTTCACACCAATATGTCCGCCATGGATGCGATAACCAAGGTTGACGAAGTTGTTAAAACAGCGGCAAGATGGGGACATGAAGCAGTAGCGGTAACAGACCACGGAAACCTCCAAAGCTTTCCCATTGCCATGCTTACTGCCGAAAAGCTTGGCGGTAAGGTAAAGGTTCTTTACGGTCTTGAAGCATATTATGTTGATGACACTCAGAGAGCTGCCTTCAAGGGTGACGCCGTTACCTTTGATGACGAATTTGTCGTTTTCGATATCGAAACGACAGGACTTTCTGCCGCTAACTGTAAAATAACGGAAATAGGCGCGGTTATAATGAAGAAGGGCGAGATACTTGGAAAGTTCTCGGAGTTCGTAAATCCGGGTGTGCCTATCCCCGAAAATATCGTAAAGATTACGGGTATCACTGATGAAATGGTTGCAGATGCTCCCGACATTTCCGTAATTCTTCCCAAATTTCTTGAATTCTGCGGAGACAGAATGCTCGTTGCCCATAACGCTAACTTTGATACAAGCTTTATCAGGGCGGCGGCAGAGCAGTGCGGTATACCTTTTACGAATCCGTACCTTGATACCGTAGCGGTATCACATTACGTAAATCCCAACTCGAAAAATCACAAGCTTGATACATTAGCAAAGCTTTATAATCTTGGAGAATTCAATCATCACAGAGCGACTGACGATGCTTTAATGCTTGCAATGATCTTTGATAAGATGATCTCAAAGCTGAGAGAAGAAGGTATTTACGACATCGCACGAATGAACTACGTTATGAGCTCACGTGCAGATCCCCTAAACCTTAAGACCTATCATCTCATTATTCTTGTAAAGAATAAAACTGGTCTAAAGAATCTGTATAAGCTTGTCTCCGATTCTTATCTCACCTACTACAGACGAAACCCGAGAATTCCCAAAACCAATCTTTCCGAATACAGAGAAGGACTTATTCTCGGCTCTGCGTGTGAGGCGGGAGAAGTGTTCCGTGCGATCCTTGACAATAAGCCCGAGAGCGAGATCCTTGAAATGGCATCTTTCTACGATTATCTTGAAATTCAGCCCATTTCAAATAATTCCTTCCTTGTAGAGCAGGGAACAGTACCCGATGAAGAGGCTCTCCGTCAGCTTAACCGACGAGTAATTGAAATTGCAAAGAAAGCGGGTAAACCCGTTGTTGCTACCTGTGATGCCCATTACCTCGATCCTGAGGATGAGATCTACAGGAGAGTACTGCTTTCGGGACTTAAGTTTAAGGATGCTGATAAGGAAACCAAGCTTTACTACCGTACCACGGAAGAAATGCTTGCGGAATTCGACTATCTGGGTGATGAGCTTGCACGTGAGGTAGTCATCGAAAACCCGAAAAAGATCGCAGATATGATAGAGGTTGTGCGCCCGATTCCCGAGGGCAACTATCCTCCACACATTGACGGTGCGGAGGAAGAGCTGACCGAAAAGTGTCACGATCTTGCAAAGGAAATGTACGGTGACCCCGTGCCTGAGATCGTTCTTGCCAGACTTGACCGTGAGCTTGACTCTATCATTAAAAACGGCTTTGCGATCATGTACATAATTGCCCGTAAGCTTGTTGAAAACAGTGAATCAAAGGGTTATCAGGTAGGCTCACGAGGCTCCGTCGGCTCATCCTTTGCGGCAACCATGGCGGGAATTACGAAAGTTAATCCTCTGCCACCTCATTACCGCTGTCTTAAGTGTAAGTATTCCGATTTTGAAGACTTCAAGGCGGAGCAGCCCGATGTAAAATCAGGCTTTGATCTTGCGCCGAAGACGTGCCCTGTGTGTGGGGAAGAGCTGTATCGCGACGGTCACGATATCCCCTTTGAAACCTTCCTCGGATTCTATGGTGATAAGGTTCCCGATATTGACCTGAATTTCTCAGGTGACGTTCAGGGTGACGCGCATAAGTTTACCGAAGTCCTTTTCGGTAAGGGTAAGGCATTCCGTGCAGGTACCATCGGTACCCTTGCCGCAAAAACCGCCTACGGTTTCGTGGCACACTATCTTGAGGACAAGGGAATTTCCGTAAACCGTGCCGAAATGGAACGTATCATCGCAGGATGCGTAGGTGTTAAGCGGACCACAGGTCAGCATCCCGGCGGTATTATCGTTGTTCCCGCTGAGTACGACGTTTACGAATTCTGCCCCGTTCAGCATCCGGCTGACGACCCCAACTCATCCATCATAACCACACATTTCGAGTTTAAGTATCTCCATGATACCATTCTGAAGCTTGATATTCTCGGACACGATATTCCCACCAAGTATAAACGTCTTGAAGAGTATTCGGGAATGAATATACTTGATGTTCCGCTGTCCGATCCTAAGGTATATAAGCTGTTCACTTCAACTGAGCCTATCGGTGTGTCTCCACAGCAGATAAACAGTGAAACGGGTACACTGGGTCTTCCCGAGATGGGTACGAAGTTTATCCGCGGAGTTCTTATCGCCGCACAGCCGAAAACCTTTGCCGACCTTCTTCAGATCTCGGGACTTACCCACGGTACGGGAGTTTGGCTTGGTAATGCTGACGAGCTTATCAAAAACGGTGTTTGTACAATTTCAGACGTTATCGGATGTCGAGACGATATTATGCTCTACCTTATTCAGAAGCATGACCTGGATAAGAGCCACGCCTTCAAGATCATGGAGGATGTAAGAAAGGGTAAAGGTCTGAAACCCGAATATGAAGCTGAAATGATAGAGCACGGAGTTCCCGATTGGTATATCGACTCATGTAAGAAGATCAAGTATATGTTCCCCAAGGCTCATGCGGCGGCGTACGTAATGGATGCTCTTCGCCTCGCATGGTTTAAGATCTACCGTCCCGACGTATTTTATGCCGCGTACTTTACTGCCGCACCATCGGGCTTTGATGCTGAGATCGTAATGGGCGGTAAAGATAAGGTTGCTCAGGTCATCAAGGAATATACAAAACCGGGTGTGTCTCTGTCACAGAAGGAATCCGATACTCTCGGCGCACTTGAGCTTGTCAACGAGTGCTATCAGAGGGGATATAGCTTCCTTCCCGTTGATTTCCATAAATCCACTGCCCACAGCTACGTTCCCGAGGACGGAAAGATTCGTCTGCCCTTCGATTCACTGCCCGGTGTTGGTTCGGCGGCGGCGGAAAGCATCGTTGAAGCAAGGGAAAGATGCGAGATATTCTCAATCGACGACTTAAAGCGTGAAAGCGGTATGTCAAAGTCGGTTCAGGAGATACTTGAGAGAAACGGAGTTCTGAAAAGCTTGTCAAAGACCAATCAGCTCACACTCTTTTAATAACTATTCTCTCTAAAAAGAGCAGACAGTAAAAAACGTTAAGAGTACATTTAGTCTCTTAACGTTTTTTATTCACTTAATCAACGTTGACTCCGCGTTTGAATTGCTTTAAGTTAAACAGGCAAACAGCGCAGATAATGATCATATAAACAACGATAGCTATAATCGCCAGAAGCTTGAAGGTGGTAAAATCAACGGGAGAATTTGTTATAAACATATTCATAACATTATCGTTAAATAAAGCAAAGGCGAAAAGCACAAGAAGGAGCGCGAATTGTGTAACAAGGGAAGCGATGAAACCGAAAAGTACCGACATTCCCATTTTTTTCGAATTCATGCTGTGGCCGAGAATAAGTCCTGTGAATCCACACTGAAGAATGTTTAGAAATTCAAGGAAAATAAGAAGGATTAATGCGAACACAAGACCGAAGGTTGAAATATTTATGGAGTCGGCAAGTGGGAAGAGCAGTGATTTCACAAAATCCATGTTTTCCTTGGAATAGTAAGAAATGAACAGTGACAGAGCAATTACAGATATACTCACCACCATTGTGATAACTGCTGTAATAAACTTTGATAGGTACTGTGTTGTGCGTTTTACGGGGAGCGTATGAGTAAGATAGGATTCGTCGTTGTAAAAATTCGTCTTAAAGCGGACCCAAAGTCTCATGAGGTTGTTGATAATGGTACTGAACATCATGGAAATTGCGGCACCGCTGAAAATGCGTCCTATGATTTCCATTGCCAAGGATTTTTCAAAGGAAAGGAAAAATCTTGACGATACAGCGAAGATTATTGAAAGAGAATAAAAGATTATCAAAAACTTGAATATTGATGAAAGGTCGTACTTTAACAATTTCTTCAGCATCTGAAAGTCCTCCTGAAAATTTCGTCAATTGAAGCATTCTCACTACTTCTGAGTTCATCAGTGTCTGACGTAAGAATAATTTCACCCTTGTGGATAAAAACTACGTTGTCAAGAATACGCTCAATGTCGCTTATAATGTGTGTGGATATAATAACCGTTGCACCCTCCTTGAAGTTTGAGAGGATCGTGTCAAGGATATAGTCTCTCGTTGCGGGATCGACACCTCCGAGAGGTTCGTCAAGTATATATATATCCGCTTCGCGGCTGAGTACGAGGGCAAGCTGCAATTTCTCCTGCATACCCTTACTCATTTTTGAAATTTTTTGTTCAGCGTCAAGGTCAAGGTCATGAAGTAGCTTCATCGCCTTACTTGAATCAAAATTACCGTAAAAATCAGAATAAAATTTAATTACCTTCTTTACGGTCATCCCTTTGTCAAGGGCACATCTCTCAGGCAAATATGAAATGCGTAGCTTGCTTTCCACACCAACGGATTTTCCGTAAACAAGAACTTCACCGGAATCGGGAGTTAAGAGGTCGTTTATAATTTTAATAAGCGTGGATTTGCCCATTCCGTTTTTACCGAGAAGTCCCACGATCCGTCCTCTGTCAATCGACAAGGAAATGTCATTCAGGACTTTCTTTTTTCCGAAGCTTTTACTCAGATTCTTGATTTCAATAGCTTTCAATTCTTTTCTCCTCCTAAATTGCTAAGATAGTTGATTGCTTCGTCATTGCTGAAACCTAACTTTTCCATGGAAGAAAGAAAGCTTTCGGCAATATTCTTGGCATAGTCGTTTTTGATACTGATGATCAGACCTGTGTCATGGGTAACAAACTTTCCGTTGGTCCTTTCGGTGAACAGAAGTCCTCTCATCTCTAACTCGGCGAGAGCTTTTTGTACCGTATTGGGATTAACCTTTAGCTTCAAGGCAAGATCCCTTACAGACGGAAGACGTGCGCCGGGTGATAATTCTCCCGAAACAATGTCTGATTTGATTTTTTCGGCAATTTGCAGATATATCGGCGAGTTGTTGTCGGGTGAAAACATTTCACTTCCTCCTCACTGTGTCATATAACTAATACAATGATACAACATGGAATCCTGTTTGTCAATAGTTAATTGAAAAATACTGCGAAAAAATTTTCCCGTAGAATTAGCTTTTTGGTTGATGGGCGTCAACGAACGGTTGCTTGAAATATTATTGACATTGTGATATACTTTAGCTGTACCGAATCATCTTCATATTGTAGATGACGAGCTTTCTGATAGTGTTGTCACACCCCTGAACGTCCGAAGCGTTCGAAATTTCTCCACCACTCAAAAAAGGGCAGAAAGTTGATGCAAATACTGTGTCGTTTGTATTGATCGTCTGTAATTTGGTTGCGGTACGCAGACTTTAAGAAAGGAAACGACATAATGAAAGAAAATCGAAAGCGAGAATACAGCTATTTAGATCTTCCCGGTAAAGAGTGGTGTCTGAAGGATTGCTTTAAGTTAACCTTTAAGGCGGCTCCGGTAGGCATCAGCTTGATCTTCATTTTAAGAATACTTGCGTCTTTCACTGCTGCTTTGGAAATATTCACAACTGCAAGCTTTGTTGATACTGCAATTGCAATTCTGAACGGAAGAATGACAGAAAGCGCAATTTTCGTCCCGCTTTTGGGAATGTTTGCAGTTGCAATATTTCCTGAGCTTGTCTGGACAGGTTACTATTACGCTGATAACTGTACAAGACCGAAGGTGTCTTATGTGATAGACGAAGCCTTTCTCCGAAAGCGCGCGAAACTTAAGTACGAGCATATTGAAAACAGCGCAACACATGATCTTGTGGGACGTGCGGTGGGAAACTCAGGCGGCACTATGTACGACAGAACCATGCACCTTTTCTGGATAGCAGAATGTATTATTGAGCTTGTAACGGTTGTGGGTGTAATATTCACTCAGGTATGGTGGAGTGGAATTGTTGCACTTGTTGTTATGACTCCGAGTATTATTCTTTCAGTTAAAAACGGAAAAGAAAGATACAAGGCGTTCTCGGATACGGAAAAGATCGACAGACGTGGAAACGTTTATCATGATATGCTCAGACGTAAGGAATACTTAGAGGAGAGAAGCACGTTCATGTATTCTCACTATGCTATAGCCCGTTGGCATGAGCATAAAAAGAAGTCTGACAAGATCAATCTGCAAACCGCCGTTCGTACGGGTATCAGAGACAACGTAAGCTGGGTTCTGGGGTGGCTTATGGGACTTGCAATTATTCTGTCCCTTGTCCCCGCCGTAGTCTCAGGCAGTCTGTCATCAGGTATGTTTGTGGGTATCACCAACGCAACGAGAACCTTTATCAGTATTTTGATAGGTAATGGTTCAAGTATAGTCAGATGGTACGTTCAGGCTACGAAGAACCTGAAAGACCAGTCGGAATTTACGATGCTTAGCGAATGTGACGGAGCACTTGACCTTCCCGTGAAGAGCGATGCCTTTGAATCAATTGAATTCAGAAACGTGACCTTCCGCTATCCCGGAACCGAACGTGATATTCTTAAAAACTGTTCGTTCACCATACTTGCGGGAGAGCATTATGCTTTTGTCGGAGTTAACGGAGCAGGGAAGACGACAGTCACAAAACTGCTGATGGGTCTTTACGATAATTACGATGGAGAGATACTTCTGAACGGCAAGGAACTGCGTGAATATTCCCTTGCTGAAAAGAAAGGCTTTTTCTCGGTGGTCTATCAGGATTTTGCAAAATATCAGATCGAGTTTGAAAGTAACATAAAACTCGGAGACGTAAACAAGGATGACGACGGAAGAATGATGGAGGCTGTACGGGATATTGGTCTTACCGCAGTGCTTGAAGGTCTCCACAGCGGAAAGGATACTCCCCTTGGAAAAATATCCGAAAACGGCGTTGACCTTTCGGGCGGTGAATGGCAACGTCTTGCAATAGCACGAAGTCTTTACAGTGACGCTCCAATGAAGATCCTTGACGAGCCGACTGCGGCGCTTGATCCAATAGCCGAAAGCGGAATTTATGAAATGTTCAGAGAAGTCACCAAAGGTCACTCGGCAATTTTCATCACACACCGTCTCGGCGCGGCACGAATTGCAGATAAGATAATCGTTCTTGACGGCGGACGAGTGGCTGAATTTGGCAGTCACTCTGAGCTTATGTCCCTCGGTGGCATTTACGCTGAGATGTTCAATACTCAGAAAGGATGGTACGAGGACTAATGAAGAAACCAAATGATAAAAAGACCAAAAAAGAAAAGATAGGACTAATCAAAACCGCGGGGATCGTGGTCCCGTACATTATCAAAACCGCACCGAAGCTGTTCATTATCAGTTGCTTTGTGTTTATATTGCAAACTGTGCTGCAGTCTCTTCAGATTTTTCTTCTTGAAGATACCTTCGGAGGAGCCGCGGCGTTTGCGGAAGGCAAAGGTAACGTAGGCTCGTTTGTATTCGCAATATGTGCGTTTATCGCAACTTATATCATTTCGCTCTGCTTGTCGCCCATAGCTAACTACGTGGACACTAAGTTCAATCAACTCAGTTCAAACCGTCAAAAGCTGGATATGTACGAAAAAATGTCCCGTCTTGAACCGATCATTTTCGAAGACACGGACAAGCTTGACGATATAGAAAAAGCGAACAACGGTATCGATGCGGCGCGAAACTTTGTCTCAACGGCAAAGCAGATATTCTTAAGTCACATCCCCTATATTACTGTGGTTGCCGTGTATCTTGTCAAGCGCGAACCGCTTCTCATGTTTGCTATGCTGTTGATATTTATGCCCACGTTTTTTCAGCAGTACATGATAAAGAAGCTGTACCGTGACAAAGAGGACGAATCAGCACCCATAAGACGAAAAAAGGATTATTACTCCGAATGTATGACCTCACCGCAGTACTATAAGGAAACGAGAAATTTAGGCGCGGTAAAGTTCTTCATCGGACGTTACAGAAAGATCTCAGGTGAGCTTATTAAGCTTGACGTTAAAACCGCAAACAAAAAAGAGATCTTCTACACACTGACTACAGCAGTTTCTCTTATCGGTACACTGTCAGTCTACTATCTGCTGTTTCTTTTCCTCATGAACGGAAGAATTTCTGTGGGTGAATTTGCGGCGGTATATTCATCAATCGGAATTATTGAGGGCAGACTGCATAACCTTTTCTACGGTTCGATCGGCGCCATATCACAAGAGCTTCCGAATCTTGAAAACTATATCAGATTTCTCCGCCTCCCCTGCGAAAGAGCACCTGAGAAGGAAATAGATCAGTATGCCGAGATCGAACTGAAAAACGTTAAATTTTCATATCCCAATCAAGAAGGCTTTGCCGTTGATGGCATATCCTTCAAGATCAGTCCACGTGAAACAGTGGCTATTGTCGGAGAAAACGGAAGCGGAAAGTCAACTCTTATAAAGCTGATAACGGGGTATTACGTGCCCTGCGAGGGAGAGGTTACATATAACTGTATACCGACATCAAACATGGCGTTTTCATCCGTGGCCAAGCATTTATCTGCGGTATATCAAAGATATCCGAGCTATGCCACAACTCTCAGAGAGAATCTGATACTCGGTGACACAGAGAAAGATGTGACTTACGAAGAACTCACAAAGGCTTGCGCAATGGCAGGCTTCACACCCGATGAAGAATGGCTGCCGAGTGGACTTGAAACCATGCTTTCCCGTGAATTTGACGACGGTGTGGGACTTTCGGGCGGTCAGAATCAAAGAATATCCATTGCGAGATCATTCTACAGAGACTCTGATATAATAGTCCTCGATGAGCCTACTGCGGCTATCGATCCCATTGAGGAAGCGAGGATCTACGGAAGATTTGCTGAGCTTTCACGGGGAAGGACCTCGTTTATTGTGACCCACCGTCTTGCATCTGTAAAGGTTGCAGACAGGATCATAATGATGAAGAACGGTAAAGCCATCGAAACGGGAACTCACGAAGAACTTATGGAACTTAACGGTGAATATAGGAGAATGTTTGATTCACAGCGTCAGTGGTATGAGGACGACGGCGAATAACCTACATAAAAAAACAAATTTATACAGAAACGGGTGTCGTTTGATGACACCCGTTTCTGCAATTATTATTTACTTACCGCAGCAGTTCTTGTTACCGAGAACGAAGGATTCGCAGTCAACGCACTGGCTGACTGTAGGATTCTTTTCGTGAGTACCGACCTTGATCTTGTTAAGAGCGCAGTAGTTAGCATCTGCTGAATGGTTGGCACACTGTGTTACACTGCATTCGATACTCTTGTTTGTGTTTGTCTTATCCATTTCTGAAAGTCCGTCCTTTTTGAATTTGAAATCGTGTGATTTCAGATATAGTATTGACTGAAAAGACGGATATTATGTTATCGGTGTGAAAAAATATATAAGCGACTTTTTATTCGAAAATAGTCCGTCGTCCGATGCGCCGTCGATGAATACCTTTTCACCGACTGCCTTTATCTCATAATCGTCGCAGACCATCTTTGATGTGTCGATCTTCTCACCGCGATTGGTCTTACCAAGCACGATCTTGCGGACGTACGCCTTTTCCTTGTGATCGATCACCTCAAGATCAATGCCGTACTTTTGTTTCATCTGCCACACCATGCGTTCTGCGGCATCAACAGCACCTGAGTTTTCCTTGTCGATGACCACAGCGTAGTCTTCGTTTGGAACCTCCTCCGGCATCTTTGCCTCAGTTGCGGCTTCAGTTGCAGTTGCCGTCGCTGTCGTCTCGCCGTATTCCGTCTTTCCGCAAGCGACCACGGAAACGAGCATGAGACAAGCAAGAAGTGCTGAAATTACGCGTTTTAGTATCATTTTTCGTCCTCCTGAAAGAACGAATGATTATAACATAATTATATATTGGGACGTTAAAGTTGTCAAGAAATTTTGGTCAGTCAGACTAACCAAATTCCCACAGCTTTCGCTGTGGGGATAATAAGTCTCATCAAACAGAAAGAAAAAGTGTGCAAACGCCGTGAAGCGTCTGCACACCAATATTCAATTAATAAATTACTGAGCCGCGTCAACGATAGCCGCGAACTTAGCGGGAACGAGAGACGCGCCGCCGATAAGACCGCCGTCAACGTTAACCTTGGAAAGAAGCTCAGCCGCATTGCCGTCGTTCATGGAACCGCCGTACTGGATAACGGTAGCCTCAGCAACGTCAGCACCGTAAAGGCCTGCGAGAGTAGCGCGGATAACACCGCAAGTCTCGTCAGCCTGCTCGGGAGTAGCTGTAAGACCTGTACCGATTGCCCATACAGGCTCGTAAGCGATGATAACGTTTTTCATGTCCTCAGCGCTGATGCCCG
>JAFXKJ010000090.1 GCA_017531765.1 Clostridia bacterium
CTCCGCTGAGATATGCTTTCACTGCTTTTAATTTTAGTTCTACAGTGTACTTCTTCAACTTTTGCATAAAAATATTCCCCTTAGAGTACTCTTGAAAACTTTTCGTTTTTTCAAGTGTCTACTCTAAGGGGATTATATCACTTGGATCTGTCGGGGTTGATTCTTTTACTTTATGCGGAATTAATTCGTTATACAGCTGTAATCTGATCTGTGAATTCTCAGTTAGCATTTCCAAGCTTTTTATAGCTGTTTTATTCGAACTGAGAATTGAAAAGAGTGTAATAGAATCCCTTTAATTCCATCAGGGTATCGTGATTACCCGCTTCCGTGATTTTTCCGTCGCGGAGAACGAGGATAATATCAGCGTTCTGAATGGTAGAGAGGCGGTGAGCGATAACAAAACAGGTTTTACTGCTCATCAGACGGTTCATTGCTTCCTGGATTTTTATTTCGGTCCTTGAGTCTACGTTTGATGTTGCCTCGTCAAGAATGAGCATCTCCGAATCTGCGAGGAATGCGCGGGCTATGGTAATTAACTGCTTCTGACCCTTTGAAATATTCACCCCGTCGTCTGAGATCACAGTGTCGTAACCCTCGGGGAGGCTTTCGATGAAGGTATCAATCCGCGAGTTTACCGCAGCAGCTTTAACCTCTTCAAGGGTGGCATCTTCTTTACCGTAGGCTATATTGTCAAAAATTGTACCGTGAAAGAGCCAAGTGTCCTGAAGGACCATGGTAAAAGCTTTTCTGAGAGACCGCCTCGTAATGTGACGAATGTCAACTCCGTCAAGTAAGATACTGCCGCCGTCAACGTCGTAAAACCGCATAAGCAGATTAATTATTGTTGTTTTACCTGCTCCTGTGGGACCGACGATAGCCACCGTCTGTCCGGGCTTTACGTCAATTGAAATATCCTTAAGAATTTGTTTTTCGGAAACGTATCCGAATGTTACGTTTGCGAGTTTTACGTTGCCGTTAACGTTGTCGGCAGTTAGAGCATCCTTGCTGTCCGGAATTTCAGTGGGTTCATCAAGAATTCTGAAAACACGCTCAGCCGCTGAGAATGCTGACTGAAACTCGTGAAGAATATTCGCAAATTCATTTATTGGGCCTGCAAACTTGCGTGAATACTGAACGAACTGTCCAACCCCGCCGATGGTCAAAAAGAAGACAGAACCGGCTTTAACCATGCCGTTTGAAGACAGCATAAACAGAATTCCGCCAAGTATCATCACCAAAGAAAGGGAAAGATTGTTTATGAAGTTTACGGAGGGACCGAGTGTCGCTCCGTAATATTCGGCTTTGTAATATGCATCCATCGCTTCCTTGTTGCGTTCTCCGAAACGTCTTCCTATCTCGTCCTCTCGGTTGTATGCGCGAATGGTGTTACATCCCGACAGCATTTCCTCTGCATATGCATTAAGCTCGCCAAGCTTTGCGCTTCTCGCGGAGAAAAGGGGTCTGACCTTCTTTGAACGGTAGCGTGTAAAGATTATCGAGGCGGGCACTGTGACGGCAAATACAGCGATCAGAGGCTTTGAAATACTCCACATGAATATGAGAGACCCCACCACCGTATAAAGGCTTGTCATGACCTGTACGAGATCGTGGGAGAGGGAAGAGTTGATGGTGTCGATGTCGTAGGAGATCCTGCTTATCACGTCACCAACCGCGTGAGTGTCAAAATAGCTTACGGGAAGAGTTGTCAGCTTTTCGAATACCTGCCGTCTCATAGTATACGTGATCTTTTGGCTGATTTTGATCATCAGCACTGCAAGCAGATAAGAAGTTATGGCTGCAGTTGCGTAGCAGAGGATCATTTTCAATATATTCAGCTTTACCGTATCGAACTGTACTCCGCTTTTGTTTGCTATGGCATCAATGGCTTCTCCCGAATAAAGGGGACCGAGAAGGGAAAGGTGGTTAGAGATAAGGGTGAGGATGACAGCTGTCAGAAACATGGGGTAATACGCAAGAACGTATTTGGAAAGTCTGATAAATACACCTTTTGCGGTTTTTTTGTCAAGCTTATTGCTGCTGTGTTTGTTCGGATTGTTTGCCGCTGCAGGATTTCGTGTAAAATTACCTCTATTCAACTATAGCACCTCCCACCTGAGAATCGCTGATCTCTCTGTATTCAAGACAAGTTTTTAACAGCTCATCATGTGTACCGATACCAATGATCTTTCCTTTATCGAGGACTACGATAACGTCACAGCTCATAACCGAGCTCACTCTTTGAGCCACGGTTATAACTGTTGTGCTTGACAGCTCCTCTGCAAGTGCCCGTCTGAGCATTGCATCGGTTTTGTAATCAAGGGCGGATGAGCTGTCGTCAAGTATGAGAATTTCGGGTTCTGCGGCAATTGCGCGGGCAATGAGGAGCCTCTGCTTCTGACCTCCCGAAATATTTGTACCCTTTTGAGACAGAATATGAGAATACCCGTCGTCAAACGACGAAATAAACTCGTGAGCTTGCGCGATCCTTGCGGCTTTTTCTACGTTCTCATGAGAAATGGGACGACCGAGCTTTATATTTTCTTCAATGGTATCAGCATACAAAAAATCGTACTGCATGGCGATCCCGAATTTTCGATAAAGCTCATCGGGCGGTATGGTCTTGACGTTTCTGCCGTCAATTAAGACTTCGCCCTTTTGCGGATCATAGAATCTCAGTAGCATTTTAGTCAGAGTAGACTTTCCGCTTCCCGTTGAGCCGATGATCCCAAGCTTTTCGCCTTTTTTGAGGCGTATATTTATATCTTCAAGATCATTTTGCTTCCCGAGATATGAAAACGACAGACCGTTGAACTCAATATGGTAATCTGACTCTCTCAACGGGTACTCGTCACAGCTTTCGGTCTTGATTTCCGAGCTTGTGTTAAGGACCTCAGCGATCCTGTTTGCTGAAGCCGCCGATTTTGTGTACATAACGAACATTCGGGTAACGGTCATCATCGCCATTGAGATCTGAGTGAAATACTGCATGAAAGCAATGACCGTCGCAGGAGAAGACTTACCGACAGAGACCCGCGAAGCACTCAGTGCTATTACAGCAACGATACCGAAATTCATAAGCATAGTAAGTATGGGATTAACGCTTCCCATGATAATTCCGGCTTTGGTCTCATCCTTTACAAGGGATGAGTTTACATCGTTAAATCTTCTGTGCTCCGTCTCGGTTTTTGACAATGCCTTAATTACTCTGATTCCCTGAATGTCCTCTCTTACAACCCGCACCATTCGGTCGACGGATCTCTGAACCTTTGCATACAGTGGCACACCCTTGCCGGAAATGAAGTACACTGTGAGAAAAATAAACGGAAGTATGGCGAGCATTGTAAGTGAGAGATATGTATCGATGATCAGGGTAATTCCGATACCGCCGATGAGAAGAATAGGAGCTCGCACGCCCATTCGCTGCATCATTCCCACAAAATTGTGTACGTTATAAGTGTCGGTAGTGATTCTTGATTCAAGAGAGGGAACAGTAAAGCTGTCGGTTTGAGATGCCGACAGACGGAGAGTGGAGGCAAAAAGGTCTCGTCTGATATTCTCGGAAAAGTTTCGCGAAACCTTTGACGCCATTCTGTTTGCTATGATGTTGAGAATGCACGCAGAAAGCGCGCACGTAACCATCAAGCCGCCCCATAGGAGTATCTGAGAGACACTGCGCTTTAATACTACAACTTCAAGAATATGAGTCAGTATCAGTGGGAGGAACAGTTCAACTACTGTACCGAGAACTTTTACGGTAAACCCGACAGACATTCTCTTTGCGTACGGTCTGAGATATTTTAATAGGGTTTTCACGAGTTGTCATCCCCCTTTACTGTAACGTAGTTATCGGCTTTGACGGTGATCTTGTCAAGTAACAAGTGAAGAGTCTCACGTTCATCTTCACTTAAAGCACTGCTGAGATAGGCGTCCCATCCAAGGACAATTTCTTTGACCGCAGGTAAAATTTCAAGCATTTTTTCCGTGGGATAAACATTAGAGATCCTTTTGTCATTTTCACCTGTAATTCGTTTAACATACCCGTGCTGTTCCAAAAAGCTGAGATGCCTTGTAACACCGCTTTTGTTTACACACAAGTGACGGGCAAGCTCGTCCTGCGACATTCCGGGATTCCCTGATATTGCAAGCACGTAGCTGTGGTGACAAGGACTGAGGGGCGTACCCTTCAGCTTGTTCGAACGGTAAACTCCCTCGGCACGGCTTAAGATATTGATCTTTCTCATCAACGTTGCCATTTGCTTCACTCCTTAAAATAATAGTTGCGCACGCAACTATTATACCATAAAAAACGTTTATTGTCAATATTGACTATTTTTAACTGTAGATTTTCTTAGATATTTCACAATGATTTTTCCATAAAATGATAAAAATATCTTGCCAAGTAAAAACGAGTGTGATATAATATGTATTATTCTTTTTTAGAAGATTCAGGAGATTGAATTTATGATAATCGGAACACCTAAAGAACTTAAAAATAATGAATTCCGTGTAGGTCTTACACCTGACAACGTTGCGGTTTTTGTATCAAAGGGACATAGCGTTCTCATCGAAAAGGGTGCGGGCGAAGGTGCGGCTTTCACAGACGAAGAGTATAGAAATGCAGGCGCTGAGATCGTAGATAGCGGCGCTGAGGTATATGCGAAAGCCGATATGATCATCAAGGTAAAGGAGCCCGAAGAGTGCGAATATGAGCTTCTCCGCGAGGGACAGATCCTTTATACATACCTTCATCTTGCTCCCAACCGTCCTCTTACCGAAACACTCATGAGCAAGAAGGTAAAGGCAGTTGCATACGAGACCATCACAGATGCCGATGGTAACCTCCCCTGCCTCAGACCTATGAGTCAGATCGCAGGACGTCTCAGTATCCAGGAAGGTGCAAAGTACCTTGAGAGATGCTTCGGCGGACGCGGACTCCTTCTCGGCGGTGTTCCCGGCGTTGAAAGAGGTAACGTTGTGATCATCGGCGGTGGTATCGCAGGTACGTTCGCCGCAAAGGTTGCGGTAGGTATGGATGCACAGGTTACACTTCTTGACGTAAACCATAACAGACTTGCATATCTTGACGATGTGTTCGGATCATCCATCACAACTCTCTACAGCACAGAGGCAAACATCAGAAAGTCTCTCGCTGAGGCGGACCTTGTTATCGGCTCCGTTCTTATTCCCGGCGGGTCAACACCCAAGCTCGTACGCCGTGAGCATCTTAAGATCATGAAGCCCGGCGCAGTTATCGTTGACATTGCTATCGACCAGGGCGGCTGCTGTGAGTCCTCTCACGTAACAACTCACGCTGACCCCGTATTTATCGAGGAGGGAATCGTTCACTACTGTGTAGGAAATATGCCCGGCGCAGTACCGAGAACGTCCACCATCGCTCTTACCAATACTACAATGAAGTATGCGGTAATGATCGCTGATAAGGGTCTTGAAAGAGCTTGCGCAAGAGACGCAGGTCTTGCAAACGGACTTAATATATACGGCGGAAAGTGCACCAACGAAAACGTTGCACGCAGCCTTGACCTTGAATACGTTCCCGCAGCCAAGGTTATTTAAGTTAATAATAAACTTCGTCGCAGATGGTTCACATCTGCGACGAAGTTTTTACAGCGCATATTCGCTTATACGGTCTTCGATCAGTCGGTACTCAATATCGTTGACGATAAGTTTTGGATTATCAGCACTGCTACGCTTCAATTCATCGCTGTACCACTCGGTCTGCATGATGTTGTCAACGGATTCATACCGGCGCATAAGCACGAGCCTGCCGTTTGTGTCAACGTAATTTTCGGAAACATACGTATTGTCTCTAACGTATATGAACTTGATCGTTTCAAATGTTTTGTCCACGACAGTTACGTCGTAGGTTCCCATGGTGTACCTGATATTATATTCGTCTATAAATATCTTATCATCAACAACCTTGGGCGGATTTTCTTTGATCAGCAAGGGTCTGCCGTGAACACGGTCATTTCCGTTTACCGCAACGTCAAAGTCTTCCTCCAAAAACGTATATATCGCTGTGGGATAGTCATCATCCGCATCACAGTCGCACACTATCGTTGCGAGAGTGCGAACGTACTCGTCAGTTAATTGAGCGATCCAGATACATTCGTTTTTGTAAAGCTTTCCTGCTTTAACGTTGTAGGTGTCTCTGCAGATCTTTACTCCCGGTACCTCGTGTACGGTAGCCGCTTTGGGAACGTAGCAGGTCGAAACAAGTGATAATTTTTTATCGGGATATCTGTACGTACCTTCGGAATTTTTGTTTCCTATCTGTGGAATAATGAATTCTTCATCGAGACATTTTATCTCCGCAAACGGACGGGAGCTTTCTTGAATGATAATAACAGGCATTTCGGCAGGGAAGGGGTAGGTAAAGTCTTTCTTTGACATATGTTTTCTTCCTTTCTCAAACATAGAGATTTCATCGGGAGAACAAAGATTTCGGAAATTCTTTTTAGCGTAGTGCAGGCGGCTTTTGACCGTTCCAAGGGGAATATTTAGCGCTTCTGCAATTTCATTTTGCTTATATCCCTGCATTGTAAGCTTCAATATTTCCGCAGATTCGCGGGGAAGCATACCGAGCACGCTTATCACAAAGTTGTCAAGCTGAAACGTGGTGTCAGCTACATCTCCAATGGCTTCAAGTGACACGATATCGTCACCGTATTTCCGCCGAAACCACATATTGCACTGATTTTTGGCTATTGACAGTATCCATGTCTTGAAATTGTCTTTGTTTTTTAACTTGCCGAAGCCAACGTACGCCGCGCAAAATGTTTCCTGAATTACGTCGTCCGCGTCAAAGCTGCTCGGCAATCTGAAGTTGACGTAACGTTCAATGATAATGCGGTGCTTGTCAAGCAGTGCTTCAAAGCTAAATTCCGTTTCCATAAGTCCTCCTTTCGCTTTATTAAAACCGGTTTCACATATTAAGTTGCTTTTTCGTGCGAAAAGGTTCACGTTTATTTTAATTTTATTGAAAAAATTAAACTCTCCCACTCAGATTATTACCGAATGGGGGAGCCTTTTCGTACTATTTCGTTTCCTTTATAAAACCATTATTTTCTCTCCATACTCTTAACCTTCGCTTCATCGGGTGTTACGTAAGCCGTCCAGTTTGTGTGATAGATCACGTAACCCGGCTTTGAGCCTGCGGGCTTCTTTACCTCGCGTACTCTCGTGTAATCAACGGCAACTCCCGAAGATTCCTTCGCCGCGGAATGGTATGCCGCAATCATTGCCGCCTCGGTAAAGGCACTCTCCGACGGATCGTCCTCACCCTCAAAGCACTCGAGTACAACGTGGCTTCCCGGGTGCCCCTTAACGTGGAACCACCAATCGCGGCGGTTTGCAAGCTTTGTTGTAAGATAGTCGTTTGCAGTATTGTTCTTTCCACAAAGGACTGTGTGTCCGTCACTTGTCTCAAACTTCATGATAAGCGGTGCCTGCCGCTTCTTTTCCGTGTAGTTCTTCATTTTTGAAGCGTATCCGCTGTGATAAAGCTCCGCGCGTATCTCTGAAAGCTCACGTTCTGTTGTTGCACGTGTGAGAGAATCAAATACCGTACCGATGTATTCAAGCTCAGCCTTTGCGCTTTCAAGCTGCGTGGTAAGGTGAACCTTGGCGTTTTTGGATTTGTTGTATTTCTTGTAGTACGCCTGAGCGTTCTGAGCAGGGGAAAGTCTTTCCGAAAGAGGTATTTCGATCGTCTCACCTTCAGAGTACCAATCATAAAGGGTAACTTTGTCCATACCGCGCTTCATCATATAAATTGAACCCGTGATAAGGTCGCCGTATTTTTTATAAGTCTCGCCCATCTCACATTTTTCAAGCTCCGCTGTCTGCAGGGCGATCTTCTTTGTTATCCTCGTTTCAGCGGCGGCAAGTATTCTGAATATGTCAGATGCCTTGCGGCGAAGCCTTTCCTCGCCAGCACGCTTCATGTAGTATTCGTCTATCAGCTCACCGACGGAGGTAAAGGAAACTACCTCGCAAGATGCCTCGTATTGTGTGAGCCTTGTGTAGAGATATTCTATCGGCACACCGCTTGAATCCTTTGCCATTGATACCTCACCGCCGTAGGTATCGGCACTTGAGGTAACCTCGATCACCGCGTTATAAAGGGTATCGGCGCACTGTTCAAGGGTAGCGTCGATGCTTCCTCCCGCACGGTATACTATCTCCCTTGCCGTGACCGCTGCAAGTCCGACGATATTTGCCGTGATGAATTTTACGGCGCTTCTCGTGGGATCCGTTGCTCTTGCTGCCGCGTTGAAGTCTTCGCGGGTCAGACCGATAGGCTCAAGCTTCTTCTGAGGCTCAGGCAGACTGTAATGCATCCCGGGGAGAAGCTGACGAACTGTGCTTGCCGCGAAATCAATGGGTTTCAGAATACCGATGATCTTATCTTCACTGTCTGTGACGATAATGTTACTGTACTTACCCATGATCTCGCAGATCACGTGCTTATTTGTTTTGAATCCGAGATCATCGTGACACTCAAATGTGAGACGGGCGACTCTTTCAAACCCCGGCTGTGATACTGCCACAAGCTTCGCGCCCGCGAAATGCTTTCTCAGCATCATACAGAACATGGGAGGTGTTGTGGGATTCTCGGGTTTTAGTGTTGTTATATTCATTCTCGGACAAGAAGAACCTGCGTTGATAAGCAGACGTCTTTCGGTTCCGCCTGCGCGAAATACAAACACTACTTCATCGCGCTCAGGCTGATATATTTTATCTGTTCTTCCGTCCTTTGCAAGATGCTCGATCTCGCGGATAACTGCTCTCAGTATACCTGCATCAAAAGCCAAAACTAACTCCTATCTCGCCTGAACGGCAAATGAATTTATAGACAAATGCAGATTAGTCATTTGCATAACGCACTTTTGAGCGAAAAAGCCGAAAAGTACCAACATATATTTTAACAGTTTATCAGCCTGTTGTCAAGCGAAGAAGATTTTTTACATAAAAAATCGGAAATAATGAATAATCGGTGAAAAATGAAAAGTTTTCCTGTTAAATATGATTTTTGCTATGGATTTTATAGTCTGTTTGTGGTATACTAATATGGAATAACTATATTCATTTTATAGAGTATTATTTTTATAGATTCAGGAAATTTGAAAGGAACCCCCGATGCCCATAACTGTAGAAAAAATTGAAAAACTTACACTCCCTGTAATACCGCTTCGCGGAATAGTGGCTTTTCCGTCGATGCCTTTAAGCTTTGAGCTTCAGAGAGATATTTCGGTCAAGGCTTGCGAAGCATCCTTGGCAAATGATATGTATATTTATCTTGTAACACAAAAGGATATCGGTGTTGAAAATCCCGTGCCCTCCGATCTCAGTAAGACGGGCTGTGTTGCACGAATCAAGCATTCACTCCGAACTCCCGAGGATACCCTGAGAGTAATTGTTGAAGGTGTTTGCCGCGGAAACGCTTTGTCCTATAACGATAAGGCGGGATATTACGTTGCAGAGGTACTTTCCGTAAACGTATCGGATGACAACAGTGTAAGTGATGTTAAAACCGAAGCTATGATGCGTCAGGCAATATCCGGTCTTGAAGATATGCTGATGTTTTTGCCTTCCGCGTCTCCCGATATTGTTGCTTCCGCGAGAAGTATCAAGCATCCGGGAGTTCTTGCGGATTTTATCGCGTCAAGCGTCCTCGTCCGCTATCAGGATAAGCAGGAGATACTTGACTGCTCTGATCCCATGCGCCGTCTTGAACTTCTTTGTGTTATTATCGAAAATGAGATAAAGCTTATCCGCATGGAAAGCACTATACATAAAAAAGTCAAGGCTCAGCTTGACAACCATCAGAAAGAGTATTATCTCCGCGAGCAGATGAAGATCATTCAGGGTGAGCTCGGAATCGACTCGGGTGATGAAATTGCCGAGTTTATTGAAAGAATCAAGTCAGCAGAGCTCGAAAAGAATATTGAAGAAAAGCTGATGAAAGAGGTAAACCGTCTCTCCAAGACTCCCTTCGGTTCTCCCGAGGCTACAGTGGCAAGAAACTATATCGAAACCTGTCTTGACATTCCGTGGGGTAAATATTCGAAGGATACTCTTTCACTGGCTCATGCCGAAAGTATTCTTAACGACGACCACGAAGGCCTTGAAAAGATCAAAGAAAGAATTCTTGAGTATCTTGCGGTAAAGCAGATGGCGCCCGAGCTTAAGAATCAGATCATTTGTTTTGTCGGCCCTCCCGGTGTGGGTAAAACGTCTCTCGGAAAGTCTATTGCCCGTGCTATGGGAAGAAAATATGCAAGAGTTTCCCTCGGCGGTGTCAGAGATGAATCCGATATCCGCGGTCACAGAAAGACATACATCGGCTCAATGCCCGGTCGTATCGTAAATGCGCTGATCGATGCGGGCACAATGAATCCCGTAATTCAGCTTGATGAAGTGGACAAGCTCTCCCGTGACTCCCACGGCGATCCCGCGTCAGCTCTCCTTGAGGTGCTTGATTCAGAGCAGAATCGTGAGTTCAGAGATCACTTTATAGAGCTTCCCGTAGACCTTTCAGAGTGTGTATTCCTTGCAAGTGCAAATACTCTCGATACGGTCCCCGCACCTCTTATCGACAGAATGGAAATAATCGAGCTTCACACTTACACTCCCCGCGAGAAGTTTGCCATTGCGAGAAAGCATCTGATTCCCAAGCAGCTTTCCCGCCACGGACTTAAAAAGAGCACAATGAAGATTTCCGATGAAGCACTCCGTGAGCTTATCAGCGGCTATACCCGTGAATCGGGTGTGAGAAACCTTGAGCGTGAGATCGCATCTCTTTGCAGAAAAGCCGCTAAGTACATGATCGATAACGGAAGAGCAAGCATCAGTATCTCCAAGGACAGACTTGCAAGCTTCCTCGGCCCTCGCCGTTTTAACGACGATGATATGTATTCAAGTGCTCAGATAGGTATCGTAAACGGTCTTGCCTATACAGAGGTTGGCGGTGACGTGTTGAAGATCGAGGTCACCGATATGGAAGGCTCAGGCAAACTTGAGCTTACGGGAACTCTCGGTGACGTAATGAAGGAATCTGCCCGTATTGCTGTAAGCTATGTAAGAGCTCATGCGTCAGAGCTTGGAGTTCCGTCGGATTTCTATAAAAACCGCGACGTACATATCCACGTTCCCGAGGGAGCAGTCCCGAAAGACGGTCCGTCAGCAGGCGTCACCATGGTATCTGCCATTACAAGTGCACTTTCGGGCAGAGCCGCACGTCATGATATTGCCATGACAGGTGAGGTAACCCTTACGGGAAGAGTTTTGCCTATCGGCGGTCTCAGAGAGAAAACTACAGCCGCGTATATTTCGGGTATGAGAAAGGTAATAATTCCCTATGGAAACGTGTCTGACCTTGAAAAGATCGATCCTGAAGTCAGAGAAAAGCTTGAATTTATCCCTTGCCGCCACGTGTCCGAGGTGCTTGCGTGCGTTCTTGCTCCACTTGAGAAAGGCTCTACTGCTTCAAAGGAATGTGACACTCCCTGCGGTAAAGCCGTAATTGGTGAAAACGGCTCTCATTGGATAAGAGCTGAAGCGTAAAAGAATATTTTAGTCAGGATATACTGTTATGAAACTTAACTTAAATAAAACAGAGCTTAAGATCTCCGCGGGACTGCCGAAGCAGTTCCCGGGGGAGCTGATACCTCAGGTTGCTTTCGCAGGAAGGTCCAACGTAGGTAAAAGCTCGCTTATAAATTCACTTATCGGCAGAAAATCACTTGCACGTGTCAGCGGATCTCCGGGAAAGACCATTACAGTAAACTTTTACAAGGTCGACTCAGCGCTCTATCTCGTTGATATGCCGGGCTACGGCTATGCAAAGCGTACTCTTGAAGATAAAAAGCGTTGGTCTGCGCTGACAGACGGTTATTTTACAAACAACAAAAACATCGACCTTCTGAAGCTCACAATTTGTCTTGTAGACAGCCGTATAGGTCCTACAAAGGACGACGTAGCCATGATGGAATATCTTGTCGCGGCAGAGCAGCCATTTATCATCGTTGCTACTAAAGCAGATAAGCTTAATGCAACGGAAAAACGCAAGATTTTTGAAATTCTTGAAGGTATTGAGGTTTGCTCTCACGCCGATGCTGTGATCCTTTATTCATCGGTTAACGGACTTGGAAGGGAAGACCTTTGGAGTGAGATCACCTCACACTGCGGTATTTAACCAATCTCATGAAAGGTACAATAATATTATGATACTTCATAGATCATTTGACACCTCAAACGGTCATCTTACCATCGACGGTCTTGATGCAGTAGAACTTGCTAAGGAGTTTGGAACTCCCGCGATCTTCATTTCCGAGGATGCTGTCCGCGGTATGTGCAGAATGTACCGTGATGCGTTCAGCAAATATTTCGGAGAGGGAGCATCTCCCATATACGCCGGAAAGGCACTTTGCTTCAAGCGCCTTTATGAGATCATGGCTGAAGAAAATATGAAAGCAGACTGCGTTTCTTCAGGTGAGCTTGCGACTGCCAATGCCGCAGGATTTCCTATGGAAAATGCGTTTTTCCACGGAAACAACAAGACGGATTTTGACCTTGAATACGCTGTAAAGCTTGGAGTGGGTCACATTGTCGTTGACAGCTTTGACGAGCTTATGGCACTTGACGAGATCGCCGAGAGTGTCGGCGTTTGTCAGAAGATTCTCCTCAGGATCACCCCCGGAATCGATCCTCATACCCATAAGAAGATCATGACGGGTAACGTAGACTCAAAATTCGGCTCTGCGATAGTTACGGGAGATGCCGAGCGTATCGTCCGTCTTGCTTTAGAGCTTGAACACGTGAAGCTTTGCGGCTTCCATTGTCACGTAGGCTCTCAGATTTTCGATATCGATCCCTTCCGTGACGCGGCTGATATTATGCTGAAGTTCGTTCGTGATATGCAGGAAAAGTGCGGCTACACTGCTGAAATCCTTAACCTCGGCGGCGGATTTGGCGTAAGATATACAGAGGACGATCCCGAGATTGATTACGAAGAGAATATCCGTCTCCTCGCCGAAGAGATAAACGGAATGTGTGAAAAGCTCGGTATCAACCGTCCCCACATCCACATGGAGCCGGGCAGAAGCATCGTTGCCGCGGCAGGCGCAACACTCTACACCTGCGGCTCTGTTAAGGAGCTTGAAGGCTTCAGAAACTACGTTTCGGTTGACGGCGGTATGACCGATAACCCCAGATATACCCTTTATCAGTCACAGTATACCTTTATCAATGCTTCACGCGCAAGTGAAGAAGACGATTTTGAATGCACGATCGCAGGTAGATGCTGTGAAAGCGGAGACCTTCTCGGAGAAGGTGTAAAGATCGCACGTCCCGAGAGAGGGGATATTATTGCTGTACTTGTAACGGGCGCGTATAACTATTCTATGGCATCCAACTACAACCGCATCCCCCGTCCACCTGTTGTTATGATCTCCGACGGTAAGCCTTACGTTGCGGTCAGACGCGAAAGCTTCGACGATCTCATGAAGCTTGAAAACTAAACTGTCAGCTTGCCAGATTTTACTTTAGATTGGAGTTGCAATGAACATATTTGGTATAGACCTTATTGAAATTCTCATAAGAGTTCCCGTTGTTCTTATTTGTCTTGTTGTTCATGAGGTTGCTCACGGATATATGGCTATGAAGCTGGGTGACCCCACAGCAAGAAATCTCGGCAGATTAACACTTAATCCCCTGAAGCATCTTGACCCCATCGGTGCCATTTGTATGCTTTTCTTCCGGTTTGGATGGGCAAAACCCGTTCCAATCAATTCTCGTTACTTCAGAAAGCCTCGCCGTGACATGGCACTTACCGCCCTTGCAGGTCCCGTGTCCAACTTTATCATGGCGTTTTTCGGTGTTTTCATTACGAGTGTCTCAATTGCCATATGGTACCGAAATCCCGTTATTGAAGGGTTTGGATATAACCTTTGGACTGCTTGGCTGATCTTTATTGAAACGTTTATCCTTATGAATATTTCGCTCGGTGTATTCAATATGATTCCCGTACCTCCTCTTGACGGTTCAAGAATCTTTCTCACTTTCCTTCCCGCAAGATACTATTTCGGTATAATGAAGTACGAGAGATATATCATGCTTGGAATGCTCGTGCTCCTGTATACGGGATTGCTGACAGGACCCTTGTCAACCATAGTCACCTTTATCTTTAACGGTATGTTCGACATCGTCGGACTTATTCCGGGGCTGGGATTCTGAGCTTGATTCGGACGGTATTTGAATGGATAACATAAGCTACAAACTTGATCAGTTTGAGGGTCCCCTTGACCTCCTTCTCACGCTGATCTCAAAAAACAAAATCGATATTAACGATATTCCTATCGCTGAGCTTTGCTCACAGTATATGGAGTATATCAATGCGGAAGAGAACCGCGACATGGATATCGCATCTGAGTTTCTTCTCATGGCAAGTGAGCTGATGCTTATTAAAAGCAGAATGCTTCTTCCAAAAAATGATGATGATGAAGACCCCAGAGCTTCCCTCGTTGAAGCGGTGCTTGAATATCAGAAGGCAAAGCTTGCGGCAGCAGAGATGAATCTTATGTATGCAACCTACGGTCTCAGGATGGTAAAAGAGCAGGACGAGATCTCCGTTGACAAAACCTACGTTGCAGATCATTCTCCCGATCTTCTGACAAAAGCACTCCTCAGAGCACTGTCTGAGGTGCGTATTAGTGATGAGAAGGCAAAGGAAAAGTTCGAGCCTCTCGTAAACCGTCCGCAGGTTTCGGTAGTTAGTGTTGCGTCATCACTTATAAGAGTGCTTAAAAGTAAAGGTCACGTTTATCTTGACAGCTATTTTTCAAACTCCCGAAGCCGATCCGAGCTTATTGCGAAATTCATGGCTGTGCTTGAAATGCTCAGGCAAGGCTACGTAAACATCACCGACGAAGACCTTGACAGTGAAGACGGGGTAGTACGTGCCGACGGACACATCAATATTTACGTAAACGGTGAGATCGATGAGTCAAGGCTTGCGGAGCTGTTTGAAGACGATACCGCGCCTATAACGGTAGACAGTGCCAATAATACTTAAATAGTTAAGGAACACTTAATGATGGAAAACGAAATGATACCTTCGGTAGGGGATACCTCTCCCGTTTCCGTTACCGAAGAGAAAGATGATCTAATTGAAAATATTCCCGAATGCGAAAGAATTATCGAAGCTGTTCTTTTTGCGGCAGGTCACCCCGTTGAATATACAAAGCTTGCCGATGCAATGAATATACCGCATAGTGTTTGCCGCAAGATAGTCAGCGACTATGCCGAAAAGTATAACAACTGCGACGAGCTTCCCCGCGGTATTATGATGGTTCTTTTCCCCGAATCATGTCAGATATGTACACGTGAGGAATACGGCTCGTACATACGTCAGGCGCTTGGTATCAGACGGGGCGGTAACTTGTCAGGGTCATCACTTGAAGTTCTTGCTATCGTCGCCTATAACCAACCCGTAACAAGAGCGTTTATTGATACCGTACGCGGTGTTGATTCAAGCTATGCCGTAACTTCCATGTGTGAAAAGAAGCTGATAGAGCCTTGCGGCCGTCTTGATGTACCCGGAAGACCCATGCTCTACAGAACCACGGACAATTTTCTCAGGGTATTCGGACTCAGCTCCATTTCCGAGCTGCCTGACATAAAAACCCCCGACGGTTCGGTTATGACCCCGGGAGATTCCTCCGAACAGTTAAGCCTTATCGAAGAAATATAAAACTGAATTTGTATGAAAGGAGAAATACGTATATGATATTTTTATACATACTCGGCGTGTTTGTACTGCTGATATTTCTTCTTCTCATGACAAATGTAAAGATTCACATAAAGTCCGACGGGGAATTCGCACTGAGAGCAGGCGTAGGTCCTTTCATGATAAAAATAAAGCCTAAAAAGCAGAAAAAGATCAAGCTTCGCGATTTTTCACATAAAAAGTATCTGAAAAAGATGGAAGCTCTGAAGCTGAAAAAGCAAAAGAAGAAGAAAAAGCCCGAGAAAAAAGTGAAGACAAAGGAAGAGAAAAAAGATTCCGTTACGGCAATAATAGATCTTGTCATAAATATTCTCGGAAATCTTGAAAAATACACTTCACGGATCAACGCAAAGCTTGACAGTCTACGGCTTACCGTTGGCGGAAAGGATCCGGCTGAAGTTGCAGTCAGATTCGGAGTTCTCAGCTCAGCAGTGGGGCTTTTGTTGGAGCTTCTCGACTCCAAAACACAGCTTAAAGTGAAAGATCCCGAAAATATCTCAGTTTCATGCGACTATCTTTCACCTGATATAAAATTTTCCGTTGACGTTGCTGTGAAAATCAGAATACTTGATGTAGTTAAAACAGGAATCGATATTCTCGTGCTTTGGTTAAAGCGCGGTACAAATAAAATTAATTTATTAAATAAAGAAAGGCAGGAATCTCAAAATGGCAGAGAACAAACAGAGTGAGATCATAAAAACAGCCCTTGACAGTATCAAGACAATTATCGACGCGAATACAGTAATAGGAGATCCTATTGTAACCGGATCGGGAACAACAATTATTCCCGTTTCCAAGATTACCGTGGGTTATGCTTCCGGCGGTATCGACTATATGAAGAAGGATACACCTGTTCATGAAGGAAAGCCCGTGTTCAATAACTTCGGCGGCGGAGGAGGAACAGGAATCAGTGTGATTCCCGTTGCTTTTATCGTTGTAGATGCTGACGGAAAAACCAATATACTTAATATGGAAGCTCCCGTTCTTTCTGCTCCCGAGGATGCTGTTTCAAAGATTCTTTCTTTCATTGACAGATCCCCAGAACTTATTGAAAAGTTTAAGGAAATTTTCGCAAAGAAGTAAATTATCGCAAATAAAGGTGTAAAATTTATAATTTTGCTACCGCATAACATTACCCCATTTTCCGATAATAAGCTTGAAGCTTTTTTCAGAGGGGTAATGTTATGAAATTGACGTTAAAGATATATTCTTTACTTTTTTTATCTTTCATTGTTTTACATTCTGCCGACTGTTATCTGAATGTCTGTGCCGATACGGGAACGAAAGAGTTGAACATTTCTGCCGAAAGTGCGTCTCTCATGCTTTGTGATTCGGGAGAGGTTATATTCTCAAAAAATGCTGATATTCCGCTTCCCATGGCAAGTACCACGAAGATCATGACGGCTATTGTTGCGTTGGAAGTATGTGATTTAGATAAGCTCGTTACCGTTCACGCAGATGCCGTGGGTACTGAAGGTTCTTCTGCTTATTTGATGCTTGGAGAGAGCCTGACAATGAGAGATCTTTTGTATGCCTTGATGCTTCAAAGTGCAAACGATGCCGCTGTAGCCATTGCATATGATGTCGCGGGGGGAATTGATGAGTTTGCTGAGCTTATGAATGCGAAAGCAGAGAAGTTAGGACTTGTTTCCACTCACTTTACCAATCCCCACGGGCTTGACAGCGACGGGCACTTTACAACTGCCAATGAGCTTGCGTGCCTTGCATCCTATGCAATGCTAAACAGCAGCTTCCGTGAGATCGTATCAACTGACCGTTACGTCACCGAAGGCGGAAGAGTGTTTGTTAATCACAATAAACTCCTTGGCTTATATGACGGAGCAGTTGGAATTAAAACCGGCTTTACCAAAAAGTCAGGCAGATGCCTTGTTTCTGCGGCAGAACGTGACGGACTTCTTGCTGTTGCCGTAACACTTGATGCTGCCGATGATTGGAACGATCATAAAAAAATGCTTGACTATTGCTTTATGAACTACGAAGCTGCAACTCTTGCCGAAATCGGACAGTATGCTGTTGACATACCCTGCATTGGCGGAAACAAATCCACTGTACGGTGCTCCAATACAGAAGCTCTCAGCCTTACTATGTCAAAGGGCAGTGAGGTATCCGTGACCATCGAAGCAGACAGATATTTCCCGGCTCCCGTAAAAGCAGGTGATGCCCTTGCAACTGCCAAGTTTTACTCCGAAGGTGAGCTTGTCGCCGTGCTTCCGCTGTATGCAGAAACCGATGTGACCGTCAAGGAGGGAAAGCTGTCTCTTCTTGATCGTATCCTCAGATTTATCGGAAGGTAATACCGTTCGACTTTCTTGGTATTCGCAGAGAAGTATTTTCACCGAGCATCAGACACAAGGATGTTTCATTATTTTTTATAGCCGTAGGCTAAATGGATGATTATTATGGCTGAGATAAGATTGCAAAAATATTTTACCGACTGCGGAATCATGTCAAGACGAGCCGCCGAAGCTGAAATTGCATCAGGAAAGGTCTTCGTAAACGATTCTGTCGCTACTGTCGGAATGAAAATCGACCCTGAACGTGACGTTGTGAAATATAAAGGCAAACGTGTCGTTGCGTCCTCCTCAAAAGGGGGCGGTACATATATTCTTGTAAATAAACCCATAGGTTATGTTACAACCTCATCCGATGAAAAGGGAAGATTGACTGTCCTTGACCTTGTTAAAACTCTGAACAAGCGGGTTTATCCCGTGGGGAGACTTGATATGTATTCCGAAGGTCTCCTGATCATGACAGATGACGGTGAGCTGACAAACAGACTTACGCATCCCTCACACGGATTTACAAAAACATACGTGGCAGAGGTTGTGGGAGAACTTAATGACGATGATGTGTACAGAATATCCGAACCTATTGAAATAGACGGATATACCGTAAAACGTCCCAAGGTTCAAAAGCTTGAAACGAAAAACGGTAAAACTCTTGTAGAGATCGTGCTTACTGAGGGAAGAAACAGACAGATACGTCGAATGTGTGCCGAAGCAGGTTATAAGATAACCGCACTTAAAAGAGTCAAAATAGGTGAAATTGAAGATATTACACTTTCGCCCGGAAAATGGCGTTATCTTACCGATGATGAAATTGCTTATTTGAAAGGACTTTAATTATGCTTGCTGTAAAACCCGCAGTTCAAATTGATATTGCCCGGGAAATATGTGCCTATTGTAACGTTCCCTTTGATTCCGAGTGCTTTACGTATTTTGCCGCTGACGTCAATGAAGATGCTTCGAAATTGAATCATATCATAGGTGTTTGTACCTGTAGAATAAAGGGAGATGCAAACCGAATCGAATACATGAGGGAAGCGGAGGGTATAAATGATGAAGAGGCTATGATCATTATGGCTCGAACTGTTATGAATTTCATGTACAGATGCGAGGTTAAGCGCCTTTCCGTGAATCCCGTGGGTGTATCAGAGAAATTTATAAAAAAACTCGGCTTCAGAAAAGACGAGACCGAATACTATATTGATCTGTCCGACTTTTATAAGTCCCCTTGCTCATATAACGGTTAAACATTAAAAGATTCGCTGGAAATTCAGTGAATCTTTTTTTAGATGTATGGGCTTCTTGACGAAACTGAACATTTGTGCTAAAATAATAGATAAATACAGTATGACCGATACCGCTATATGGACGGGTGAAACGTATAATTGCTGAATGGAGATTGATATATGGAAAAAGCACTGAAAAAAATATCAGATCTTCGCGGTGTTGGCGAAAGCCGACGCAAAGCATTTGAAAGGGCAGGGGTGTCCACCTTATATGATCTTGTGAGATATTATCCGAGAGCATATCAGAATAGGGGAAATACCAAGACCCTTCTTGAAATCAAAGAGTGTCTTATAAATGACGAAGGCAACAAACCCTTTTCATGTATTCTCACTGTGGCGACAGAGCCTAGAGTTCATCTTATCAGACGTGGAATGACTCTTGTGAAATTCCGTGCATTTGATGAATTCGGTACTTGCGAGGTTATATTTTTTAATCAGAATTTTTTGAAGGATGTATTTCACGCGGGATCGACCTTCAGGTTCTGGGGGAAATTTACATTCATACGCAATTCACTTTCTCTTGCCTCTCCTCTTTACGAGCCATGTATAAATGACGGCAGGGAATTACCTCCCATCGTTCCCGTATATCCTCTCACCTCCCCCCTTACGCAGAAGATCGTATCTTCTGCGGTAAGCGAAGCTTTGAAGGAGATAATACCCGAATTTGAGGAAATGCTTCCCTGTGATATTCTGAAAGATGCTTCACTTCCAACTATAGGGTATGCACTCAGAAATATCCACCATCCCGAAAGCGAAGCGGCGCTTGAGCTTGCAATGAAACGTCTTGTTTTCGATGAGCTTTTTGTTACGTCCGTGGCTCTTGCACTGTCAGGCGGCAAAAAGCGTGTGCCGTCAAGTACACAAATAAGAAATATTGATATAAAAAGATTCACCGATAATCTGCCGTACAGTTTTACGGGTGCTCAGAAAAGGTCTGTCAATGAGATCATCTCGGATATGACGAGTCCCTTTGCAATGAATCGTATCCTGACGGGTGACGTAGGTTCGGGAAAAACCGTAGTTGCCGCAACCGGTGCATATGTATGTCTCAATAACGGCTATGACTGCCTGTTTATGGTGCCTACTGAAATACTGGCAAGGCAACACTTTAACGATCTGGAGCCAATGCTGAGCCGTTTCGGTTTCACCGTACATCTTCTCACGGGAAATATCAGTACATCGAAGAGAAGAGTGATTACTGAAGACCTTGCAGATCCTTCAAAACCGACTTTGGTTATAGGGACTCAGGCATTACTCTCACCCGATGTTACGCCGTCGTCTCCGGGACTTGTTATAATTGACGAGCAACACAGATTCGGTGCGATGCAGAGAGCTTCTCTTGCAGATAAAGCAAAAGGTGCGGGAACTCTTGTAATGAGTGCAACACCGATTCCGCGTACGCTGTCTCTCGTTGTTTGCGGTACTCTTGATGTGTCAAAGATTGACGAGCTTCCTGCAGGACGTCAAAGTGTTGATACCTTTGTCGTAAGCGAAGATTACAGACCAAGGCTGAATGGTTTTATAAAAAAACAGGTTGATAATGGTCACCAGGTATACATTGTTTGTCCGTCTATTGAGGAGATTGAACAATCGGAAAAAGTAAATTATGATGCCGAAGAGTATTCAGATCTGACATTGTTTGATGTCCCTTATGAAGAACAGCTTCCCCTTAAAGCCGCTGAGACATATGCTGAGGAGTTAAAGTTGCAGCTTCCCATGCTGCGGATCGCCGTTGCCCACGGAAGAATGAAAGCTCAGGAGAGGGAAGATGTAATGGCAGCCTTCTGCGCAGGAAGAATTGACGTGCTTGTGTCAACAACCGTAATCGAGGTTGGTGTAAACGTCCCCAATGCAACCCTTATGATCGTTGAAAATGCCGAGAGATTCGGTCTGTCTCAGCTTCATCAGCTAAGGGGTCGAGTAGGACGAGGTAGTGCAAAATCATATTTTGTCCTTGTGTCAAACACCAAGTCCGAAAAGTCAAGAGAGAGACTTCTCACAGTTAAAAAATGCAGAAACGGATATGATATTGCTGAGGAAGACTTGAAACAGAGAGGTCCCGGAGATCTGTTTGCTGAAAACGGTGTTATGCGCCAGCACGGCAGATCTCAGCTTGTCCTTGCTTCAAAATGTACCGATACTAATCTGTTTGCCTTGGCTAACGATATGGCGCTGAGAGTTCTTACGGATGATCCTACACTTGCGAAAGACAAACACAGTCTTATACGAAATGCCGCGGAAAGATTTATTGCAAAAAGCGAAAGTACACTTAATTAAAAACAAAATCCCTCTCGGATCTTCCGAGAGGGAATGTGTGAAAACATGATTACTTACAAAAAGTCAAAGGTCTCAAAGGTTATTGAAGGTTTCGATGAGCTTTACTGCGCCGTCAATGCCTGCTTTTGAAGAATTGATCACAAGGTCGTAGTTCTCGATCTTGCCCCATTTCTTACCAGTGTAGTAATTATAATAATTAGCTCGGCGTTTGTCGGTCTTGACGATCATGTCCTTAGCTTTTGAGTGATTAATCTCACAACGCTTAGCTATTGTGTTTACTCTTTCGTCAAAGTCCGCCGAAATGAACACCTTAATTACATCCTCCTTGTCGGCGAGAATATAATCGGCACATCTTCCGACGATGATAGCACCGTCACCGCTGTTGTATATGTCTCTGATAATATTTGACTGTACGATATAAAGCTTGTCGTTGAGAGGTACATTGATGTGATCCACTCCGTGAGCCATGACCGATGATCCGAGGGCAAGGGTATATAGTATACTCGTTGCTGCCTTTTCATCCGCCTCGTGTAAGATCTCTTTGTTCATTCCGCTTTTTTCAGCGGCAAGAGAAATAAGGTCACGGTCGTAATATTTGTAACCGAGCTTTTCAGCAAGCGCCTGACCTATCTCACGTCCGCAGCTTCCGTACTGTCGGGCTATAGTGATGATTTTCTTTTTCATAGGTGTCTCCGTTCCCCGCGAAATGGCGGAAATTTTGTTAAGATTTATGTAAAAATTTAGATTGATCGGGGATAGCTTAATTTTATGCAGTTATTATATCACAAAAATGTCAATTTGTACACACTCTTTTTTAAGATTTATTAATCAAAAAACATAAAATTTCACGATTTTTAACGGAGGAAAGCATGATTCTTGTTGCTATTGACTTTACTGAAAATAATCTGACCCATACGAGCGAGCATTCTATTGCAGAATCGATCCGTGATTATTTGATCCGTAATTATATTAAAAACGACGGCGAATTTGAGTTTTTACGCCATGAGACGGGAAAACCGTTCATTGCCAATTCAGATATAACTTATTCCCTGTCTCATACCAACGGGTGTATCGGTTGTGCTTTTTGTGTGGACAATATTTTATCAAATGTTCCGCGGCTTCCGAGTGTCGTAAGCTCTTCGGGAGTTTACGTGCTTCAGTCAAATTTTCCCTGCGAAATAGGACTTGACATTGAAGTTTGTGATACCTCAAGAACAAAAGAACGCATGGATGCAATTGCAACGAGATATTATTCCGAAGGCGAAAAAAATCGTCTTTTTGAAGCAGAAGACAGCTTCAGTGTTTTTTACTCAATCTGGACACGAAAAGAAAGCTATGTCAAGTGTACCGGTGAGGGAATGAAAGCGATTACTTCAATTGATACCGCAAATCTGCCTCGGGGATGCGAAATGTTTGAGTTTATGCTGAAAAACGGAAATAATACGTTTGCCGCATCCGTTTGCCTGATGGAAAAAGTTTTCTTGGATAATAAACTCTGATTGCTCAAAAAAATTATATAAAAATTATATAAAGAAAAAACTCCGTAAATTGACGACGTCATGAAATCAGAACGTTGCATTTTGGGAGTTTTTATATTTTGATTTAAGAAACAGCCTTACTTTTCAAGCGCAGTGATCATGTCAACGCGTCTCTGATGTTTACCGCCTTCAAATCCGGTGTCAATGAAAGCATCAACAAGTTCGGCAGCCAGTCCTTCGCCTACTACTCGTGCGCCGAGGCAAAGCACATTTGCGTTGTTATGAAGACGGGTGTATTTGGCACTGAAAACGTCGGAACAGCAAGCGGCTCTGATTCCGCGGAGCTTGTTTGCAGCCATGCTCATTCCAATTCCTGTACCGCAGCAGAGAATTGTGAGATCAGCTTCTCCGTCAAGAACCTTGCAGCAGCCTGATACTGCAAAATCGGGATAATCACAGCTTTCGGTACTACTTGTACCGCAGTCAATGGTATCGATTCCGCGGGAATTGAGATACTTAATGAGAGCCTCCTTCAGAGGGTATCCTGCATGGTCGGATGCAAGAGCGATGATTTTGTTGTCACGGTTTGTCATAGCAAAAAATCCTTTCGTAATAAAAATCTAATAAGATCGGTTATAGATTCTGCTTCTTTTCGTCTCTTTCACGTTCAGCCTGGGATTTTCTGAGGTATATTGGCATAAGCGAGTCTTCGGTAAAAACTGATTTATCGTCAGCGGAATCAAAAGCTCTGAAACCGCAAAGTGCAGCACCGAAACCCGATGGTGAAGCAAGAAGTGAAGGGGATGCGGCAACTTTAACGGATATGCAGTTTTCGCATACCTCCCGAAGCTCGTTTTTGGTGTCACCAACGATGTAAAGTGTTTTTATTTCAATATTTGAAACTTTTGAATCTATAAATTCTTTAGCGGATGTGATGGGGAGCAGATCATCATCTGTCAGTCTCAGGATATTTCCCATGCCGTCAGAGAGAAACAGTGCGGCGTAAACATTCCCCCGTCTTGCACCAAGGGCTGAAAATATGTAAGCAGGTATCTCTGTATACATATACGCCATAGCTTCAAGTGAAGATACGCCTATCGCCGGAGTATTAAAGGGGGCGGCAAGCCCTTTGGCTGTGGCTACACCGATTCGTACTCCCGTAAAAGATCCGGGTCCTGCTGAACATGAAATCAAATCAAGTTCACGTGCCGTAATACCTGATGCGGAAAGAAGTCTCTCTATTGCTGGCAGAAGGGTAGTACTGTGAGAGGTGGCAGATTCGGCAGAATAGGTTGCTACGGGTTGTCCGTCCTTTACAACAGCCGCACTTACCGTAGATGCAGTAGAGTCAAATCCCAAGATCCACATTTAGATACACCTCCAAGCAGGGAAATATGATTTCGATTTTTCTATCGGTTTTCGTGAGCTTTTCAAAGCTTACGGTAATGCTGTCACAGGGCAGCTCTCCACCAAGCTTCTCGCACCATTCACCGATGCAAACACCACCGTTTACATAGTCGTCAAAGCCGATTCCGTCAAGCTCATCACAACTTTCAATTCTGTAAAAATCAAAATGGTATAACGGTGTCTCACCGCGGAGATATTCGTTTACAATGGTATAAGTGGGACTTTTTACTCTGCTTCCTGGGGAGATCACCGAAGAAAATCCGCGGGTAAATACGGTTTTACCTGAACCGAGGTCGCCGTATATAGCGATAAAAGCACGCTTTATCCCTCTACCAACAAGGCATTCAGCGAGCTTCACCCCAAGCTCATAGGTGGATCTTTCAGAGTCAGACTCAAAAATAAATGTGTTTGTCACTTTGTTGTCCTCCGTCTGGGCTTGTAGCATCTTTCAAGCGTTCCTTCGTATTTGAGAAGCAAATAGTCAACCCCTGAAGTAATGTAGTGGCCGATGAATTCGGCAGAGCTATTTGCGTAGCGTACGGTTATCGCATCGGTGGTGACTTTGTCATCAATTGACGGAATCAGCGGCTTACCCTTGTGATTGTGCGCTACGAAAAAATATTTTACCCTCTTGTCTTCAAGTTCTGAGTCAATTGCATCGAGTATCGGCTCGGGAATAGGTAATCTTTCCTGCTTCAGCTTAACCGTTTTGAGTAATCTGTGTTTCTTGTCAAGGAACACGGCGAAAGCATATCCCGCACCCAAACCATAAGTCAGAAATCCGAGATAATAACCGATAGCTGAGATTGAATTAAGACACGGAGCAACACTTTTAGCTTCTGCAATTTCGAATGCAGTCCGTGCAAATGGTTTTACTTTTGAATTATCAGTGTTAATTTTTGTATTATCAGTATTATATGACATAGAAAAATATTGAGAAGAAATGAAGTAAACTGGCGAGTACCACAAAAATGTGGAAAAGCGAATGTATGTATTTTTTCTTTTTACCCAGACCGTAGAGAACTGCACCTATGGTGTACAGAATACCGCCGCCGAGAAGGAATGCGCTTCCCCAGAATCCGAGAGCCTCGAAGAGAGGTTTTGCGGTAAAGATCACGCACCAACCCATCCCGAGATAGCAAATCATTGAAAATACTTTGTATTTATTTAAGTCAATTGCTGTAAGAGTCACGGCAAGGGCTGCAATTCCCCACACAACACCGAACACTACCCATCCGATGACCGGATCGATTTCCCGTAATGTACAGAGAGTGTACGGTGTATAGGTACCTGCGATCATAAAATAGATAGTGCAGTGGTCAATGACCTGAAGCACTTTTTTTGCTGTGGGAGGACGTACACCGTGATACACACTTGACATCGTAAAAAGGCATATTACGGAAGCGGCGTAAATTGCACTGCCGATTACTCCCCAAGGGTTACCGTGGAGTGCCGAAAACACAACACACAGTGCGAGATAGACTACTCCGAGTCCCCCGCCGACAATGTGTGTAACCATATTCATTATTTCTTCTCCCTTAGTGTAATTCGGGAGGATCCTGTCTTTAAGTTTAGTTCTTTTTGCCACAAATGTACCCTGCTTTCTGAACTGTAAAAATATTATAGCAGTTTTTTCTTGTTAAGTCAATGAAATTATCAAAATACAAGCAATGAGGGATTACTGCTTTTCAAGAATTTCTCCGCTTCTGTATGCATTTATCAGTTTTTTAAGATCTTCGGCTTTTTCATATAACTCCATGCCGCGGTCAGTATCCGAAACGTTAAATCTTCTGCTGAGCTTTTCAACGATTCGGATGTCAGGTGTTTTATAATGACCGTCTTCGGCGGGCTTGTGTTCAGCGAGCTGAAGGCTGTGGGAGTCATAGATCAGTGTATATCCCGCAATGCCGGTCTTTACTCGGTAAGCTTTTGAAATACCTCCGTCAATTACAAAAAGTCTTCCGTCAGCCTTGACCGGGCTTTCACCTTCTTTTTGGTTTACGGGAACGTGTCCGTTTACAATGTGACCGTTTTCGGGATCAAGTCCGAACTCGGATAGAATTTTTTTGCAAACGTCAACATTTTGGCTCAAAGTGTAGTATGGATCAAACACTTCTTTGGCTTCCGGAATATCACTGCCGATAAAGGTACGCTCGAAAAATGCCATTTTGTTTTTTCCGAAAAGGGGAGAATCCTTACCGCCCCAGAGATACCAAATATAATCCGAAGCAATTTCCTTTTCCTTTGTATCTGTAGGTGCAAAATACGCGCGTCTTATTACGTTTTCGATCTTATCAAGGAGTTCTTTACCGGAAACCTCACCGTCGGGAGTGAACACTTTTCTGAAGGTCCCGTCATCACACATGGGAATACAACCGTGATAAAGGACGTTTCCGTTACATATCTTGTACATTCCGCCGCGGGTGAACATGAATTTTATATGTTCGTTCAAAAGTCTGCTGTGTCTGAAGGAATTCTTAAGAACCTTCATAAGCTCCGCCTCGGAATCGGAAAGCTTTAACGGGTCTGAGGGATCAACCGTGGGGAAGTTTTTGTCAAGCAGAGTGTAAGAGTTTCCGTTAAGGGTAATTATGCCGTTTTCAAAATCGATTTTACTGAAAAGATCTCTGTCATCCATACCGTATTCGGGATGGAGTGAGATTATGCTGCTTTCAAGCTTAAGCTGAATTATACTGATCGCTTTGTGCATCTTCGCAGTCAGAGACTTATCAATAATGTCATATTTGACGTCATCGAGAGTTTTGGGCATAAACAGAGAACAGTCGTCCTCTGAATAAGCTTCAGCCGCAAACACGGACAGCGGTCTGAGATTAAGACCGTAACCGTCCTCAAGTACGTCAAGGCTGTTATAGCTGAGAGCAATTCTGATAACATTGGCGATGAGCGCAAGGTTACCCGAAGCGGCACCCATCCAGGATACGTCGTGGTTACCCCATTGAAAATCAATATGAGTTTGCTTAGTCAGCTCATTCATGATCTTGTCAGCGCGGGGACCTCGGTCGAATATGTCTCCGATAATGTGGAGTCTGCCCACGGTCAGAGAACGGATCAGGAATGCAAGTTCAATTATAAAATCGTCGGCAATTTCCGTGTCAATTACGGTTCTGATGATTTCCTCGTAATAAAAATCCTTGTTTACGTCATCGGTAACGTTCAATAGCTCGTTCAACACGTAACCGAAGCTCTCGGGCATCTTGCTTCTTACGGCATAACGTGTATACTTGGCAGAGACCGCTTTACAAACGAGGATAAGTCTGTATACTGTCAGCCAACGCCATTCGTCGTTGAGACGGTTGTTTTTTTCAAGATTTTTGATGTACTTTTCAGGATAGTAAATAAGCTGTGCAAGCTCTTCGCGGTCATGCTGTGAAACGCTCATTGAAAACACATCGTCAATTTTGAATTTGATCATGCCCGAAGCGCTTCTCAGCATATAAAGAAACGATTCGTGTTCACCGTGTAGATCACTGAAAAAATATTCTGTTGCTTTGGGAAGTGAACGCTTTGCATTCAGAGCTATAACCTCTGCCGCGGCAGAACGGATGTTGGGATATGTCTCCGAAAGAGCAAGCAAATACTTGTCGTTTTTCAAGGTATTAACCTCCTGAAGATTTCAGTTTCCGTATAAGAATATTATAATATAAATATAGTGAACTGTCAAAGGTTATTTGTGCGAATTCTCATTTTGTTTTTCTTGATTCTTTATTTTTCTTTCACTGCATAGAAATATACGAAGGAACAAGGAGGTTGCTCGGAGTATGAAAACAGTAAATACTATAAACACTAAAAAAAGATTTTTGTTAAGTGCTGCTTTGATAGGTGGTGTAAATGTTCTCCTAAGAAGTATTTCCGTCAGCTTTAATGCGTATGTGTCAGCTAAAGCGGGGGCTGAGGGCATGGGACTTCTGAGTCTTGTTATGAGTGTGTTCGGTATGTCGGTAACACTTGCAACCTCGGGTATAAATCTTGCAGCAATGAGACTGACTGCGGAAAAACTTGCGCCCTTAGGGGAATATGGTGCAACAAGCTTACAATACCGAAGGTGTGTCAGGTCACTGATGACAAAATGCTGTATTTATTCCCTTTGCTTTGGAGTAACCACAGGGATTGGAGTTAATCTGCTGTCCGATTTTATAGGCGAGGTATTGCTTGAAGATTCAAGAACAGTACTGTCTATCAGAATTTTCTCTTACAGCTTACCTGCAATTTCTCTCTCAAGCGCACTTTCAGGGTATTTTACAGGAGTCAGAAAGGTTCACAAGAATGCTGCCGCGGCGATTATTGAACAAGGGGTAAAGATAATTTTAACTTCAACGGCACTTTCACTAACAGTAATAGCTTTTTGCGATAAAATTGAGTATGCCTGCGTTGCAGTGGTAGGCGGCGGTGCACTGGCAGAGGGATTTTCTCTGATCGTCAATTTTATCATGTACCTTGCGGATTCAAAAAGGCCTATGGGCAGTGCATTGAAAGCGGCGGGTTGTGGAGAGGAGATGACACGGCTCGGAGAGGTCAGAAAGGTCGCTCTCCCCATTGCCCTCGGAGCATACGCAAGGCAAGGACTTACAACGGCTGAGCATCTTTTTATTCCCCGCGGAATGAGGATGAGCGGACTTGGCGGGGCAAGCTCCCTTGCAGCATACGGAATCCTTCAAGGCATGGTTTTTCCTCTGATACTCTTTCCCTCATCGGTTTTGTCATCGGCTGCCAATCTTCTGATCCCCGAGCTTGCGGAATGTATTTCGCTGGGAGACCGAAAACGTATAAAACGGATAGTATCAAAGGTGTTCAAGTGGGCGATCGTTTTTTCTGTGGGATGTACGGCGGTGTTTTTCGCTTTCTCGGACGTACTCGGTATGAAGATCTACGGCAGTGCGGATGCTTCACGTTACATAAGACTTTGCGCTCTTCTCGTTCCCGTGATGTATTTTGACATGACTGTAGACTGTATGCTGAAGGGGCTCGGTGAGCAGATCCATTCAATGAGGATCAATATCCTTGACTCAGCGCTGAGCCTGATCCTCGTTTTGATTCTCGTACCTGCTTTCGGAATTACAGGCTACATCATATCCGTTTATGTTTGTGAGGGACTGAACTGCCTTCTCAGCGTAATCAAGCTCTACAGAGTTTCGGGAAAACTGCCTGATTTGAAGTTTGACGGAATCCTGTCGGTTCTCAGCGGAGTTGCGGCTGTTATTCCATGTGCGGTGATACCCGGCTTTTTGTCATCGGACAGTCATGTATATCTGAGAATTTCACTGTGTGTATTGATTTATTTGGCTACATATAATTTTTTTAACCTTCGAAAAACGAAAAAACTTCCAAATACAGTTGAAAATAACATCATTGGGTAGTATAATATATTTTGGTATCAATTTTATCTTGAATCAAACCCGGGGAAATGTTAAAATAATCTCAGATAAAATTTTGCGGATTTAGTGAGGATTGATACCGTTATGTTAAAAAACAGAGCAGATAGATTTTTCGGAAGAATAATGAAGATCGCATGGGTCATTCTTTCTCTTGCGGCGTTATACATATTGGGATATGTCGGGAATATATTTGCGAATCCTTGGGATTATCTCGAAAAGCTGACGATTGTCAAGGGAATGCTTGAAAATTTGCTTAGCGGATGCGCGGTACTCCTTGGCGGGGGAGCTCTGTTTGAATATCTTACTGATGAATAAGTTTTTATAACGGGGAATGCGGCATGAATACGGCACTGAAGAAGTTTGAAAATAGTCTTGAAACTCTGGGACTTAAGAGTTTTACCGATAAGGCGGAGCGCTTTATCGTTGCGTTTTCAGGCGGTGCCGATTCGTGCCTTCTTCTTCATCTGGCACGGTATTATTTCGTTCCTCTGGGGAAGACGGTGGAGTGTGCCCATCTGAATCACATGATACGCGGGGGGGAAGCTGATAGGGATGAACAATTCTGTGTTGATACGGCAAAAAAGCTCGGAGTCAGAATTCATCTGCAAAGGGTCGATATTCCCGCGCTTGCCGAGAATGGAGGAAGCCTCGAAGAGGTTGCTCGCCGGGAAAGATATAAGTTTTTTTCATCTCTTGCGGCAGAACATATGAATACTGTGGTGTTAACTGCTCATAATGCAGACGATAATCTGGAAACGGTAGTTTTCAATCTGGTTCGCGGGACGTCCATTGGCGGGCTTTGCGGAATTCCTCCCGTCAGAGAGGAAATTTACTTAAGACCCTTGCTGACATTTTCAAGTGAGGAGATACGCCGATGCTGTGATGACTCAGGTATTGATTACGTCACTGACAGTACCAATCTTCAAACGGACTATACGAGAAATTATATAAGACACCGCGTGGTACCCGTGCTTCGGGAAATCAATCCCACACCTGAGGTTTCCGTCGGGAGAATGTGTTCCTCCTTACGCCTTGACAGAGAATACTTGCAGCTTGAAGCTGAGAGATTTACTGCTGAAAAATGCAATTCGGGAATACCTACGTCAGAAACCGTAATGCTGCACGATTCCATACTGTCACGAGTGATCATAGGTAGTTTTGATAAGGCGGCGAGTTCACACGGTGTGGGTTTGCACCTTGAAAAGAAACACGTTGATGAAATTATCAGACATATACGAAAAGCTGAGGAAAAAGCTTTTTCCATCAGTCTCCCGGGAGACATGGTTTTCAGATGTGAAAATAAAGTTGGCGTTTTTCTCCATTCTTCACAGTGTGTGTCGGAAGTGGATTTATCTGAAACTATCCTTGAATTTGACAAACCTGTACTTAAAAACGGATATTCTGTTGTATTAACGAAAGATATAACGTCTTTTTTTCAAAAAAATGAAAATATTTACAATTTATCTATACACAAATCTCTAAAATTTGATAAAATAAAAGGTAACTTGAAAATCAGAGTTCGCCGAAACGGAGACCTCTTCCGATACGGCGGCATGACCCATAAAGTTAAGAAAATATTTTCTGAAAATAAGCTTTCAGCAATACAAAGACGTACATTACCCATTGTATGTGACGATAACGGCATTCTGTGGATCCCCGGATTTCCTCTCCGTGACGGGACTTACAGCGGAAACGGAGATACCGTTTATCTTGTTTGTTTGAAGGATGGATGTCAGGATTTAAAGATGGAGTGCTAATATGCAGTATATTACAGAACACGTTCTCGGAAAAAATATTGACAGAGTTTTGATCTCAGAGGTGGAAATTGATTCTGCAGTTCGCAGAATTGCAGAGGAAATCGATAATTTTTCTCGGCAGAGTGGAAAGAATCTTCTTCTTTTGGGAATACTCAAAGGTAGTGTAGTGTTCATGGGTGACCTTATGAAACGAATTAAGACACCTGTTGAAATCGACTTTATGAAGGTTTCCTCCTATGGTTCAGGCGCTGTTTCGTCCGGACGTATAAATATTATCCTTGACCTTGCGAGAAAGAATCTCCAGGACACAGATATCGTAATAATCGAAGATATTATCGACAGCGGAAGAACACTTTCGTATCTTGTTGACTATATGAAATTCAATGGCGCGAATTCGGTAAAGACCTGCACGCTTCTTGATAAGCCCTCAAGACGTGTGGTTGATCTTGTTCCTGATTTTGTTGGATATGAGATTCCCGACGAGTTTGTTGTAGGTTACGGACTTGACTACGCAGAGCAGTACAGGGCGCTTCCTTACATAGGTGTACTGAAGAGCGAAGTATACAGTAAGTAATTATTTACCTATAGTGGCGGAAAGGCTGGCACATTAACTGATGAAAAAGAGTTTTAAGAATGCACTTATTTATATTATCTTCATTGGAATCATAATATTTGCTACAGCAACTCTTCTGAGTGAAACATCAAATAAGGATGTTGTGGAATATTCTGATGTCAAACAGTATTTTTTTGACGGAAAAGTCAAGAGATTTGTAATTGATGACGAAAACGTTCTCCAAATGGAGATCGTTGATCCCAGCTTAGGGAAAGACGGAGTCAAAACAGTCACATATCAGCTCAGAAGTCTTGATCTGTTTTATAATGATCTCAAAGATGTAATTGACGAACAGCAAAAAAGCGGTGATCTTGAGTCCTATGATTACCCTGCTCCCAAGACCTTGCCGATGTGGGTGAGCTTTATACCTTACATTCTCATTATAGTTGTCATAATCGCACTTTGGGTATTTTTCATGCGTCAGGCAACCGGAGGTAAGGGTTCACGAATCAGTTCTGTGGGTAAAGCTAAGGCAAAGCTTGTTAATCCCGATAAGACCAAGGTGTTCTTTAAGGACGTGGCCGGTGCAGACGAGGAAAAGGCTGAGCTTGAAGAAATCGTCGAGTTCCTTCGCGACCCTGCGTACTTTACCAAGCTTGGCGCAAAAATTCCTCACGGTGTACTTCTCATGGGCCCTCCCGGTACAGGTAAAACTCTCCTTGCAAAGGCAGTTGCAGGCGAAGCGGGCGTTCCTTTCTATTCTATTTCCGGTTCGGATTTCGTTGAAATGTACGTCGGCGTAGGTGCGAGCCGAGTTCGTGACCTTTTTGATACAGCAAGAAAGAACCCCGCGGCTATTATCTTCATCGATGAGATCGATGCAGTAGGACGTCACAGAGGCGCAGGTCTCGGCGGCGGTCATGATGAAAGAGAGCAGACCTTAAATCAGCTTCTCGTTGAAATGGACGGCTTCGGTACAAATGAAGGCGTTATCGTAATTGCCGCAACAAACCGCCCCGATATCCTTGACCCCGCCCTTCTCAGACCGGGTCGTTTCGACAGACAGATCACCGTAAACTATCCCGATCTTAAGGGAAGAGAAGAGATCCTCCGCGTTCATGCAAAGAACAAACCCTTTGAAGAGGATGTGGATCTTAAGAAGATCGCTCAAACGACTGTAGGCTTTACCGGTGCCGATCTTTCCAACCTGCTTAATGAAGCTGCTCTTCTTGCCGCAAGAAAAGGTAAGGCTCTTATCGGCATGAACGATATCGAGGAAGCATCTACAAAGATCATCGTCGGTATGCCAAAGAAAAATCATAATATCAAGCCTGAGGAAAAGAAGAAGACTGCTTATCATGAAGCAGGCCACGCTATTATCGCTCATGTTCTTCCCTCACTCGACCCCGTTCGTCAGATATCTATTATTCCCAGCGGACGTGCTCTCGGTTATACGCTTACTCCTCCCACCGAGGATAAATACAGCGTTTATAAGAACGGTCTTAAGGATGAGATTTGCGAGCTCCTGGGCGGCAGAGTAGCCGAAAAGATCATTTTCGACGATATTTCAGGCGGAGCTTCGAATGATATTGAAAGAGCCACTGCCATTGCGAAGAACATGGTCATGAAGCTTGGTATGAGTGATGAGCTCGGTCCCATCCTCTACGGCTCACAGCATTCAAACGACGAAGTGTTCCTCGGACGTGACTTCAATAATACAAAGAACTACTCCGAAGAGACCGCGGCAAAGATCGATTCCGAGATCAAGAAGATCATTCTTGAAGCGTACGCGAGAACAGAAGAGATCCTCCGCGCAAATATCGAAAAGCTTCACTTTATTGCGGAATTCTTGGTTCGTAACGAGGTTATGGAGCAGGCGCAGTTTGAGCGCGCGATGGATACTGACGTAAGTGTTGAAGAGCTTGAAGAAATGGTTGCCGAAAAGAGACGTCGCAGTGAAGAAGAAAACAGGATCCGTGCCGAGCGCATCAAGGCTGAAGAAGCAAAGCGTGAAGCTGAGCGCGCCGCTGAAGAAGCAAAACGTGAAAGAATCGGACGGGATATGATGAATCAGAACATGAATTTCGCTGATTATCTCAACAATATTGAGCGTGATAAACAGGAAAATAAGTCTGACAGCCCCTTCGGCAATGACTCCTTCGAAAATAAAAACGATGACGACTCCGAAGATAACGAATAATCCTTAATAAAAAAATAAGAGCAGTCGCGGGCAGATTGATATAATCCCCTTAAAGTAGACACTTGAAAAAACAAAAGTTTTCAAGACTACTATAAGGGGGTTATTTTATGCCAAGAAGAACGCGCAAGAACAAGAAATACAGCGCAGAATTAAAGTTGCAAGCAGTACAATCATATC
>JAFXKJ010000091.1 GCA_017531765.1 Clostridia bacterium
TAAAGTGGAAATCCGCCGATTTTTTTCGGCGGATTTCTCCATTTTATGTGTCTTTTTAGCCGCGATTTTGCTCTCTACCGTACCGAGTACGCCGACGAGAACAAAATCACGACTTCTGCATCTAAATGCGACAGCCCCATTATCAAGCTTTCAAATCAATATCTGCCGATCTTTTCGTAATTGTTGTCCATGAAATCTGCGCCGTCCTTAATGGCGTAGTTTCCATGTGTAGGATCAACGAAGAAATCGTTTGTCTCAAGAGAAAGCTCAGCCTTGTTATTCTTGATTGTGGAGAACTTTACGGAAGGATCGTCGAAATCAAAGTAACTCTTTGAATTTCTTGCTTCACAGACCATATAATTGTTTTCGTACCTTGATGTAGGAGCAACGAAACACATGGGATTCTCGTATTGAGTGTAATCCGAGATGATCTCAAACATTTCGGGATATTCTTCCATCCATCTCTTCTTCTGAGATTCTGTAAGCTTGGATAGAGCCTTATAGGTTGAAACAAATCCTGATACAGAATCCTCGATCCAAGCGATGTTATCCAGGTTAGAGGGATTCTTGACAGCTTCCTCAGCACCGCCGTAGTACTTGTCGTTTGTCCAGAGAGCACGTCTGAAGCCGGTTGTATCTATGATGAAGTTGTCGTGAATGTAGTTATCACGTCCACCGTTCATGAGTACTGCAACGTCACCGGCATTATAGAATATGTTACCGTAGATTTCCTGACCGGACATACCGTCGTCAAGGTAGATAGCATATCTTCCCGCACCTGAGTAGATGTCGTGGAATACGTTGTAGCGGATAACGTTACCCTTTGCCTCATGGCTTCTGCCGTGATAGAAAGCACCGCCGTCATCAGACTGCTGCATTGCGTGGTGTATTACGTTATACTCGAAATTTGTGTTACGGCACTGACCGTTGAGACCTACAGCCTCACGGGCAGCATTATAGATTACGTTGTGACGAATGTCAAGACCGAAGAATGCAGTAACACTGATTCCGGAAGAACCGAACGGGTCTGCCCAACCAAAGTCGTGGATAGAGTTGTTTTCGATGAGTGAACCGTCATCAACAAGCTCCTGATAATAGAAGTCTTCACCCCATCCGTACTGAGCCTGAAGCTTAGCATTTCCGCGGTCGCGGTTAGCACCGTACGCTCTGAAAGCACCCTTTGCAATATAGCTCATTTCGTTGTTGGTAAAGGTGATGTGGGATGAACCAACGTACTTACTGCTGGGAGTGGTACCGTTCATTGCACTGTAGTTTGCCTTTGAATAAGAGAAGCCTACTGCCCACTCACCGCCGATAGCATAGAACTTACACTGATCGATGGTGATATAGTCGGACGCCTCTGCATAGAATGCGGTATCGGTTGTACCCTGGAAGTTAAGCTTTACGAAGCTGATATAGTCAACGTTGCCGTCAAGCCATACCATGTCTCCCTCAAGAGCGAACATATAGTCGCCTCTGGGGTCGTATGCGTAAAGCACACCTGCTTCTCTATCGATCCAGTACTCACCGTTGTGATCAAGAACTGCGGGGAAATCGTATATATAGAAGCTGTGCTTACATTCACCGTTTCCATCGTTGTCCTCTGAACCGATTCCATCTTTTCCGACGTCAGTAAACGTAATAGTACCTGTCGCCTTGTCGTATGACTCGACTGTGAATTCCTGGCTGAGCCACTCGTACTTAAAGTAACCCATAACTTTCGCACCTGCGAGGTCACCAAACGTATCAACCTCGCGCTTTACACCGGGCATGGTGAAAACGACGGATTTTTCACCTGCTTTATCTGTAACGTTTACAAGCGAACCGTTGTTGGGATACTGTGCGGGGAAGCATGACGTCTCGGTGCTGAACACCATAGCATTGGAAAGATCCATTCCGCTTGAAATTTTGTCAGAGATATCAACCTTGAAGATCTTATCTGCCGCGTCAGAGGTGAAACGTGACTTTTCAGCATCAGTAATGGGAACAAATTCGTTTTCCTTTACCTCAAGGCCGTTCTGGAATACAACGTCACCGTCACCGTAAGCGCAGTACTTGATGGGAACTTCCTTTGTACCCGTATCTTCCTTGGTAAGACGAACGTCAGGTCTACCGTAGTTACCTGCCTTAAATGCAACAACGATCTCGTCCTTTGCGGTCTTCTTCAGCTCACGTACCTTTGCTACTGCACCTGCGAATGTAGCAAGAGGCTTGTCAAAGCTACCGCTGTTCTTGTCGTCTCCGTCTGTAGCGACGTAGATGTCAGCGTCCTTTACGAGAGGATAAGGCTTTTCGGTGTACTGACCGTAGGTAGGAGTTTCGTAAGCAAGCTCATAATCGAATTTGAGAGTATTGAAGCGATGGATGATAGCCGCAAACTGCTCTCTTGTTGCGGTCATTGTGGGAGAAAGGGTTGTACCTGTGCCTGTACCGTTGATAAGACCGGTACCTGTTGCCCACTTCATAGCGGAAGTAGCCCAATCGGCAACGGATGCCTTGTCTGTGAACTTGTCAAGAGATGCGTCAGACTCGGTGATTACGTGAGCGTAAGCCGCATAGCGTGCGAACATGGTCGCAAGCTCCTGACGGGTGATAGCTCTCGTGGGAGAGAAGTATTCTTCACCCCATTCGGAGATGCTCGTAGCGGTAACGATGCCGTTTTCCTTTGCCCATGTAACAGCCTCGGAGTAGAACTGCCTGTCTTCTACGTCTTCAAATTTCTTTACGAATTGGATAGAAGGAGAACCCTCCATTCTGTAGAGAACGGTAACGACCATTGCGCGTGTTACGTCAACTGCGGGAGAGAAGTTTCCTCCGCCCGTACCGTTCATGAGACCGTTTTCCGAAACGTAAACAATATCAGCGTAAGACCACATTCCTTCATTAACGTCGGAATACACTGTGTCTGCTGATACTGTCATACCGACCGTAAGCACGCTGAGCATCATGAATACAGCAAGTACAAGAGACAGTAACTTTTTTGTCTTCATTTTGTTATCCTCCAAAAAATATTTTTGACAATTTAAGTATACGACATAAATTTGGTTTTGTCAAGTGTAACATTCGGTAAATATAAACATAACCCCCCGTCTCGGACGGAGGGATTATGTTTATATTACTGTCTGCCAACTTTAGAGAAATCAAAGATGTAATTGCTGTCGAAGTCGTCAGCATTACTTACGATGGTGTAATCACCGTGTGTTGGATCCTTGAAGTAGCGGTTTTCGGTAAGCTCGTAAGAAGCGTTGCCTTCTTTTACTCCGAACTTATCGTAGATCTCACCGAATTCTTCTTCAGAACCGAACATCTTGTTTCTCTTTACGTAGTTGATGGTAGAGTAGAAGCTGTTGAAGTCACCAACGGATTCCTTGTCGAAGTTGTACTCGTACATGATGGACCAACGCTCGTACCAGAGCTCGTATCCGGGCTCGCCCTTCTCAGGCTTGCGGTGCCAGTTGTTTACAAGTGCATCATGATCTTCCTGCTTTCCGGGATTGCTGAGGAGCTCGTAAGGACCTGCGTTGTACATAAGGAAGTCGCCCTTGAGTCCGTTGTTGATGTTTATGTTATCATGAACATCGTTGTCACGTCCGTCATTGAAGACTATGTTGTGGTTTCCTCCGTTGTAGAAGAGGTTTCCGTAAACGGCAACACCGTAAGAACCGTCAAGATAGATGGAATACTGTCCAAATCCGGCGCGGATGTTAGTGAAGAGATTGTAGCGGATCTCGTTGCCGCGGTAGGTTACCTCGCGGAAGGTGTATACCGCACCGTAGTCAGCGGTTGTCATCATCATTTGGTCAAATACGTTGTACTGGATGATGGTGTCGATGTTTTGGTCAAAGCGAATAGCCGCGTGAGCACCGCGTTGGAAGAGGTTGTTCTCGATAACTGTGCCTACACAGCGGTATGTAAGAATACCGTGTGCCCAATACTGAGGAAGGCTGAAGTCATGGAAGTAGCAGTTGCGGATAACGTTGTAGTCCTTCTCAAGAAGATCCAGATCTACGTTACTGTCGAGTCTTATACCGTCGCAAACGAAGTTGTAAAGCTCGCAGTTTTCAGCAGTGAAGTGGTTAACCCCTCTAGCGTAGATACCTTCTGTACCGCCTACGTTACCTACTGTACATCCTTCAAATGTGAGATAGTCAGCGTCGGCATAAATAGCTGTTGATGTAGTGGTGTTGAATTCAAGACCGACGAAGCTGATGTGATCGGCACCGTCGTTAATGGTCATGAACGTGCCGGTGGAGCTTACGGAGTAGTTACCCTTGGGATCGTAGATGTAGAGTACCTTGTTCTCGGAGTCAAACCAGTATTCGTTGGTATCGTCAAGGAAGTCGGGGAGATTTGAGAAGAATACAGTATCCTGCATTCTTCCTTCAAAAGCGAGAACGAATGCATTAAGATCATATCCGTTGGCAAATGCCTTGGGATCGTCAAAGTCGAAGGTGAGGACCTCGGTCTCGGGGTCGTAGCTCTTTACTGAGAATGTATCAACGAGCCAGCCTGTACGGAGGAAGCCTGTAACCTTCAGACCCTCAACAGTTGAAAAGCTTTCAACGAGGGCTGGAAGGGGACCCTGGAGACGGATACTCTCAAGCTCGTTGTGAGTTGTGGTGTATCCCTCGAAGGAATGGTCAAGTCCGTTTCTCTTGTTGGGATATCTTGCCTCAAAGCAAACGGTCTTTTCACTGAAAAGAAGTGTGCTGCTTGTGATCTCACTGATCTTACCGTTGAGATTAGCCTTGTAGATCTTTTTTACTGCCTCAGAAGGGAACATGGACGCTTCAGTATCGGTGATAGGCTCGAAATCGTTTTCGGTGAGTCTTACACCGTTGCAGAAAATAACGTCGCCGTCGCCGTAAGCGCAGTACTTAACGGGAACGGAGGCAGTGCCTGCATCTTCGGCAGTGAACGTAAGGTTGTCAAGCACGCCGTATTCGCCTGCCTTGAACGCAACGACGATCTCGTCTTTAGCGGTCTTCTTGAGATCCTGAACCTTTGCCTTAGCTGCTTCAAAGGTTGCAAGAGGCTTCGCAAATGAACCGTCGTTCTTGTCGTTACCGTCTACCGCAACATAGATGTCTGCATTTTCAACGATAGGGTATGTTTTAGGAACGTAGTTCTGCTCGTAAACAGGAGCATTATATACCATGTGGTAGTCGAAATCAAGTGTGTTGAAACGGTAGATGATGGTCGCAAACTGTTCACGGGTAGCGTTTCCGAGAGGGGAAAGCGTACTTCCGTTACCTGTACCGTTGATAAGACCGACCTCGGTTGCCCACTTCATTGCATCAGAAGCCCAGGAAGCAACGTCAGCAGCGTCGGTAAACTTGTCGAGAGTAGCTGTTGCATCAGTTACCACGTGCTTATAGGCAGCATAACGGATGAACATTGTAGCAAGCTCCTGACGGGTGATCTCACGGTCAGGTGAGAAGTATGGAATACCCCAATCGTCATAGCCTGTACCGGTAACGATCTCCTCGTCAAATGCCCACTGAACGGCATCAGTGTAGAAAAGGTCGTCATGAACGTCCATGAAGTTGGCTGTGTCAAACTCAACCTCAGGTGAGCCTTCCATTCTGTAGAGAACGGTAACTACCATTGCTCGAGTGAGGTTAACTGTGGGGGAGAAGGTCGAACCTCCCGTGCCGTTCATAAGTCCGTTATCTGACACGAACTTGATGGCTTCGTAGGACCACATATCCTCAGTAACGTCGGAATATGTAAGACCTTCCGCGGAAACTGTCATACCTACGGTGGTGCCGAGAAGCATCATTACCGTAAGAAGCATTGACAGTATTTTCTTTGCTTTCATTTTCTTTTCCTCCTGAAATGAAATATTTTAACAGCTATATTATACACCATTCCCTACAAAATGTCAACCCTGTTTGTGCAGGTAAACCTACACAAATGTCCTCTGCTTTCGCAGAGGACATAATGAATCTTATTTGTAATTGACAGTTACGTAAGACTTGTCGCAAATTACCGTGTTCTCGGCGACTCTTGACGTTTCCTGAATTGTGAAGAGTCCGCGATTGTTGGTATGAGGTACGAAAAGCGGCATTGCCGAGGATGAGATGTCAACTCTAAGCTTTTCTCCCCCTTTGATAAGAAATGCGGCGACGTCGAATGTGAAATCCATATCAACCTCGTCCCCGGGAACGTAATCGCAGCAGAAATTTGAAATCTGATCGATGCTGTCTCTGAGACCGTAATCTCCTTCTTCTTTCACAATGCTCAGCCTTATGTAGAAGCAGGTATCGGGACAAGAGCTTTTTACTCTCAGACGTGCGGTGATGTTTCCACGTACGTGAGTGTCGTTTTCGAACACGTCGGAGTAGAAGGTAAGAATGTCATCCCGAAGTCCCGGCGCATTCTGGAATTTTGTTCCGCCGAAGTTGTTTGTAAGACCGCCATTGAAGTATGCGGGATCCTTCGGGTCGTAGGTATAAGTTCTTTCTCCCTCGTCCAGTGTGAAGGTATAAGTGTTGTCGGCGCGTAGATATTCTTCCGTAGTCTCGCAATGCCATCTGTTGTCGAAGGGCTCGTAGTAGGTGATCTTACCCGTCTCAAAGGGAGCTTCGCCTTTTCCTGCGGCATAGCTCAGCCATTTCCTTTCATGATCGGGACATAGCTCGCATATTTGGGCTCCCGGGAAATGATACGGCTGTGCTTCGGAGGATCCACCGTGATGATATGGATGAATGATAAATGCGCTTTTATTTCGTACTTCTTCACTCATTGAAAGCCACATATCGTGAACTCCTCGATTGAATATATCCTGGAACCCCGTTGCAATGAACACGGGGAAATTCACATCCGCAAGCGCGCCTCTCATATCACATCCGCCGTTAACGGTGTCCCAGAATGGATCGTCTCTGCGGGGATGTAGAAGCTGTTCGTCAAATGCGGAAGTTTTCTCACCGAACACCTTTTTGGTGTACTCTGTCATGGGAAGAGTGAGGAAGTTCAATGGGTCATGGACTCTGTTGATGTTACCGTTCTTTTTGTATCTGTCGATATACCAATCTCCGTGAAGGTTAGACCTGTAAAAGCCGTTGAGGTAGAGGAAATTGTAAAGCTCGCAGTCAGTAGCGTCAAAGGCACCGCCCTTGATGTCAGATGCAAAGGGCTTGGTGACGAAGTGAACTACTCCAGAGTAGCTCGCTCCGAGTAGATAGATCTCACCGTTGTAAAAATCGCTGCTTCTCACCCACTCCTGAAGTGCAAGACCTTCTCGTCTTTCAAAAACGAACGCATCGGAGTCCCCACTGCTTTTTCCCGTGCCCATACAGTCCTGGAATATAACTGCGAAGCCGTTTTCCGTGAAGGATCTGAAATCATTCGCTATCAGCCTGCAAACCTCTTCATCCGTCATGCCTCTGTGGTGGCTTTCGTAAGGAGAACGATGAAGAACGGACGGGAACTTACCGTCCTTCTCGGGAAGTACGACAACCGTGAAGACAGAGTCTCCCTCTACGGGGAGCATAAAGGAATATGAATATGACATAATTACAGCCTCCGCATTTATGTAGTTGAGTTAATTATACATCAAAATAACGCGGGCTGTCAATATGTCCGTTTTCTGAAATTCATTTAGGGGATCATATAAGCAGAGGAACGCTGAAAAATGCTTCCCGAAGCCTTGAGTAGATGGGCTTTACATCCTCTATGGGAAGGGGATTTTCGCCTTTTCCGCACTCTATGGTGAATGACGGACGGCGCAATTCACTCGTTACCCAATCGGTAAGACCTCCGTATGCGGCGCCTCCTGAAGGAGAGGACAGACGGTAACCTGTCATCCGTGAAATAAGTGTTCCGATTGAACCGCTTCGTGGGACATATACACCTTTCGGTCCCACGTATATTTCTTCTCCCTGTGAGTGAAGAGTAAGAACGGTACCTATCTCACTTGCGTATCTAAGAAAACTGCACATAGCTGCTACCTCAGGTTCACTTTCGGGTGCCTCCCCCGAATACTTGGTTTTTCCGCCGCCAAAGATTCCCGATTCGGCTTCAAGCTGTTTATAATATCCGAACCCCGCATCGTAATTGTGATTCAGGTCAACTCCCCTTGCATTCGCTTGCCAATCGGAAAAATCGTCACCGCAGTTCATGGCGATAAGTCTGTCTTGCAATATACATCCGTCAACACCGTTGATCTGAATATCCGCACCGTCTACGTTGAATTGAGGTATAACGTAAATACAACGGGATTTGAACAGCTTTCTGACGTTGACGTTGCAAAGATTAAGCCCTCCTTCATATGCCATGCAGTACTCTTCGATAAAGCGCAGAAGGACGGCTGAGGTGATCCATTCCATCCCGTGATGACAGCCTACGTACAGCACACTTCTTTTTTTGTACTCTCCCTCTCCGAGAGTAACCATTGGAATGCCTCTGCCAAGTACGGATGTGCCCATATACGTGATTCCAATAAAAGGATATTTCTCGGAAAAATACTGCAGAGTTGTCATCAGGCTGCGGTAATCGATGGGGGAGTTAAACTCTGTGAGCTCGTTTTTGTGATTGATTTTAGTTGAAATTTGTTGCTTATTTGCCATTTTTAGGTATTCCTTCCGTTAAGTTTTTTTATTCATATTATGCTAAGCGTAAAAAAATATGACCGTAAGCGTAAAAAAATACGATTTGTTATTGTAACGAAAGAAAATATAGTGTATAATTAGCTTAATGATGCCAAATGCGGCAAATAAATGCGAAAGCGAGTTAATAATATGCTTAAAGGAATAAACAAGATCATATCCCCCGAACTTCTCTGTACACTTGCAAAGATGGGACACGGTGACGAGATCATTTTCTCTGACGGTAATTTCCCCGGTGAAAGTATCGGAAGGGAAAGCGGTGCTATCGTTCTCCGCAGTGACGGAACGGGTGTTCCCGAGCTTCTTGAAGCGGTGCTTGAGCTTATCCCCCTTGATGCTTACGACAATAACGTATATCTTATGGACAAGACCGAGCAGGACCGTGACCTTAAGGTTGAAATTTGGGATACTTACCGCGATATTACTTCAAAGCACACAGATAAGGATATCGTTTTCCTTGAAAGATTTGAGTTCTACGAAAGAGCAAAGAAGGCTTACGCCATCGTTGTAACAGGCGAGAGCGCAATTTATGCTAACGTTATTCTCAAAAAGGGCGTAGTAAAGTAATCCCTCAAAACCGGATTGCGGCTAACTGTCGCAGAATTTGTGGAAAATGGTGACTACTATCATATGTACGGCAGTCGTTTTGTCTGCCGTACTGCTTTATTTGTTTTTGATTTTTCCGTCAAGGAAAAGTAAACTTTCAGCCGAATTTACAACTTGTCCCATAGCTCACAGAGGGGTTCACAGTGAGAACTGTCCCGAAAACAGCCTCAGCGCCTTTGAAGGTGCACTTCGCGCGGGACTTCCGTCAGAGTTTGATGTGAGACTTACCCGTGATAAGGTTCCCGTGGTATTTCACGACAAGGACTTAAAGAGAATGTGCGGCTTTGATGTCAATGTGGCAACAGTCACTTATGAGGAGCTGAGAAAATATCCCCTTTCGGGAAGCGGCGAGTGTATCCCAACTCTTTCGCAGGTCCTCTCTGCTGTCGAAGGTAAGGTCCCCCTGCTTATTGAGCTGAAGGGGGAGGATAGGTCTGACATTGCCCTGAGAGTAGCCGATGTTATTCGGGATTACAAAGGAACACTTGCAGTGGAATCGTTCAATCCCTATCATTTGATGCGCATGAGACGTCTTATGCCTAACGTTCCCCTTGGACTTTTGTCGGGACGGAGGATAGGTAAAACTCCGTTTACCGTGCTTTTCGGCTACGTGGCAATGCATATGCTGACCAATTTTCTTTTCCGTCCCGATTTTATTGCCTTCAGGTATACGGACAGGCTTCCTTTGGGTGTCAGGATATGCAGAAAGATCTCAACTCCCATAATCGGATGGACCTGCGGCGGAGAAGCTGCATATTCTGAAAACAGACGCAATTTCGACGGTTTGATATGCGATGGGTTAGGTAAGAGATGATTTTTCCTTTGAAACCAAATGCTTTTTCGTGATTTTCAATTGATTTTCACATATCTATCATATTTAAGCTGTAAAATAACAGTGGATCGGAGGTGAGGCCGTTGAAAGATACGTACATATTCAGGCGCGTCGAAAAAAAGTACATAATTGACAAAAATGTAAAGGATAAGCTGCTTGAGATTATTTCCCATCGCCTAATCCCCGACGCGTACGGTAAAAGTACGATTTGCAGTCTATACCTTGATACTCCCGACTATCTGCTTATCAGAAATTCCATTGATTCAACCGTATATAAAGAAAAGCTGAGGGTCAGAAGCTACGGGCTTCCCTCGGCGGATTCAAAGGTGTTCTTTGAAATAAAGAAAAAGTATAAGGGCGTGGTGTACAAACGCCGTGTCAGTATGACTTATGGGGAAATGTGTGAATACCTCGCACGTCGTGTTCGTCCCTCAGAGGGGCAGATAATGAATGAGATTGATTGGGTAATGAAATATTACGCTTACCCTGAGCCGAGAGTGTTGATTTTATACGAAAGGGAAGCGTATACCTGCTCGGAAAATGAAAATGTGCGCTTAACCTTCGACACTAACGTAAGGTACAGAACGGAAAATCTGACTCCTGCGGGAGGCGATTCGGGTAAAAACATACTTCCCGATGATACGGTGATACTTGAGATCAAAACACCGGGCGGAATGCCGCTGTGGCTGTCGGATGCCCTTGATAAGCTCAAAATATATCCCTCCAAATGCTCAAAATACGGCTATGCGTATTCAGAGATCCATGATAACATGAAGAAAGGTAAAATATCAAATGTCTGAACTGTTTACATCAATCACCAACGGAGTATTTACTGCGGAGACTTATCTCATCTGCGTTGGTTGCGCGCTTATTTGCGGAATCATCGCGGCGTTTTCCGCTTCGTTCAAATCACACATCACCAAAAGCTTTTTAGTAACACTTATTCTGCTTCCCGTAAGCGTTCAGACCGTTATTATGATGGTAAACGGCAATGTGGGAACGGGTGTTGCGGTAATGGGTGCGTTTTCTCTCGTGCGTTTCAGAAGCGTACCCGGTAAAGCCAAGGATATTGTAAGTATATTTCTTACCATGACAGCGGGACTTGCCTGCGCATCGGGATACGTTGGCATCGCCATACTGTTCACCTTAATTGTCAGCCTCGGTATGATTATCGTCGTACTGTTTCCCGTCAAATCCGAGAAAGCCCTTGATCTTCGTATCACAGTACCCGAATCCATCAGCTTTTCCGATGCATTTGATGATCTGTTTGAAAAATTTACAAAGAATTATACTCTCGTTTCCGTAAAGACTACCAATATGGGAAGCCTTTATAAGCTCCAGTACAGAATCGAACTTAAGGATTCAAATGAAATGAAAGAATTTATCGACAGCCTCAGATGTCGCAACGGTAATCTTGAGATATCCGTTTCTGTGGCTCCCCAGGGAGTGGAGGAACTGTAAATGAAGCGTAAACACTTGATACTTCTTATTTGTCTAATTCTTTGTCTTGTGTCATGCGGCAATAGCGGAGATGGCGGTGAGACTTCGGCAAAAAACGAATCAGACATTCAACTTGAGAATGTGGATACCAAGATCGAAAACCCGGGCGGTGCCGTGTATAAGATAGATCTCGCGGATCCCAAAAGCGTAAACGGAATTGCGGGCGTATCCTTCAGTAACGGGGAAGTGAAGATAACAAAATCGGGATCATATACTTTAACGGGTGAGCTTAAAGATGGAAGTGTTACGGTTTCCGCAGGCAAAAATGATGCGGTTGAGTTGGTGCTCAGCTCTGCGAAAATAAAAAATCCTGACGGCCCTGCTGTCTATGTTTCCAAGGCTGACAACGTGTATATTACACTTGCCGACAAAACCGAAAGTAAGCTTTCCGACGGCGACTCTTACACCGTGTCGAAGGATAACTCCGATCTTGACGGGACAGTGTTCAGTAAGGCAAATCTTATTATTCGCGGCAGCGGGAAGCTGACGGTCGAGGGAAACAATAAGCACGGTATTGTGTCAAAGGATGAGCTGACCGTCGCAGGGGGAACGATAAACGTTAAATCAAAAAACGTAGCCCTTAACGGTAAGGATGCCGTGATTATTTCCAATTCCGATATAACCCTTGACGCGGGTACAGACGGTATTCGTTCCGATAACGATAAGTATCTTGAACGCGGTTTCGTTTACGTTGAAAGCGGTAAGGTGAATATAACTGCAAGCTCTGACGGAATTCAGGCGGAAACCTCTCTTAAGATCGCAGGCGGAAATGTTAATATCAAAAGCGGCGGCGGAAGCGTAAATGCTTCAACCGATGAGTCAGGTGGATTCAATGACAGATGGGGCTCATGGAGCAACACCCGAGGAAGCAGTGACGACGGGTCGTCTGCCAAGGCTCTTAAAGCAGGGAATCTTGTTGAGATCAGCGGCGGAGAGCTTACCATCGATTCTTCGGATGACTCCATTCACTCTAACGGAGACGTGAAGATCAGCGGCGGTAAGATCAACGCTTCATCGGGAGACGACGGTATGCACGCTGACTCAAAGCTTGAGATCGTCGCAGGTGAAATAAACATTTCAAAAAGCTATGAAGGTATTGAATCCTCTGAAATCGTGATCGCAGGCGGAAAGTCATTTATTACAGCATCCGATGACGGAATGAACGCCGCAGGCGGAAACGATTCGTCATCACTCGGTGACAGACCCGGTCAGGGGATGTTTGAGGAGACCTTGGGAAGTATTGTTCTTTCGGGCGGCTATATGATGATAAATGCTTCGGGAGACGGTATTGATTCCAACGGTCCCATCACCCTTTCGGGCGGTGTGTTCATTATTTCGGGACCCACAAACGGCGGAAACGGCGCATTTGACTACTCGGGAGAAGCAAAGGTTACGGGTGGTGTTTTAGTTGCGACAGGCTCCACGGGAATGGCTACGGGATTTACCTCTGCCGAAAATCAGGGAGCAATGCTTGTGAAAACGGGAACTCAGTCCGGCGGCACGACGCTGACACTTTGCGACTCTGACGGGAACGTCATTGTGTCATGTGTCCCCGAAACCTCCTATCAATGTGCTGTGATAACCTCCCCGAAGGTTTCAAGCGGAAATAAGTACACATTGTACGTTGGAGGAGAGGTGGCAGAAGCCGATGAAAACGGATACGCCGACAGCGGAAAGCTTGAAGGCGGAAACCTTCTGTCGCAGATTGAAATGACAAGCAGTATTTATACGGACAGCGGTATTTCGATGATGGATCCGGGCGGAATGGGCGGACCCGGCGGAATGGACGGACCGGGTGGAATGAGACCGGGAGACACGAGAGAGCCCGGCGGAAACAACCCTCCGAGAGATTCATTTTGATTTCACTTATATAAACTAAATAAAAAAAGAATAGAGAACAAATGAGAAGGCATTTCTTATTTGTTCTCTATTCTTTCTTCTTTCAAGCGTAAGGTCGCCTCATTCGTTCCCGAGGTGATTCGAACACCCGACCTACCGCTTAGGAGGCGGTCGCTCTATCCTGCTGAGCTACGGAAACATCCACTGTATTATACCACCGTTTTTTGTGAAAATCAATAGCTGAAACAAAATTACCCGAAAATATAATATAAGAAAATCCGAAAATAAAGAAGAGGATATCGATTCAGGCATGATATCCTCTTGAGATCTTTATTCGGTTGCGATTTTGCCAAAGCATACGTCGCCGTCGTACCCCGTGAGAATTACGTTACATATCTTGCCGATCAGCTCAGCCTTACCCTCGAAGGATACCTCAACGAAATGCTCGCTGTGACCGTGGAGTACGCCGTCTGTTTCAGTTTCCGCAAGCACTTTGACGGGAGTATCCCTGTGATCTGCTACGTAAAGATCAAGCAGCTCTCTTTTGATCACCTTTTGAGCATCCGACAGAATGTGGAGCCTTTCACTTTTGATGTCTCCCGAAAGCTGTCTCGACATTGTTGCCGCTTCAGTTCCGCGTCGAATGGAATAGGGGAAAATGTGCAGATGAAGGAAGCGAGTTTCTTTTATAAATTCAAGAGTTTCTCTGAATTCTTCTTCGGTTTCACCGGGGAAGCCGGTGATTATATCTGCGCTTAGTGTCACGTCGGGGATCGCCACTTTAAGCCTTGCAATGGAGCTTCTGAGCATATCGGAATTGTAGCGGCGGCGCATCCTTCTCAGAACACCTGACGAGCCGCTTTGTACCGAAATGTGGAAGTGCGGCATGAGGGTGGATATTGTTGAAATCTGAGATACAAATCCGTCGTTCATAACGGTAGGCTCAAGAGACCCCAGACCGATTCTCGGAAAACCGATCTCGCTGACACCGCGGATAACCTTTGCAAGAGATTCGCCGTAGTATGCCTCGCGTTCAAAATCCCGCCCGTAGGAAGCCGTTTCGATTCCCGTTAGTATCACTTCAAGCGCGCCCGCGCTGTAAAGAGAAGAGGCTTCGCAAACTATCTCGTCATAGGGCCTTGAACGAACCTTTCCTCTTGCAGAAGGGATAATGCAGTACGAGCATCTGTTGTCACATCCGTCCTCGATTTTGATGTATGAACGAATTCTCTCGGGAGAGGGAAGCATCATCGAGTCAAACGGTGCGCGGTTTAAGTCCTCTACGTTGACTTTGACACTGCTTCCCGCAACAAGTGAGTCTATGATGTCGGGAATGGATGATTTCTTTGCGTTTCCTGTGACGTAGGTTACACCGTTGATGGAGGAAATCGTGTCAGTACCTGTTTCGGCATAGCAACCTGTGACGATAACGATAGCGTCGGGACTTGCACTTACAGCTCGGCGGATCATCTGACGGGATTTTCTGTCGCTTTCGGCGGTGACGGTGCAGGTATTGACAACAGTCACATCGGCAGGAGTCCCGAAGGGAACGATGGAGTAACCTTTTTTTGAAAGGGAGTGGGTGATGAAATCCGACTCGTATTGATTGACTCTGCAGCCGAGAGTGAGAATAGAAGCGGTTTTTGAGGTGTTCAAATCGTATTTTTCCTTAGCGATTAGATATTGATATATATATTTTACACGCACAATGATAAATTGTCAACCGCAAAAGGAGTCAAAGAGGGACAAATCACTTGAAATAATTACGAAATAATTTCGAAGTAATTTCAAAAAAATATGAAATACATCTTGCAAACGCGAGACGGTTATGATATAATAATCGGGCGGATATAAGCCGGTGTGTCGGAATTGGCAGACGAGGCGGACTCAAAATCCGTTGGTAGCGATACCGTGCGGGTTCGACCCCCGCCACCGGCAAAAAGAAAAAGGATGCTTCGGCATCCTTTTTCGTTTTATCGGTATAGAAACGGGGGGCGAAA
>JAFXKJ010000092.1 GCA_017531765.1 Clostridia bacterium
CTCCGCTGAGATATGCTTTCACTGCTTTTAATTTTAGTTCTACAGTGTACTTCTTCAACTTTTGCATAAAAATATTCCCCTTAGAGTACTCTTGAAAACTTTTCGTTTTTTCAAGTGTCTACTCTAAGGGGATTATATCACAGCGCTGTCGGAGTTTTTAGCTTTACACGTTTGATCAACCATTACGGGGTAACAGTTGTGTCACGCTCTTCTTGTGAAGATATAGCTTCTGAAAATTCTTTGATCGGGAACACCAGCTATTCTTCCTACAGCAACACCGCCGGCACCAACCGCTACTACAGTGCGTCCGGGCTCTCCGGGGATTACCTCCATATCAACCTTAAAGGTAAATTCTTTACTATATTTCTGAACAAAATATGTCCCCACCATTGCCACCTCAGCAGGTATAGACAATTCGCCAAGCTGATAGTCGGTATACCTGTAAACTGCATAACAATAATCAGTTTCCGAATAAAGCGCTACGCCCTCAAAAGCAACAACAAATGCAGCAGCATTGGAAATTTCTGCATCTATTGCTTTGAATATGGGGAGCTCTCCGAGGCACAGTGCATATTTTTTACGCGCAAGCATTTTCTCGTTAATGGGCTTTGATACAAACTGCGCAATGATCATAAGCCCCCAATAACAAACAAGTGACAAAACCGTTTCCGGAATTCGTCCGCTGAGAAGCGCAGTAAACGCACACAAAACGGAATAAAGCATAAAAAATCCGCCGACAATTCCGCCGATCATGCTCAAGAACTGCTTAATGGCAAATTCCGCAGGTGCTTTGATCTTGATTCCCCACACTTTTCCGCCATACACACATATTAAAGTGTAGAACGAAATTCCCCAAACAATTCCGCCGATGCCCAGAAAAACCCATAATAAAGGCGGAATTGCTTCAATTAGCGGGCTTATTATTCTGTTACCGAGCTTGAACATTACTCCGCCTAAAATTGTACAGAGTATAAATAGTTTCAACTTCATTTTGAAGTCCTCCTAAAAAAATACGTATTCACTCTACAACTGAGTGTTTATTACATTATACCCTAAAAGTTGTAATATGTCAACCCTAAAAGTTCCTTTTCAAATACAACTATTTGGGGTAAACTGTATTAACACAACTTCAAAGGGATAAAAAATATGGATTGGATACTAATAGGCAAGAGAATTCGAAAGCAAAGAGAATACTTAGGTTTCACACGGGAAGTGTTTGCGGAAAAGCTTGACGTAACACCAAAATTCTGTTCCGACATAGAACTTGGACTAAAAGGAATGTCTGTAACTACGCTGTGTAAAATTTCAGATATTCTCGGACTCACCACTGATTATATTCTTTTCGGAGCGCCTTCTGACGGTGAAGATGATTCTATTTCGCAAATGATCCGAAAGTGTCCTCCCGAAAAACGTCAGTTTCTTGAAGACATAATTAAAAGCTTCTTAAGGTCTACCCATACCTGACACAACATTGCGAAATGCTTGATAATCACTGCAAATTAATTTTAATATAGGTTACAACGGTACTGCCTACTGCGCTGAAATATGCGGTAGACAGTATTTTTTCGCAAAAAAAGCGATTCTCCCCACTGTAGAGTCGCTTTTTTTACTCTACACCGCCTTTCGGGTAGGTAGACTGCTGTGTTTTTCACGTAGAAAACGGCAAAGCCGGTTGTAGAAGTCGCAGCCACACCTTTAGGTTTACTTTTTACTCCGCCATGTGTATAATTGCCTCAAAGCAAATCACCCCAAAGGAGTACACCGTATGCAGAAAGAAATTCCCATCTTCTTTTCCACCGACGACAATTATATTCCCTACCTTGACGTGGCGCTCACTTCACTCATTGAAAACGCTTCAAAGGACCGCAAGTACAAAGTTACTGTAATGAACACAGGTCTTGAGCCTCTGAACATCGAAAAGATCAAGCAGAACGAGACTGACACCTTCACCATTGATTTCATAAACATTTCCCCTCAGGTGGAAAACATAAAATCCAAATTCAAAGACGTATACCACTTTTCCGTCGCAACGTATTACAGACTTTTTATCGCTTCCCTTTTCCCCGAGTACGATAAGATCATTTACCTGGACTGTGACCTTGTTGTTCTCGGTGATATATCAAAGCTTTACGACATTCCCATAGGCGACAATATTATAGCCGCGGCTCCCGAAGAGTACGTGAGAAGCACCGAAGAGTTCAGACGTTATGCAAAAGTCGCCCTTGGAGTTGATCCCGACAGATACGTAAACGCAGGCGTTTTGGTGATAAATCTGAAGGAATTCAGAAAAAGCAGGATCGAAGAAAAATTTGTGGAGCTTATCACGAAGTACGATTTCGACCTCCTTGACCCCGATCAGGCGTATCTGAATTATCTCTGTCAAAACAAGATCAGTGAACTTCCAAACGGCTGGAACAAGGAGCCTCTGCCCTGCCCCTGCGACGGAGAAAAGAATATCGTTCACTACGCTCTTTATAAAAAGCCGTGGCAGTATGACGACGTGATCGACGGAGAAAAATTCTGGCACTACGCAAAAAGATCCCGCTTTTACAAAAACATCCTTCATGCACGTGCTTCCTTCGGCGAGGAGGAAAGGGCAAAAAAAGAAGCTTCCTCAAAAGAAATACTCATTCACGCGGGCTTGATCTCCGAATCTGGTAATACGTTTTCCACGAAGATCACCGAAAACATCCTTCAGTAAAAAGAAAGGCTTGGACAGTTAATATGGAAATATCTGCACATAAAACCGAGCTTCTGCGGAGGATCGCCGAGCTTGAAAAAAAGGAGCTGTGGCATCTCGACGTGGAAGATGATCCCGAAACATTTCCTCTTATGCCCGACAAGGTGGATTATCTGAACGAAAAATTATCAAGTAAGCTGAAAAACAGGATCGCAAACGTCTTCGGCGCACGTTTTTTCGATAAAATGATCAAAAAAGGGCAGCTTATTATAAAAGAGGTCCGCGGTATTGAAAACTTCACCGCCGTTGAAGGAGGTAAACTCGTCACCTGTAACCACTTCAGCGTTTGCGACAACTATGCCGTTTGGGTGGCTCTACGCGATCACATGGGCGGTAAGCTGCTCTACAAGATAATCAGAGAGGGCAACTACACAAATCCGCCGCGTCCCTTCGGACTCTTCATGCGCCACTGCAATACCCTGCCTCTTTCAAGTCAGAGTGCAACCATGAAAAAATTCCTCAAAGCGGTAAAGGTACTCCTCGGCAGAGGCGAAACTATACTCATCTACCCCGAACAAAGTATGTGGTGGAACTACAGAAAGCCGAAGCCCCTGCAGGACGGTGCGTTTTCTCTTGCAGTCACGAACAAAGTACCCATAGTCCCCATATTCATCACAATGGAGGACAGCGACGTGCCCGACGGAGACGGTTTTTTCGTTCAGGAATATACAATACACATTTTACCCGCAATCTACCCCGACGAAAGCCTTTCCCGCGCAGATGCGAAACGTGATATGCGTGACAGAAACTACGACGCCTGGGTGAAGACCTATGAGGAGTTTTACAACAAGCCCCTTGTATACGGTGAAGTATGAAGCTGTATTTATCTGTGATCGGTATTGCTGTAGCGGTCATTTCCGCCCTTAATATTGCTTTTTCCGCCGCATCCGCCGTTACGGCGGTAGGAGCCACTGTTTTATGTACCGCACTTCAATTTGCCATCGACGGACTCATTGCCATAATCATCAACAAGCTGCCCGACAGACTTTTTGGTGTAGACAAAGCACTTTTCAGCGTTTCGCCATGGGAGGAAAAGCTTTATAAAAGGCTCAGAGTACGAGCATGGAAGGACAAGGTCTGGGAGCTCGGGTGGCTGGGCGGCTTCAGTAAAAAAAGACTTTTGAAGCCAAACAGCAAAGAATATATGGAAAAATTCATCATCGAATGTAACAAGGGCGTTTTGACTCATCGACTCTCCTACCCCGCAGGTTTTCTCCCTATGCTCTTTTACCCCGAAGTGCTCGCTTTCTCCATCGCCCTGCCCGTGGGAACGGTAAATCTGCTGCTCAACATACTCCCCACCCTTGTTTTAAGGTACAACACCCCTAAATTAAAATCAGTTCTTCTAAGAATGAGAAGAAAAACGCAAGCAGGGTAACATACTAAGGTTCAAACAAGCGCAAAGCCTTGACAAAGCACCCGTGAAAGTATATAATCGAAGCATATACTTCAGTAAAAAGCGAGGGACGTATGATAAAACAAAACCACCTTATAAAGACTCCCTTTGATCCGTCACCGTATGCCGACAGGGTGGAAGCTCTGATGAGCCAAATGACTCTCTCCGAAAAGGTAGGTCAGCTTAACCTCGAGTGCGCCGACGAGTTTGAGGGTCTTACCGAATGGAATCTCGGTGACCCCGCCGAGGAAGGCTCGGTGATCGACAAGATACGCCGCGGCAGTGTTGGCGCCGTGCTGTGCCGCAGACTTGCGAAAAACACCAAATTTCAAGAGATCGCCGTTAAAGAATCCCGTCTCGGTATTCCTCTGCTTTTCGGTTACGACGTGATCCACGGACACAAGACCATGTTCCCCATACCTCTCGCCGGTGCATCAAGCTGGGATCCTCAGCTTATTGAAAAAGCGGAAAGCTGTGCCGCAAAGGAAGCCTACGCCGACGGCATCAACTGGGCGTTTGCTCCCATGATCGACCTGTGCCGTGACCCCCGTTGGGGAAGAGTGGCAGAGGGCGCGGGGGAGGATCCACTTCTCGGCTCACTGATAGCCCAAGCAAAGGTTAAGGGACTGCAGTGTATCAACCCCGACACGGGCAAGCCGTACATCGCCGCGGGATTCAAGCATTACTGTGCTTACGGCCTTGCGGAGGGCGGACGGGACTACGATGAAGCTAACATCAGCGACCGTACACTGTTCATGGAATATATGAAACCGTACTCCGCCGCAGTTGACGCGGGTTCAATGAACGTAATGAGCAGTTTTAACGTGCTGAACGGCGAGCCCGTTACCGCGAGCAGGTATTTTCTCACGGACATTCTCCGCGACAAATACGGCTTCAAGGGATTTCTCGTGTCCGATTTCGGCTCTATCCCCGAGCTGATAAAGCACAGAGTCGCCGAAAACGTAAAAGATGCCGCCGCCCTTGCGATCACTGCGGGAACGGATATGGATATGGCGTCGTGTGCTTATCTTGACACCTGCGAGGCACTTTACATGGAAGACAAGCGCTTTGCCGATGCCATCGAAGAGTCCGTACGCCGTATTCTCTCGGTAAAATTCGCACTCGGTCTCTTTGAGCATCCCTATAACGTAAACTGCGAAGACTTTACTCACAGCGCGGAAACAGTAGAAACCGCAAGAGAGGTCGCCCGAAATGCCGCAGTGATGCTTGAAAACAAAAACGGCAAGCTTCCCCTCTCAAAGGACAAAAAATTCCTCCTCACAGGTTACCTTGCAGACAGCGTGTACGACCTTCTCGGTACGTGGTCAACGGTTCATCCTGAAATCGAGCAGTACACCATTAAAAGAGCCATGGAAGAGGGAGGATATAACTTCGTTTATCACAAGGGTATTCCCGTGATCGACGATTTCCCCACTCCGTCTGAGAAGAAGGCATTCTTTGACGAGGCGGCAAAGCTTGCAGGGGAATGTGACGAGATCATCTTCGTCTGCGGCGAGCCTACGTTCTGGTCGGGCGAATGTGCCAACAGAGTCACCATCACAATGCCCGAAGTACAGATGGAACATCTCCGCGCACTGAAGAAAACGGGAAAGCCCATAACCTCTGTCCTCATGTGCGGACGTCCTCTCGCCTGCCCCGAGCTGTCAGAGCTTTCCGATGCACTGCTTCTGACGTGGCACGGCGGAAGCGAAGGAGGTCACGCAGCCCTCGACGTTCTTTTCGGTGACTTCAACCCATGCGGCAGGCTTCCCATCACCTTCCCGTATCACACGGGACAGATTCCCAACTATCACTCATGGCTGTCAAGCGGCAGACCGCGAGAAAGATACAAGAGATACCGCGACTGCAGAAGCGAGCCTCTGTACCCCTTCGGCTACGGACTGTCGTATTCCACGGTGGAATATAGAGACATCTCCATCGAAAGGGATCGCATCACGGAAAAGGATATGCTCCGCGTACACGTAAAGCTTGAAAACACGTCAAGCCGCGACACCTATGAGGTTGTTCAGGCTTATTTTAAGGACAACGTAAGCTCCGTTGCAACTCCCGAGAGGAAGCTGTGCGGATTTGTAAAAGTTCACGTGCCCGCGGGAGAGACAGTTGACACGGTAATTGAGATTCCCGCATCCCGCTTCGCGCTCATGACGAGAGATCTTCGTGAAGTGGTCGAACCGGGTGAGTTTACGCTGTTCGTAGGGCATGACAGCACGTGTGAGACGGCTTTAGCCATTGAAATTATATAAAAAATAACGGGAGATTCGGTATCGAGTCTCCCGCGTTTTTTAATTATTTACTTCCGTTTTTACACTTTAAGAACAATCAGGACTCATAAACTACTTTTCACACACCAGGAACTGTATCAAGCTTCCGGTTAAATAATAAGCGTCATCCGTATCACTCTTTTTCGGTTCAAATTCAGTATTTATCGTATAAAGAAATCCTGATTTATTATCATCCGTTTTCAACAGCAGAACTGAATTAACCTTATAGTCTTTAAGCTTGTTTTCTTCGGTATATATCTTCGCAAGCTTTGTCTCGATTTCTTTTACTGCTGTATCTTTTTCATGTTTTACGGAGGATATTCCACTGAATGAGCCAATATCGCCAAGCTCAAAAGTAACAACATTACCGTTTCCGTCAACAGAAATATTTATACAATCATACGTCTTATATCCGTCAATTTCTCTGTAATAGTGGAATGCACATGCATAATTCGATCTGATTTCTTCCCTACTTGCAATTTCAACCTTATACTCATCCAAATTTATATATTGCTTCGCAATGGAATCAGCTTTTTCTCTGCAGTATGCTTCATCTACAGTTGACTCATTCGCAATGTTTCTAGCATAAATAAGATCGACAAGCTCACCGGTTGATCCGTTTATCTCAAAAAATACATTTTCACTCTCGCATTTGTACCTGTGAGAAGTAAATAAATTCGGTACTCTCGTTACAGATCTCACATACTCACCGGTGTAGTTCTTACCGTCAAAGTTGACCGTAACATTAGCGGGTGCTGTACTGTCACTATGTGACGTTGTTTTCGAGTTATCCCAAATCGGAACCTCAGACGTGTGCTTTCCACCGTCAACGGAGTCTCCGATGCCAACCTCAAGTACAACGTATTCCGTGTTTTTCGGCTTGTTTTCCGGCTTATTTTCCTCAGCGCATCCGCACATATGGGAAACGAGAAGAAAACAGCACATTAATAATGCAAATATTTTTACCTTTTTCATTATGATATCTCCTTTAATTGATTTTTTGATAACAACAAAAGCGCACAGACCTCCCTTCAATGATATAATCCCCTTAAAGTAGACACTTGAAAAAACAAAAGTTTTCAAGACTACTATAAGGGGGTTATTTTATGCCAAGAAGAACGCGCAAGAACAAGAAATACAGCGCAGAATTAAAGTTGCAAGCAGTACAATCATA